>JAOPZJ010000369.1 GCA_025964155.1 Solirubrobacterales bacterium
ACGCCGGGCACGTCCAACCGCAGGCCGCCGCCGCGCAGCATCGCGCCGTCCGCGCCACAGGTGATGACGACGTGCCGCGCCCCGCCGGCCAGCAGCGCATCGGCGGCGGCCACGGGATCGCGCTCGCCGGTCAGCGCGGTGGCCTCGGTCCGGTTGGCCTTCACGAGGAAGGCACCCCTCACGAGGCCCCGCGCGACGCTCACCGCGCGCGCCGGGTTGTCCCAGCGGCCCGGCCGCAGGTTGGGATCGAAGATGACGGGGATGCCACGCGCCAGGGCCTGCTCGCGAGCGGCTAGCGTGACCGAGCGCTCGGAGTCGGCCACGAGCGTGCCCGTGCTCAGCACGAGCGCCGAGGCCGCGTCGACGGCCCCCGGCAGCTGCTCCGCCAGCGCCTGCATCGCCGCGTCGCCCGCCCCGCCGTGGATGAGGAACGACGGCTCGCCCCGCTCGTCGACGGTCACGAACGCGACGGCGGTGGCCTCGCCGCGGAGCGTCACGAGCAGCTCCGTCCCCACGCCATCGGCCTCCAGGCCCCCGCGCACCCAGTCGCCCCACGCGTCGGCCCCCACTCCACCGGCAAGCGCCACCGGCGCACCGAGGCGCGCGGCCGTGATCGCCACGTTCGCTGGTGATCCGCCGAGGTGGGGCACGAACGCCGAAGCCTGCTGGAGCGACGCGACTGGACGCTCGCAGACGAGATCCACCAGGGCCTCACCGAGGAGCAGGGTCTTCATAGAGCGACGAGCCTACTCACGCCGGGCGGGGGTCGGCCGGGCCCGGCCGGGGGTATCTTGCCGCGGTACATGGCCGACGTCATCGAGCACCACGCCACCCTTGACGGCGAGCCGGTCTTCTGGCTGGAGGCGGACGGCCCCGGCGACGTCCCGGTGCTCTACGTGCACGGCGTGCCGACGAGCGCCGACGACTGGCCGGACTTCCTGGAGCGCACCGGCGGCCTGGCGCCGGACCTGCCCGGGTTCGGGCGGTCCGGCAAGCGGGGTGACGGCGACTACACGATGCACCGCTACGGGCCGTGGCTGGAGCGGTTCCTCGAGGATCGTGGTGTGGACCGCTTCAGCCTTGTCGTGCACGACTGGGGCGCCGTGGGGCTCATGCTCGCCCAGCGCTTCCCCGACCGCGTGCAGCGCCTGGTCGTCATCAACGCCGTGCCCCTCCTGCCGGGATATCGCTGGCACCGGGTCGCGCGGGTGTGGCGTCGGCGGTTCTTCGGCGAGCTGTTCATGGGCTCGGTGAACCCCGTCACCGTCAGGCAGCTCACGCGCGCGTCCAACGCGACCAAGGGCCCGATGCCGGCCGCGTGGATCCACCGCGTCGTCGCGCACTTCGACCAGGGAACCCAGCGCGCGATCCTGCGGCTGTACCGCAGCGCGGACCCGGACGTGCTTGCCGCCGCGGGCGCGGACCTGGGCACGCTGACCTGCCCCACGCTCGTCGTCTGGGGCGAGCAGGACCCGTACATCCCCGCGTCCTTTGCCGACGCCTACGCCGCCGCGATCCCCGGTGCCCAGCAGCTGCGCCTGCCGGATGGCGGCCACTGGCCGTGGCTGGACCGCCCGGACCTCGTCGAGACGGTCGCCGCCTTCCTGGGCGCCGGCGTCCGCCCGCCCGCCGGTGCCTGATCGCATGGCCGGCATCGTCCACGACGCGGTACGCAGCGTGCCCGCGGGCCGGGATAGGTTCGCGCTGATGCGCCGATCCGTCCTGACCGCCTGCCCGGCCTGGGTGATCGCTGCGGGCATCGCCATCGCCTATCTCATCGTCGACCCGCCGAGCGCGGACCTCGCCGCACAGACCTACCGAGCCGGTCTGTTCGAGCGGCACGGCTTCCTCGTCTGGGACAACGCCTGGTACGGCGGGCACCACATGCCCGGCTACAGCGTCCTGTTCCCGCCGCTGGCTGCGCTCCTGGGCCCCCGGGTCGTCGGCGCGCTCGCGGCGCTCGCCGCGGCCTGGCTCTTCGAGCGGATCGCGGCCGAGCACTTCGGCAGCCGCGACGCGCGCGTCGGGTCGATCTGGTTTGCCGCGGCCACCGGTGTGAACCTCGTCACCGGTCGGCTGACGTTCGCGCTCGGCGTCGCCTTCGCGCTGGCGTGCGTGCTCGCGGCCACCCACCGGCGCCCGGGGTGGGCGTCGCTGGCCGCGGCCGCGTCGACCCTGGCCAGCCCCGTCGCAGGCCTGTTCCTCGGGCTGGGTGCCGCGGCCTGGTTCCTCGGCGGCGGGCGGCGGCTGGACCCGTCGCGGTCGTCCAGGATCCGGCGCCGCGACGCGCTGGCGATCGGCGCCGCGGCCGTCGTTCCCGCCATCGCGCTCACCGTCGCCTTCCCCGAAGGCGGCGTGCACCCGTTCGTCGCGTCCAGCTTCTGGCCATCGCTCATCGGCCTCGGTTTGATCCTGCTGGCGCTGCCCAGAGAGGAGCGGGTGCTCCGCGTCGGGGTCATCCTCTACGCGGTCGCCACGATCGCCAGCTTCCTCCTGGACACGCCGATGGGCGGCAACGTCACCCGTCTGGGCGGGATCATCGCCGGCCCGATCCTCGCCTGCCTGCTGTGGACGCGTAACCCGCGGCTGTTCGTGGCTCTCGCGATCCCGCTGCTGTACTGGCAATGGACGGCCCCGGTGCGCGACTGGGTCCGAGGCAGCGGCGACCCGTCGGTCCACGCCGCCTACTACGACGGCGTGCTGGGCTTCCTCGAGCGGGACCCCGCCGCCGCCGCACAGACCTTCCGGGTCGAGGTGCCGTTCACCGCCAACCACTGGGAGTCGCGCTGGATCGGCAATCACCTGCCGCTCGCGCGTGGGTGGGAGCGCCAGCTCGACACAAAGGTCAACGACGTCTTCTACAAGGGCGTGCTGACCTCGGCGCGCTACCGCCGCTGGCTCGCGGACAACGGCGTGCGGTACGTCGCGCTTGCGGACGTGCCGCTGGATGGCTCCGCGCAGACCGAGGCGCGACTCATCCGTGCGGGGCAGCCCTATCTGCAACCGGTGTTCCGCGATGCGCACTGGCGCGTGTTCCGGGTCCGGGAGCCCGCGCCGCTGGCCTCCGGCGCAGCGACCATGACGCGGCTGACGACGCAGGGGTTCGAGCTGCGTGCCGCCCGGCCGGGCACGGTGCTCGTGCGGGTGCGCTGGACGTCCTACTGGAAGGTGCACGACGGCGACGGCGGCTGCGTGAGCCGGGCGCCCGGCGACTGGACGCGCGTGCGGGTCACGCGCCCCGGGAGCGTCCGCGTCGGCATCGCCTTCACGCCGTTGCGGATTCTGGCGACCGGGCCGCGCTGCTAGAAGATCACACGACGGTCACGGGCCGCTCACGCCGGTCTCATCTAGCGCGGCGACCATCCGCGTCATGCGCGCGCCGCCCGCCCCGCTCCTGCTGCGCGTGCCGCCATGGCTCATCGCCGCGACGCTGGCCCTGACGTGGCTGGCGGTCGCGCCCAACACCCCGGACCTCGCCGCGCAGGCCTACCGGGCGGGGCTCTTCGCGCGTGAGGGCTTCTCGGTGTGGGACGACTTCTGGTACGCCGGGCACCATCTGCCGGGCTACAGCCTCCTGTTCCCGCCGCTCGGGGCGATCGCGGGCCCGCGCCCGGTCGGCGTCCTGACGGCGATCGGCTCCACGGTGCTCTTCGACCGCCTTGCCACGGCCCACTTCGGCGAGCGCGCACGTTGGGGCACGCGATGGTTCGCGGCCGCGTCCATCGCGGACCTGTGCATCGGCCGTCTGACCTTCAGCCTCGGCGTCTGCGTGGGGCTCGCGGCGCTGCTGGCCTGGCAGCGCGACCACCGACGCACGGCCGGCCTCACCGCGGCCTTATGCGCCGCCGCCAGCCCGGTCGCCGGGGCCTTCCTGGCGCTGAGCGGCGCGGCGGTCCTGCTGGCGCGCGCGCCGCGACGGCTGTCGCGAGGCTCCGTGGGGGCACTGTGGACCGACCCGCAAGTCCGCGGGGCCGCCGCGGTCACCGCCGGCGCGGGAACCATGGTCGCGTTCCTGACCGTCGCGTTCCCCGAAGGCGGGCATCAGCCGTTCCGGGCCGGCGCGGCGCTCGTCGTCGTCGGCTGCGCGATCGCGCTCGTCGTGGTGATCGACCGCCACGAACGCACGCTGCGCGCGGGCGCCGCCCTTTACGCGGTGGCGGGCACGCTGTCGTTCGTCCTGGCCACGCCGATGGGCTCCAACGTCACCCGCCTGGGGGCGACGTTCGCCGGGCCGCTGCTCGTCTGCGCGTGCACCGCCCGCCGCCCCGTGGGCCGGCGCGGCCGCGCGCTGCTGGCGATCGGCGTCGCGTTGTGGGGCTGGCAGTGGTACGCCCCGGCTCGCGAGATGGGCATCAGCGTCGGGGATCCGTCCACGCAGGCGTCGTACTACAAGCCGTTGATCCGGCGGCTCGAGGCCGAAGGTCCGCTCACGGGGCGCGTCGAGGTCCCGTTCACGCGAGCGCACTGGGATGCAGCGCACCTGGCGGCGCACGTCCCATTGGCCCGTGGGTGGGAGACGCAGCTGGACACGAAGTTCAACCCGCTCTTCCAACGTGCCACGGTCAGCGCGGCTGCCTACCGCGCATGGCTCGCGCACAACGCGGTGCGATGGGTCGCCGTCCCCGATGCCCCGCTGGACGCCTCAGGCCGCGGTGAGGCTGCGCTCATCGCCCGCGGTGTCCCGTACCTGAACGAGGTCTGGCGCAATCGGCACTGGCGGCTGTACGCCGTCAGCAACCCGACCTCGCTCGTCGCTGGGCCGGCGACGCTGACCCGGTACGACCGCGAGGGCTTCACGCTGCGGGTTCGCCGGCCTGGCCGGATCGTGGTCCGCGTGCACGCCACGCGCTATTGGGAGACCTCGGGTGCCGCGGCCTGCGTGACGGCCACGCCGGACGACTGGACCGTCGTCCACGCCCGCCGCCGCGGCGTGGTCCGGGTCCACGCGGCGCTCAGCGCGCGCCGGCTTCTGACCGGTCCGGCACGGTGCCCCACCTGACGGCTGCGGGCCCGCGCGGGCGAGGAATCGTTCACAGCCCGATAGCATGTTTGCCTCTGATGCGCGCCCGCTCGGATCTCCTGCTGTCCAAGGTCTTCCCGCAGGGGTTCGTCGACGTGCTGCGCCAGATCGCGTTGTTTGCCAGCGCGTACTACGCCTACCGCTTCCTGCGGGGCGTCGTGGACGATGGCCAGGGGGCGGCGATCGCCTTCCAGAACGCCCGCGACCTGATCTCGATCGAGCAGACGCTGGGCATCTTCAGCGAGCGCAACCTGCAGAAGTGGACGGGCGGCTGGGACGTCAGCACCGATTTCGCGAGCCTCGTCTACATCAACGCGCAGACGACGATCGTGCTCGCGGCGATCGTCTACCTGTACCTCCGGCACAACGCGCGCTACTACTTCGTGCGTAACATGATGATCGTCGCGATGGCGATCGCCCTGATCGGCTACATCGTCTATCCGACCGCACCGCCGCGCTTCTTCTTCCCCGAGTACGGCTTCCGCGACACCGTCTCGGAGTTCACGGGCGTCGGCCATACCGACGTGAAGGTCAACGCGCTCTTCAACCCGTACGCCGCAGTCCCGTCGATGCACTGCTGCTTCGCGATCATCATCGGCGGGACGCTGTCGACGCTCTCCAAGCACCGCGTCACGCGGATCCTGTGGGCGGCCTATCCGATCCTCATGACCTGGATCGTCGTGGTCACGGGCAACCACTGGATTCTGGACGCCGTGCTCGGTGGCGCGACGGCGGGGGTCAGCTTCTTCGCCGCCCGCTGGCTGGCCAAGACGCGCCCCACGGCGTGGTCCTTCACGCCGGCCGGCGTGCAGGCGTAGGCCCTCGCGTCAGCGCCAGGAGATTCCGCGCCCACATCAGCGGCAGGTCGATCTGTCCAGGTCGCACAAAACCTCCCCGCTGACCAATCGCGCCGCCCAAGACCCGCCGAGGCCGCCCGGGGGCGTACCCTCCCCCGCGATGTCCGAGCAGCCGTCCCGCCAACGCCGCGACCGCACGTCATCGTCGCGAGGGCCCGCCCTGCGCCGGGAGAGGGCGCGCAACGCGCTCATCGAGTCGCGCCTGACGCCCAACGCGATCTCACTCACGGGATTGGTCGGCAACCTCGTCGCCGCGGTGCTCGTGTACGAGCGGTACTTCTTCCTCGCGGGCCTGGCGTTCATCGCCGGGTCGGTGATGGACACGCTGGACGGGCGGTACTCGCGCATGTCCGGCAAGGGCACGCCGTTCGGCGCGTTCCTGGACTCGACGCTGGACCGCATGGAGGAGGGCATCGTCCTCACCGCCGTCGGCGCCTACTTCGCCGCACGCGGCAACGAGGCCGCCGTCGCGGCCACCGTCGCCGCGGTGCTCTTCAGCCTCATGGTGAGCTACACCCGCGCCCGCGCCGAGGCCCTCGGCGTCGAGTGCAAGGTCGGCATCGCCTCGCGCGCTGTCCGCGTCGTCATCCTCAGCATCGGCCTGCTCTTCGCCAAGGGCGCGGGGCTCGGGGACTTCGAGCTGCTCGAGGCGTCCGTGTACGTCCTCGCGGTGCTGACGATCATCACGACGTTCCAGCGCATCTGGCATGTCCGCGGTGCGATGCTGGCCGAGGACGCGGCCGTCGCGGAGGCCTGACCTGCAACCGGGCGTTCGGTTACGCACCTGTAACCCTCGCGGTTCGGCGGGGTGAGATGTCTCGAACTTTCCGAGAAGGGATTACCTGAACATGAGCATCAACGGCAACGGCGCGGCGGCCTCCAACGGCGCCTCCGCTGCGAACGGGCACGGCACTGGCCGTTACCAGCACGACAAGGTCCGCGTCGCCATCATCGGCGTCGGCAACTGCGCAAACTCCTTCGTACAGGGCGTCTACCACTACGCAGACGCGGATCCCAAGGAGCCCGTCCCGGGCCTCATGCACACCGACCTCGGTGGCTACCACCCGCGTGACATCGAGTTCACCGCGGCGTTCGACGTGAACGCGACGAAGGTCGGCAAGGACCTGGCCCAGGCGATCTGGGCGGATCCGAACGACACGCTGAAGTTCACGAACAAGGTCCCGAAGAAGACCGGCGTCACCGTGCACCGCGGCATGACGCACGACGGCATCGGCAAGTACCCGGCCACGCGCATCACGAAGGCCAAGGGCGAGACCGCCGACATCGTCGGGATCCTCAAGGAGACGCGGACGGACGTCGTCGTCTCCTACCTGCCCGTCGGCTCCGAGCTGGCGACCAAGTGGTACGTCGAGCAGATCCTCGAGGCCGGCTGTGGCTTCGTGAACTGCATCCCGGTGTTCATCGCCCGTGAGCCGTACTGGAACAACCGCTTCAAGAAGGCCGTCCTGCCGATCATCGGCGACGACATCAAGTCGCAGGTCGGGGCGACGATCGTGCACCGCACGCTCGCCCGCCTGTTCCACGAGCGCGGCGTCAAGCTCGCCCGCACGTCGCAGCTGAACGTCGGCGGCAACATGGACTTCTTCAACATGCTCGAGCGCGAGCGCCTGGAGTCCAAGAAGATCTCCAAGACCAATGCCGTGACCTCGGTCGCCGGCCTGGAGATGAAGGCCGACGACGTCCATGTCGGCCCGTCGGACTACGTGCCGTGGCTCACCGACCGCAAGTGGGCGCACATCCGCCTGGAGGGTGAGTCCTTCGGCGGCGCCCCGCTGAACTGCGAGGTCAAGCTCGAGGTCTGGGACTCCCCGAACTCGGCCGGCATCGTCATCGACGCCGTGCGCTGCTGCAAGCTCGCCCTCAACCACGGCGTCGGCGGTCAGGTCGACGGCCCGTCGTCGTACCTCATGAAGTCGCCGCACACCCAGCGCCCCGACGACATCGCGCGCCTGGACACGGAGAAGTTCATCGCCAAGTACGCCGGCAAGAAGCTCGCCGGCCGTGCGCTGAAGGCCTCCGCCGCCAAGCCCACCGCCGCCAAGCCGGCCGCCGCCAAGGCCGCGGCCAAGCCCGCTGCCAAGCGGGCCGCGACCAAGGCCGCTTCGCCGGCCAAGAAGGCACCCGCCAAGGCCGCCCCCGCCGCGAAGGCCACCAAGGCCCCCGCCGCGAAGGCCACCACGGGCCCCGCCGCGAAGGCTGCCCCCGCGGCGAAGACGCCCGCCAAGGCCTGATCACCCGCAGGACCGACGGCCCGCCATGTGCGGGCCGTCGTCGTTCCGTGAGCCGTGCTGCGCCGCTGCGCGTGGGTCCGTCAGGGGCGCAGCGTGTCGACGAGCAGCAGCGCCGCGCGGAGCTCCAGGCGCCGGTCGTCCACGGGACGGCCGAGGAGCGCCTCCGCGCGCTTGACGCGGTAGGCGATCGTGTTCTCGTGGACGCCGAGCCGGCGGGCGGCGCGCACGTTGCTCGATCCCTCCTCCAGGAAGACCTTGAGCGTCGCGGACACCCGCCGGACGCTGTCGCTGTCGTCGACCAAGGCACCGAGCTCGCCGGTGACGAACCGCCGCGCGGTGTCGCCGTCCTGGGAGAGCAGGCCGATGAGGACCGCGTCCTCGTAGCGCGTCACGTAGCCCGGGCGCCGCTCACGGAGGCGCGCCACCCGCTGGGCGAGCTGGGCGTCCTCGTACGTACGGCGGAAGCCGGCCAGGCCAGGCGCCGGCTCGCCGACCGCCAGGCGTACGCCGGCGGCAAGCGCCTCGGCCCCGCGAACCTTCGTCAGTGCGGTGAGGTCCGGCGCCTGGCCGTCGTTGAAGCTCACCCAGGCCACCAGCGTGCGCAGGCCCAGCGGCACACAGAGCGCATCGCCACCCCCGATGGCGCGCTGGACCTCGTGCGCGACGCGTTCGTAGAGGCCGATCGTCGCGTCCGCGTCTTCGGCTTCCTCGCCGGCGACGATGACGGCGACGTGCGTGCGCCCCAGCTCGTAGCGCAGGCGCTGGGAGGCGCGCGGCTCGTCAACCTGGCGGCCGTCGATGATGGCCCGGACCTCGTCGGCGCGCAGGGCCGCAGCGCTGCGGACCCAGCGCTCGCGCTCGTGCATGTAGGACTCCGCGATGCCGGCGCTCACCGCGTCGACGTAGGCGAACATCCAGGCGGAGCTGACCGTCACCGCCTCGGCGAGGACCTCGCGCCTGGCCTTGGCGACGTGGAGGCGCTCGAGCCACACCTGTGACAGTTCCGCGTGCCCGATGCGGTAGGCGCGCATGAGCGCCTCGATCGGCAGTCCGGCGCGCGCGAATTCGCGGGCGTAGTGCGTCGCCTCGACGGGGGCAACCGCGCTGGAGGCCTCCATCTGGTCGTGGATCATCTGGATGATGAGGTTCACGTTGGCCCGGCAGCTGAGCACCGTCTCGGGCCGCAGCTCGGGCGGGACCTCGTCGATCTCCGCGTGGATCTGGGTCGCGAGGTCCGCCCCGATCGCGTCCAGCTGCACGGTATCGAGGAACGACGCCGCCAGCTCGCGCATCACCTCGCGGCAGGCGCTCGACGGCTCGTTCAGCACGACCTGATGACCCATCCTTGCTCCTCCGGTCGGGGGCATCTCCTTCCAGGCGCGAGCCTACCTCCCTGGACCCGGCCGATGTGGCATCTGGGTCACCTGGCCCGCGCGGCGATGACGTACTCCGCGACCCGGTCGCAGGCCCGGCGCAGCCGACGGAAGTACGTCGCGCGGCTGACGTTCAACTCCAGGGCGGCGAGCTCGTGGCCGCCCTGGGGATCCAGGTAGCCACGCTCGATGATCCGTCGCAGGAGCGTCTCATCCACCGAATCGCCGAAGACGTTGGCGACGGCGGCGTGGATCGCCGCCCGTACCGAGGCCGCTCGGTCCTCGGCGCCGGCGCCCGTCGCCAGCGGGGAGGCCGCCAAGGCGAGCGGCTGGTGCAGGACCCGCAACGCCTCGCGCACGTCCTCGAAGTCCGCTGCGCGCGGCGGCGGGGCCGTGCCCATGTTCACGGGGGGCGCGAGGCCGAGCTCGCGGTACACCGCGGCGCGGGTCCCGCCCAGGACGCCGCCCTCGCCGTGGTCGAGGATGTGGCACTCCACGCGCTTGGCGGTGTGGGTGACGATGTCCAGCGAGGGCTCGTGTCGCGCACCCACCGCCGCCGAGAAGGCGACCGCGACCGCGTTGTCCGGGTCGATCGGCAGATAGGACCAGCGCTGGTTGGTCAGGCCGCAGCGAAGCATGGCCGCGGTGTTGAGGATCGCGAGGACCGGGGAGGCGGCGTGGCCGTCCACCGGCGTGGTGAGGTCGACCGCGTCGCGCCAGAGCAGGACGTTGCCGTCGGGAATCGTCGCGCGGGCGTGGGCCAGCCACGGGCCCAGCACCCGATCATCGTCGGCGAAGGCCGGCGCGTTCTGCGGGGTGACCGCGATGCAGACGCCGCACAGAACGTCGGCGTCATCGCGGGCGATGACGACGCGTTCGGGCGCCTCCTCGAAGAACCGGCAGGCGCCGGCCCACCACCCGTGCCCACCCGCCTTGCGGGTGACGAACATGTCGCCCGCGGCGTCCTTGTCGCCGACGCGCACGTGGTCCACCCGATGGGTGGCTGAGGTGTTCGCGCCAAAGCCCCAGCGGATGATCGGATCGTCGACGAGATCGGCGAGGTCCACCATGAAGCGTGTCTCGCCCGCGATCGCCCGACCGTAGAGGTGGTCGGCGACGCGGCGACGCAGCTCGTGCTCGTGGTCAGGGTCGCGGCGGCGCAGCTCGGCCCGCAGCGCGCGGCGGACGAGATCGTGCAGCGTCACGCCGGCGCCGACGGGCTCGGAGAAGCTGAGGCCGCGCAGCCACGCCTCGGCCTCCTCGGAGTCGGTGCCCGGAAGGACGTCGCGGAGCATGCTCGTGTACGTGACACGGGCGATCGCGGCGACGGCGAGGACGTCCAGGTCGCCCCCGTCCAGCTCGGCGCGCGCCAGGCGCTGCAACAGCGCGCGGGCCAGGTCGGGATTGTCGTCCAGCTCACCCAGATCCGCGACGATGCCGGACGTCGCCGCGGTCTCCGCACCCAGCGCGAGCGCCAGCGGCGAGCCGTTGGCCCAGCGCACGAGCGACGTGACCGTGTCCGGGTCCTCGAGACCGTGCTGCGAGACGAGCGTGGAAGCCTCGTCGTCGCCGAGCGGGCGCAGCTGCATCGCGGTCGTGACGTGCTCCCAGCCGTCCGACAGCCAACCCGGTTCGGGGGCACGGCGACCGGCGACGATGACCAGCGCGCCCTCGGGGAGGGCGGGCAGCACGCGCGACCGCAGGTAGCCGCCGGCGGCCGACATGCGCTCGTACGTGTCGAAGACGACGAGCGGACGCTCGTGAGAGGTGACGCCGTGCAGGGCCGCGTCCAGCTGCCCCGGGACCGGGGCCAGGTCGCGACCCTCGACGAGCACCGGGGTATAGCCGCGGCGGACCGCGCGGCGCGCGACCTCACGCAGGAGTGTGGACTTGCCGATGCCACCCGGCCCGTGCACGAACACCACCGAGGAACGGGTGCGGTCGTCGAGCAGGTCGTCGAAGCGCGCGAGCTCACGCTCGCGTCCGACGAACGTGCGCTCGTCGCGCCAGGCCATCCGGTGTCCCAGGGTTCCGGGCATTGGGGTCAGAAGAGTACGGGTGGTGGCGACTCCCCGATGACGTCCGACCGGACGTCCCCCGGGGCGGCGGAGGGTATGTGTGGTGACCATGCTCCCTCAACTGCCGGATGCGGTCGCACTTACGTCCGCCGCCGGCGTCCCCAAAAGTTGGCGCCTTGCCGCTCATGTGGGGGCAGATCGGGCGGATGTTGTACGCGCGCCTGCCTCCCGTACGATCCGCGGGTGCCCGCGACGCCGCTGTCCATCGCCCAGGTCACCCCGCACGCATGGGAGTCCGGGCACGAGCTCAACGACCTGATCGCGCGGACGAGCGCCGAGCTTGCCGGTCGCGGGCACCGGGTGCTCGTCGTCGCGCCGTCCACGTCGTCGCGCCTCGTGCGCGATTCGCGCGCGGCGATCCGCTCGGGCGAGGACCTATGGGAGGGCGCGACCGACGGCGTCCGCCTGCTCGCCGTCGGGGAGGTCGTGCCGGCCCCGGTGTCCGCGCACCGCCGCGCCTCGCTCCCGATCGACATCACGCGCACGATCGAGGAGCTGCTGACGACGGCACCGCTGGACCTGTGCCACGTCTACGAGCCCTTCGCACCGTCCACGGCGTCCGCCGCGCTGCGTCACTCCCGCGCGCTGAACGTCGGGACCTTCCACGCCCCGACGGAGCGCATCGTCGCGACGCAGGTGGCCCGTAAGCTCGTCGACCTCGTCCTGGGTCGCCTGGACGCGCGGCTGGCGAGCTTCCAGGCCACCGCTGACCTGCTGCGCCGCCATTTCCCCGCCCGCTACGAGGTCGTCAGGCCGGGCGCCGACGTCGCGGTGCGCACGGCGCGGACCGACGGCCCGGTGCACGTCGTCTTCATCGACGGCGAGGAGCGCGCCGCGTTGCGCCTGTTCCTGCGGGCCCTGCGCCGACTGGATCCCGACCTCGACTTCGCGGTGACGGTGCTCAGCGACCGCGGCTCGTCGTCGTCCACGCCGCTGCGCGCGGACCTGCGGGAGCGGGTGCGCTTCGCCGAGCCCGGCGACCGCGAGGCGCTGAGCGAGGCCGACCTGCTGGCGCAGGCCGACATCTGCGTCTTCGCCTCGGACGGCGCGGCCCCCGCCCCGGGCGCCGTCCTGCGCGCAATCGCGGCCGGGGCGGTCCCGCTCTGCTCGGCCCTGGCCGTGTACGAGGAGGTCACCGGCGAGGGCGACCACGGGCTCCTGTTCGCCGCCTCCGACCCGCAGACCTGCGCCGCCCAGCTCGGGCGACTGATCGCGGATCCGCTGCTCCTGAACCGGCTGCGCGAGGCGGGGGACAGCGTGCGGGCGACCCAAGGCTGGGCGCGCATGACCGACGATCTTGAGGCCGTCTACGCGCGGACCGTGGCGCGTCGTCACGACCCGGCCGGCAACGCCCCGGTCCGTGCGCGCCTGAAGGGCCGCCCCCTGATCGACGTGGACCTGCACATGCACACCGACCACAGCCACGACTGCGCCACACCGGTCGAGGTGCTGCTGGCCACGGCGCGCGACCAGGGGCTGGGAGCGATCGCCGTCACCGACCACAACGAGGTCTCCGGCGCGTTGGACGCCCAGGCCAAGGCCGCGGAGTATGGCGTGAAGATCATCATCGGCGAGGAGGTGAAAACCGCCTCGCAGGGCGAGGTCATCGGCCTGTTCCTCACCGAGAAGATCCCGCGCGGCCTGACCCTGCAGGAGACGGTCGCCGAGATCAAGCGCCAGGGCGGCCTCGTCTACGTCCCGCACCCCTTCGATCGCATGCATGCCGTGCCGGACTACGAGCATCTGCTCGACATCGTCGAGGATGTCGACGCGATCGAGGTCTACAACCCGCGCGTGGCGATCGGCTCGTTCAACGAGGAGGCCGAGCGCTTCGCGGCCAAGTACCGGATCATCGCGGGCGCCGGGTCGGACTCGCACGTGGCCCAGGGGTTGGGCTCGGTGCGTATCCGCATGCCCGACTTCGACGGTCCCGAGGAGTTCAAGGAGGCGCTTGCGCTTGCCCAGATCCAGACGAAGCCCTCCTCCCTGCTGTACGTGCAGGCGCTGAAGTTCCTGGAGACGAAGGCGACCCCCGCCGGAGCCCGCAAGGCGCGCAAGGCGCGGCGGGTGGCGCGGGCCAAGGGCAGGCCGAAGGGCTGAGGCCGACGCTCGGCTGCGTCTCGGTCAGCCTTGCGTGGGATCCATGGGCCCGCGCGGAGTCCTCTTTTGTCGGACGAGCTGCAACGCGGCGCCCATCCGGCAACACCTGCTGCACGACGAGGGTGAGGGACGGCAACCGTCGAATCCTAGGTTCGCTGATGCCGACGACAGACGACGAGATCCGTGAGAAGTACCTGGAGCGCGCCATCCGGGATCTGAACACGCTCACCCAGGAGCTCCAGGGCTGCGCGCTGTGCCCGCGCGGCAACCTCATGCCGGTCCTTGGCTCCGGCCATCCCCAGGCGGACATCTTCCTCCTCAAGCATGCGCCCACGGCGTCGGAGATCGAGGAGGGCGTCGCCTTCTACGGGCGTTCGGGCACGGCGCTGATGAAGTCGCTCAAGCGTCTGCAGATCGATCCGCTGGCCGTCTACGGCACGCTTTGCGTCAAGTGCCCGGTGCCGGACACGACGCTCGCCGATCCCGGGTGCGTCGCCCGGATCGCCCAGGAGCTCGCGATCGTCCAGCCGAAGATCGTCGTCGTCATGGGCGAGGATGCGCTCGCCATCCTCAACGAGCTGCAGGTGCCGCTCGCCCGGCCCGTGGAGGCGACCCCGGGCGTCATCCAGAAGCTCACGCCGTCCGTGGACGCGCTGTACGTCCCGGACATCGACGGCGCGCTGGATGAGGAGACCGCCAAGCGCGCCTTCTGGTCGGCATTCAAGATGCTCGGCACGTGGTACGCGGACCTTCCCCCCTACTGACGATCGCGCTCGCCGCGGTGGCGGTGACGGAGACGCTGGTCGCTCCCGCCCTCCCGTCCGCGGACGGCGCGCCGTACATGCGCATCGCCGCCGTCATCGCCGCGGTCCTCATCGGTGCCGCGGTGCTCGCTGCCGCGTGGCTGCAGGGGGGCCGGTTCACGCTGCTCGCCCTGCTGTTGGGCACCGCCCTGCTCGCGCTCGCGTTCGACGCCGCGAACGCCCGCGCCGCCGCCTCGGTGCCGGAGGCGATGATGTGGGGCACCGTCGGCATGCTCTTCGCGCGCCAGTTCGCGCAGGGCGCCGTTGCCGTGGCCGTCAGCCTGCTCGTCGCCGGCCTGGCCCTCGGGGGCATCGCCGGCGACGTGTCCGCGCTCACGGCGCGCGCCTCGGCCGGGGACCCGCTCACGCTCGAGCTCCCGGCGTTCGGAGGCGGCCAGGCACTGGCGCTGCCCGCGCTCGTCGTCATCGCGATCGGGGCGATCGGGACGTGGACCCCGGCGCTCGCGCTGCGCGGGCGCTGGACCGTGATGCTCGTGCTCGAGGCGCTCGCGCTGGCCGTCGCGCTGCGCGTGGACCCCGTCGCCCCCGTGCTCGGCGCCTTCCTCGTGGCCAACGCCGACCGCCTGGTCGCCGCGATCAGGGAGGACGACACACGCTGACGCTCGACTCGTCGAGGGGTGAGGTGGCGGCCCGCCAGGGCCGTCACATCACCAACACGATCTTGCCGACCTTACCGCCGGCCGCGAACGCCTCGTAGGCGTCGTGGACCGCCTCCAGCGGGAAGGTCTGGGCGACCGGGACCCGCAGGTCACCGCGCTCCAGCAGCGGGAGCACGTGACGCTCCATGGCGCGCGCAGTCAGCGCCTTCTCCTCCAACGGCCGCGCCCGCAGCGTCGAGGCACGCAGCGTCGCGCGCTTGCCCATCAGCGCCAGCAGGTTCACCTCGGCCTTCGCGCCCGCGCCGACACCGATGACGACGATCCGCCCTCCGGTGTCCAGCGCCTTGAGGTCGTCCGGCACGTTCGGTGCGCCCACGAGCTCGAGGACGACGTCGAAGGGGCCGTGGTCCACGAAGCCCTCGGGGTCGATGACCGCGTGGGCGCCGAGCTCGCGTACCGCGTCACGCGCCTCCTCACGGCGGACGGTGGCGGTGACGTGGGCGCCGGTGGCCGCGCCCAGCTGCACCGCCGCGGTTCCGACGCCGCCGGCGCCGCCGTGGACGAGCAGCCGCTCGCCGCCCGACAGGTCGCACTGGGTGAAGAGCGCGTCATACGCGGTCGTGAAGACCTCCGGGGTACCGCCCGCCTGCGCCCAGTCGAGGTTCGTGGGCACCGGCATGAGCTGACGCTCGTGCACGAGGGCCAGCTCGGCCTGCCCCCCGCCGCCGACGATCGCCATGACGCGGTCCCCGACCGCGAAGCGCTCGGCGTTGGGCCCGAGCTCGGCGACCTCACCCGCGAGCTCGAGGCCGGGGATGTCCTTCGGCGAACCGGGCGGCGCCGGGTAGGCGCCCTTGCGCTGCAGCAGGTCGGCGCCGTTCAGCCCGGCGGCCCTGACCCGGACGAGGACCTCGCCGTGGCCGGGGACGGGGTCGGGATGCTCGGCGACGGTGACGACTCCGTCCGAGATGGTGGCGGCGCGCATGACGGCAAGTCTATGAACGAACCACCCCGGCAGGGATACCCTGGATGCATGGTCTCCTTCTTCAACTCCAAGAACGCGATGGTGGAGCCAGGCGATGCGCTCCCCGGTCGCGACACCCCCATCCGGGTCGCCGAGCGCCACACCGTCCTGGGCACCCCGCTGAAGCCGCCCTTCGGTGACGGCGTGCAGGTCGCCTACTTCGCCCTCGGCTGCTTCTGGGGCGCCGAGCGCCGCTTCTGGCAGACCCCCGGCGTCGTCTCCACCGCCGTCGGCTACCAGGGTGGCTTCACGCCGAACCCGACCTACGAGGAGACGTGCACGAACCGCACGGGTCACGCCGAGGTCGTCATGGTCGCCTTCGACCCGGCCAAGGTCAGCTACGCGGACCTGCTGAAGGTCTTCTGGGAGAACCACGACCCGACCCAGGGCATGCGCCAGGGCAACGACGTGGGGACGACCTACCGCTCGGCGATCTACACCGTCGGCGACGACCAGGCCACTGCCGCCGAGGCGTCCCGCGTGAGCTACCAGCAGGCCCTGACCGCCGCCGGGCGCGGCCAGATCACGACCGAGATCGCCCCCGCGGACACGTTCTACTACGCCGAGGACTACCACCAGCAGTACCTCGACAAGAACCCGAACGGGTACTGCGCGATGGCCGGCACCGGCGTGAGCTGCCCGATCGGCGTGGGCGTCAGCGCCGGGTAGGGACGGCCGCGCTGCGGTTACCCTCGGTCGATGAGCTTGCTCCCGGCCGAGGGCTATCGCCTGACCAACATCTCGCCGAAGGCCTACGAGCATCCCGCCGACCGCGCGGCGACGGCCGCGCTCGGCTCGATCCCGGGGCTCGACACCGTCGTGCGCAAGCTCATCGAGCTCGGATACGAGCGAGCGCTGCGGGCGAGCTACCTCGGCTCGGCGGTGCGGCTCTCCGAGGACCAGCTGCCGGACGTCTGGCGCCAGCACAACATCGCGTACGCGACGCTCGACATGCCGGAGGTCCCGCCGTTGTACCTCACGCAGTTCCCGTCGCCGAACGCGATGGCGATCGGCGCGGCCAAGCCGATCGTCGTACTGCAGAGCGAGCTGCTGGAGCTGCTGGACGCCCACCAGCAGCGGGCGGTCCTCGCGCACGAGGCCGCGCACGTGCTGTCCGACCACCAGCTGTACCGCACGGCGCTCTTCATCCTCCTGCGCCTCACGCAGACCGCGCGCATCCCGCTGCCGCTGGCACCGGTGCGCGCCGCGCTGCTGGAGTGGAGCCGGGCGTCGGAACTGACCAGCGACCGCGCGGCCGCGCTCGTCGTCCGCGACCCGCTCGTCGTCTGCCGGACGCTCCTCATCATCACCGCGGGGACCGCGGCCGCCGACCTGGACATGGACGCCTTCATGCGCCAAGGCGTGGAGTACGCCGAGCCGACCACCGGCCTCCAGAAGCTCACGCGCCTGTTCCTGGACCTCGGCGTCACGCACGCGCTGCCGGTCAAGCGCATCCACGAGCTGATGGCGTGGGTGCAGACCGGCGCCTACGACCGCATCGTCGACGGCGAGTACCCCAAGCGCGATGATCCCGTCAGCGCCCGCGCCGAGGCCGGCGAGGCGGCAGGGCACTACAGCGAGCGGGTCAAGGAGGCCTTCCGCGACGCGCAGGAGACCGCGAAGGGCGCGGTCAACGACGCCGGCGGCGTCCTCGACAAGGGTGGGCAGCAGCTGGCGGATTGGCTCAAGCGCGTGAGCGCGGGCCGGGACGACGACTCGCGCTGAGACGGCGCGGGCGGGCGGGCGCCCGGACGGGCGGGCGGGTCACACGCGATCGAGCACCGCGACCGCCTCGATGTGCGGCGTCTGCGGGAACATGTCCACCGGCCGCACCCGGCTGAGCTTGTAGCCGGCCTCCACGAGCTGTGCGGCGTTCGGCGCGAGCGTCGTGGGGTTGCAGGACACGTAGACGATGCGCTTGGGATTGGCCTCGATGATGCGGCGCACGACCTTCTGCGAGAGGCCCGCGCGGGGCGGGTCGACGACGAGCACGTCGGGGCGCCCGGCGATCTCCACGAGCTCCGACAGCGCGACCCGGACGTCGCCGGCGTAGAACTTCGCGTTGTCGATGCCGTTGGCCTTGGCGTTCTTGATCGCATCGGCGATCGCGTCCTCGATGATCTCCAGGCCCCAGATCTCCCCGGACCGCGTGGAGAGCGACAGGCCGATCGTGCCGATGCCGCAGAAGAGGTCGTAGATCCGCTCCCAGCCCTTGAGGTCCGCGTACTCCGCGGCGACGCCGTACAGCCGCTCGGCCATCTCGGTGTTCGTCTGGAAGAAGGCGTCGGCGCTGATGCGGAAGCTCAGGCCGCACAGCTCCTCGGTGATGTGATCCTTGCCGTCGAGGAGGGTCGACACGCCGCCGGTCGTCGTCTCCCCGAGCCCGTCGTACTGCGTGTGGATGAGCGAGTGCGCGTCGAGCTTCTCGGCGAGGATGGCCACCGCCAGATCGTCCAGTTCGATCGGGGACGTCACGAGCCGCACCTGCAGCTGCCCGGTACGCCGCGCCTCACGGATGACGAGGTTGCGCAGCACCCCCGTCTGGTTGCGGCGGTCGTACGCCGGCAGTCCCTGCTCGCGGCACCACTGCAGGACCGTGGCACGGGCGGCGTTCGCGCGCTCGGAGCCGAGCTTCGACTCCCCGTCGATGATCCTCTCCCAGGAGCCGGGCGCGTGGAAGCCACACACCAACTCCCCGTCGGGGCCCGACCCGAACGAGTACTCCAGCTTGTTGCGGTAGCCCCACTGCTCGACGGCCGGGACGATCGCCTCCATCTGGAAGCCGTCGAGCTTGCCGATGCGGCGGAGCGCGTCCTCCACCTGCTCCTGCTTGATGCGCAGCTGCAGCTCGTAGGGCATGACCTGCCAGGCGGCGCCGGGGTGCTGCGCCACGGGCTCGATGCGGTCGGGACTGGGCTCCAGGACCTCGAGCAGACGGGCCTCGCCATAGCCCTTCTTGCGCGTGCTCAGCACGGCCCGGACGCGATCGCCGGGCACCGTGCCGCCGACGAAGACGACGAAGCCGTCGTGCCGCGCCACGCCGTTGCCCCCATGCGCGAGGGCGTCGATCCTCAGCTCCAGCTCCTGCCCCTTGTCGGGACGCTTGGGGCGGTCGGGGCGCTGCTGCGGCGGGGCGGGCGTGGGCTCGGTGGACTCCATGGCATCACCCAGGATCGCAGGGTGGGTCTGGCTTGGGCCTCCGGGGGGTGGGTCCGCTCACCCAGCGCCTTGTCTCAGCTCGGCGTCACGAGCTCCTCTGACAGCCGTTGCATGACGGGCTCGAGGTCCGCGGGGCTGGCGCCCTGCTCCCAGTCGGCGACCAGCCGCTTGAGCGCCGCCTGGCGCGCGACGAGCAGCGCGGTGACCGCCTCGCCGCCGCGGGCGGTCACGACGACGCCGGGCTCGGCGCCGTCCACCAACCCGCCGGCGCGCAACGCCCCAAGTGCCTCTTCCAAGTCCGGCCGCGTCACCGGGTGCGCCGCGGCCAGCTCGTCCAGGTCCGCGCGGCCGTCCCGGGCGATCCGCAGCAGCAGCCAGACCGCCGTCGGCTCGTGCTGCACCCCGGCGTCCTCGGCGATGCGACCGATGAACGAGCGGGTGCGCTCGCGGCCGGCCAGGACGCTCAGCGACCGCAGCAGCTCGCGCAGGGAATCGGTGTCCTGCGGCGCGGCGAAGGCCTCGCCGACGCCACGCGTGGCGACCGTCTGGCGCAGGGGCTCCTCGCGGATGAACCACGACAGGACGAACGCGACGGCGGAGAACGCGGCGGCCGCGAGGAACACCGTTGACAGCGCGTTCGTGAAGGCGCCGATGTACGCATCGTGGATCGCGGCAGGCAGCTGCTTGAGCGCGGACGGGTCGAGGCTGCCGCCCTCCAGCGCACCGGTCTGCGCGGCGCCCGCCGGTAGCGCCGATGACAGCTCGCTCGACAGCCGGTTGGCGAAGATCGCCCCGAGGATCGCCGTCCCCAGCGAGCCGCCGATCGAGCGGAAGAGCGTCGCTCCGCTCGTCGCCACGCCAAGGTCCTCGTACGGCACCGAGTTCTGCGCGGCCAGCACCAGCACCTGCATGATGAACCCGAGGCCGAAGCCCAGGACGAGCATGTACAGCGAGGCCGCGGCGGTGCTCGTCCCCTCGTCCAGCGTCGACAGCAGCAGCATCCCCAGGACGGTCAGCGCCGTCCCGATGATCGGGAAGATCTTGTAGCGCCCGCTCCGGGTGATGAGCTGCCCCGACAGGATCGACGTCGTCAGCAGGCCGGCCATGACGGGGATGAGCTGCAGGCCCGAGGCCGTTGGGCTCTGCCCGCGGACGACCTGCTGGAAGAGCGGCAGGTACGTCAGCGCACCGAAGAGCCCGAAGCCGACGACGAAGGCCACCAGGGACGTGACGACGAAGACGCGGTTGCCGGCCAGGCGGGGCGGCAGGATCGGCTCCGCCGCGCGCTGCTCGACCTGCATGAAGAGGCCGATCGCGACGACCGCGAGCACGCCGAGGCCGACGATCTGGAGCGAGGTCCAGCCGTACGTCGTCCCGCCGAACGTCGTCAGCAGCACGAGGCTCGACAGCCCGATGGCGAGCAGCGCGGTGCCGGCGTAGTCGACGCGGTGCTTCACACGCTCGGTCCGAGAGGGCAGCGTGGCGGCGAGCGTCACGAAGGCCGCGACGCCGAGCGGCACGTTGATGTAGAAGATCCAGCGCCACGAGATGTGCGTCGTGAAGAAGCCGCCGATGAGCGGGCCCGCGACCGACGACAGCCCGAAGACCGCACCGAAGAGCCCGCTGTAGCGCCCGCGGTCGCGGGGAGCGACGACGTCCCCGATCGCCGCCTGGGCGCTGACGATGAGCCCGCCGCCGCCCAGGCCCTGGATCGCCCGGAACAGGATCAGCTCGGTCAGGCTCTGCGCCTGACCGCACAGCGCGGACCCGATGAGGAAGATCACGAGCGCCGCCTGCAGCACGACCTTGCGCCCGAAGAGGTCCCCGAGCTTGCCGTACAGCGGCGTCACCACCGTCACCGCCAGCAGGTAGGACGTGACAACCCACGAGATGTGGTTCAGGCCGCCGAGCTCGCCGACGATCGTCGGCATCGCGGTCGACACGATCGTCTGGTCCAGCGACGCGAGCAGCATGACGAGCAGCAGCCCGCCGATGACAAGGCGCTGGTGGCGCGCGGCGGTCTCCGGGGCGGCCTCGGGCATCAGCCGCACACTAGGTGACCACCCGCTCGTCTCCGTGGGAAATGCCTGCCGCCCCGGCGGCCCGCCGGCGCCTCGGACCCCCGCCACCCACGATCACAAGGGGCGGGCCTGGCTCTGCCGTTCCCGGCCTAACCCAGCGCCTTGTCGACGGCCGCCAGCACGGACTTGCGGTTGGCGGTGCGGCGCTCGTGCTCTCGCACCTGGCGCAGGTCCGACGGGCTGAGCGCGTCCAGGCGCGCGGCGATCTGCGCGGCCGTCAGGTCGTCGTAGCCGTCGATCGGCAAGGACGGTCCGACGCCCGCGCCGCGGCGCACGCGCTCGACCTCGCGCAGCACGCGCTCGGTCTTTTCGCGCACGAGCGTGGAGGCGAGCTCCAAATCGCTTCGCCCGCGTCCGAACAACTGCTCGATCTCCGCGATCATGTCCAGGGACTGCTTGCGACCGATGTCCACGAGGCCGCGAGCGATCTCTTCGGCGTCGCGGCGGGTCATCTTCCCGCGCCGGACGGCGTCGTCCATCGCCTCCTGGACGCGCTGCGCGGTCAGCATGACGCCACCCGCCAGCAGCTCTCGCAGCTGCATGAGGCTCGCCCGCATCGCTTCATCGCGTGCGGCCTGCGCCGCGGGCGATCCGGGGTCGGCAGCGGTGGCCGAGGCGCGGGGCGCCCGAGATGCCTTCGTCGCCGAGGGCATCCCGGCACTGCCGGGCTTTTCCCCTGCATTCGGGTGCTTTTTGGCCGGGGCTGCGGCGGTCTTAGGGATCGCTCGCGGCGCCGTCGCGGTGCCCGCGGACCGTTTGGCCGCGGGCGTGCGCGCAGCCTGCTTGGCGGAGGAGGAAGTGGGCTTGGCGGACTTCGGCTGCGGCATCGTCGGAGGCTCCAGGTGCGGTGCGGAAAGCGATTCTCTGCACCACGCTATACCCACCTGGCGCATCGCGAGCCCCTAGGCTGCCGCCGAAGATCCAGACGCTGGACCGTCATGCCGTCCGACGCGTGTGATTCGGTCTCGCCCCGCTGCAGAACCCGCATAGCACCTGGGTTTTCCCAGCCATCCAACCGCGCGGCGGAGTAGGCTCCGCCGCAGTCGCCGTCAACGCAGGAGGAAAACACCGTGAACAAGACCGAGCTCGCCCAGCACCTCGCCGACAAGGCCGAACTCCCGTCCGGGCAGGCCAAGGCCGCCGTCGACGCTTTTGCCGAGATCCTCACCGAGACCCTGTCCCGTGGTGGCGAAGTCGCCATCGCCGGCTTCGGCAAGTTCTCCGTATCGGACCGCGCTGCTCGCCAGGGCGTGAACCCGGCCACGGGCGCCAAGATCGAGATCGCCGCTTCCAAGGCGCCGAAGTTCACCGCCGCCAAGGCACTGAAGGACGCCGTCAACGGCAAGTAGTCCGTGGGGCGTCCGCGCCCCACGCCCACGGTGCGTCGCAGGCCGCCCCTCGGGGGGCCTGCGACGTTTCCCGGGGCTCAGCCCAGGGATCGGATCAGGCCGGGCCGAGTGAGTGATCCGCCCGCCTCAGACGGGCCGATCCGACACTCGCGGGTCAGGTCGGGTCGAGTGACACATGCGCCCGGCTCAGGCGGGGCGATCCGACACTCGGCGTGGACCGCGGCCCCGTCCTTAGGCGCAACCCTCGATGTAGCGGATCTCCTGACTGCGGCCGGCGTGGATTGAGGTGACCTCGCCGTCCGCGTCGGTCTCGAATCGGATTCCGCGGCCCTTGTAGGGCCCGCGTGCATAACCGACGGTCAAATAGCTGCCGTCGGGGACGTAGGCGTGCTGCGTACGGACGGCCCGGGCGCCAAAGACCGCACGTACGTCGTCCTCGCTGGCCCCGAGTCGGATACCACCGATGGCACGGACCTTTGTTCCACGGAGCAGATCGAACCGCCGGATGATCCCGTTGATCACCATCACCTGCGCTCGCAGACCGACGATCGACGCAGAGCGGCACGAACCGTCGCCCGCATACCCCGGATAGAGCCTCAGCCGACGACCTGAAGCGCGCTGCGCCTGACCAAGGGTCTGACCCACCTTCACGTGCCCGATGCCCGACGGCGTCAGCACTAGGCCTGACGGCGTCGATGTCGCTGAGGCCGCCGGCAGAAGCGCGAACGCGACCGTGAGGCAGACGAGCATTCCCGTTGTTCGCAGCACCCGGCGAGCCAACCACACGCCCGACGGTCCACGTCAATCCAGCCGTCATCAGCCGAGGAGCAGTTCGAGCAGCGCCTTCTGCGCGTGGCGGCGGTTCTCCGCCCGGAACACTGGGCCACGCCCTGACCGCCAAACTCGCCGATCGCCGAGCCGGCGCCGATGCCGCGCGCCCAGGCAGCGCCGGCCGGCGGTCAGCGCGTCTGACGAAGTGATGGGCTGACGCGGGCGGGGGTGGCACGCGGTGCGGGGTGGCACGCGGTGCGGGGCGGCACGCGGGGCGGGCCGGCACGCGGGGCGGGGCGGCACGCGGGGGGCGACGTCATTCCGCAGCCCCTGGAGGGCACACGAACGACGTTGCCCCCTCGGCCAACACACCACCGCCGGCCAACGTCAATCCGCAGCCCCCAGAAGGGCGCAGGATTGACGTTCGCCGCCCGCCGCCTGGAAACCGCCCGGCCGACGTCAATCCGCAGCCCCCAGAAGGGCACAAGAAGGACGTCGCCCGGGTACCCGGGCGACGCGCGCTGACGCGAGCGAGCCGCGCCGGGGTGCGATGCGCTTGAACGGCGGGCATTGACGGCGGAGGGCGCCGGCGGGACGGTGCGCGCGCGGCGGACCGTCATGGCTGGCGCGTTGGCGCTCGCGCCCCAAAATACCCACGGGCTTCGCACTCCCCCGTCAATGCGGCTGTTACAAGCGCCCGCACCACGTCAAGCTCGATCGCCCCAGCGCCACAAGCGCCAGCGCCCCTGCGCCGGACGCAGCTCCGCCACGCCCTATCCGAGCAACAGTTCCAGCGATGCCTTCTGGGCGTGACGACGGTTTTCCGCCCGGAACACTGGGGCCACGCCCTAACCGAGCAACAGTTCCAGCAGCGCCTTCTGGGCGTGGCGACGGTTTTCCGCTTGGTCCCAGATCGCCTCCCCACGCCGGCCGTAGAGCACCTCTGCGGTGATCTCCTCGCCGGGATGAGCGGGCAGGCAGTGCAGCGCGATCGCGTCGGGCGCGGCCGCGTCGAGCAGCGCGTCGTCGATGCGGTAGGGCTCCAGGGCGGCACGGCGCGCGTCGGCGGTGTCCTCGTCGCCCATGCTCACCCAGACGTCGGCGTACACGGCATGCGCGCCCGCCACCGCCTCGTAGGGGTCGCTCGTCAACTGCGCGCCCGCCACGGGCTGCAGCTGGTGGCCGTCCGGCGCGGCAACCGACACGGTGACGCCCGCGAGCGCGCCGACGATCGCCAGCGACCGCGCGACGTTGTTGCCGTCCCCGACGTAGGCGAGCTTCAGGCCCTGCAGATCGCCGAAGCGCTCCTTGAGCGTCAGCAGGTCCGCCAGCGCCTGGCAGGGGTGATGCCCTGCGGTGAGCATGTTGAAGACCGGGATCGTGCCTTCGGCCGCCAGCTCCTCGAGGATCGCGTCCGCGCCGGTCCGCACGCCCACCGCCTGGACGTGACGGCTGAGGATGCGGGCGGTGTCCTTGACGGACTCGCCGCGTGAGAGCTGCATCTCGCCGGGCCGCAGGATCATCGGATGCCCACCCAGCTCGACGACACCGGCCTCGAACGAGAGGCGCGTCCGGGTTGAGGGCTTCTCGAACAGCAGGGCGACCGTCTTGCCCGCCAGCGCCTTGGATCCGAGGGGCTCGGCCTTCAGTGCCAGGGCACGATCCAGGAGGGCGTGCAGTTCGTCGCCCGTCAGTTCGGTACCGGTCAGGAAGGAGCGCGCCATCAGGCGCGGGAAGATAGCGATGTGCGCCTCATCACCTGGAACCTCTTCCACGGGCGAGCCCTGCCGAACGCCGGACGCGACCTGCAGGAGGAGTTCACCGCGGCCCTCGCCGGCTGGGCGTGGGACGTGGCCCTGCTGCAGGAGGTCCCGCCGTGGTGGCCGGCGGCGATGGGACGCGCGTGCGGTGCGAGCGCCCGCAGCGCGCTGACGTCACGTAACGCGCTCTTGCCGTTGCGCCGCCTGATCGCGCGGCACGCGCCCGACGTCATCAAATCAGGCGGCGGGGGGTCCAACGCGATCCTCGTCCGGGGCGCGGCGATCACCGACCACCGTGTCGTCGTGCTGCGCCGGCGGCCCGAGCGGCGCGTCGCCCACGGCGTACGCCTCGGTGACGGGCAATGGGTGGCCAACCTGCACGCCCAGGTGCACTCCGAGGCCCACGCGCAGGCCGACCTCGCGACGGCCGCCGCCGCGCTGGACGACTGGGCGGGCAGGGCGGGCGGGGCGGGCGGGGCGGAATCGGTGATCCTCGGTGGGGACACGAACACGCGCCGGCCCCGCGCCGGCGACCTGACCGTGCTCGGCGGGCATGACGTGGACTTCGTGCTGGCCCGTGGCTGGCGACGCGAGGGCCCGCTTGACATCCTGGACCGTGGCACGCTCTCCGACCACGCACCGGTCGGCATGACGCTGGCGCGCCGGGACGATTCCGCGCCGGCTGGGCATCCGTAAGAGGAAGATCACATCCAGTCCCCCACGCAAGGAACACCAATGATCGTCAAGCGCCTCATCCTCGTCCTTGCCGCCACGAGCGCCCTTGCCGTCGCCGGGTGTGGCTCTTCGGGCGGCAACTCGTCGTCCGGGCCCGCCACCTCCGCCACGTCCGCGACCGCGGCCGCAACGCCCGCCACCTCGGGCGGAGCGGTGAAGGTCAGCATGAAGAACATCGCGTTCAACCCGAAGTCCGTCACCGTCAAGGTCGGGGACAAGGTCACCTGGACCAACGACGACAGCGTCGACCACAACGTCACCGCCGCCAGCGGCGCGGACTTCAAGTCCGACAACTTCGGCCAGGGCGGCACGTTTGCATACACGCCCACGAAGGCCGGCACGATTCAGTACACGTGCACCATCCATCCTGGGATGAACGGTACGGTCATCGTCCAGTAGCGGGTTCGCTTACCCGCCAGGGAACTCCGCCAGCCCGGTCTCGGGGGACGACGCCTCGGCGTAGAGCCGCCGCGGGATGCGCCCGGCCAGCCGCGCCAGGCGACCGCCCTCGACGCCGGCGCGGATGGCCAGCGCCATCGAGACCGGGTCCTGCGCGCGACTGATCGCGCTGGCGCAAAGCACGGCGTCGCAGCCGAGTTCCATGGCCAGCGCCGCGTCGCTGGCGGTCCCGACGCCCGCGTCGAGCACCACGGGGACCTTCGCCGCCTCCACGATCAGGGCGATGTTGTACGTGTTGCGGATCCCCATGCCGCTGCCGATCGGGGACCCGAGCGGCATGACGGCGGCGCACCCCAGATCCTCCAGGCGGCGCGCCAGGACGGGGTCGTCGGTGGTGTAGGGCAGGACCGTGAAGCCGTCGGCGACGAGCTGTTCGGCGGCCACGAGCAACTCGGGCGCGTCCGGCAGCAGGGTGCGCTCGTCCCCGATGACCTCCAGCTTGATGAGGTCGGTGGAGAACGCCTCGCGAGCGAGCTTGGCGGTGAGCACCGCGTCACGGGCCGTGAAGCAGCCGGCGGTGTTCGGCAGGACCTCGACGCCGCAGCGGTCGAGCGTCGCGACGAGCGACCCGCGCGACGCCGGGTCAACCCGGCGCAGGGCCACGGTCACAAGCTCGGTCCCGCTGGCCTGCACGGCGTCCTCGAGCGTCTGCAGGCGCGCGAACCCGCCGGTGCCCAGCAGCAGCCGCGAGCGCAGTGTGCGCCCCCCGAGCTGCAGAACGTCGTCGGCGGTCTGCGTCAGCGGCTCCATGGTCATCCTCCCTGCACGGCGACGAGGACCTCCACGCGGTCGCCCTCCGTCAGGATCGTCGTGGCCCACACCGTACGCGGGACGACCTCGTCGCCGAGGGCGACGGCCACGCCCCGGTCCCGGTGCGGCATGTCCAGGATCTCGAGCAAGCGCTCGATGCTCATGCCGGCCGCCACGTCGTCGCGCTCGGTGCCGTTGGCCGTGATCATGGCGCCACTCTCGCGCATCGTGTGGGAGCGATCCTCACGCCATCACCTTCGCAAATCGCGAGGGGGCGAAGGCGGGATCGATCCCGGGGTCCTCGTTGGCGAGCAAGGTGCCGATCCGGTCGGCGGTGACCGGGGTCAGCAGCACGCCGTTGCGGTGGTGCCCGCAGGCCAGCACGACGTCCTGCCAGGCGCCCAGCAGCGGTGCGTTGTCCGGGGTGGCGGGGCGCAGGCCGGCCATCGCGGCCTCCAGGTCCAGCTCGAGCACGCCGGGGACGAGCTCGCCGGCGTCCCGCAACAGCTCGTATACGCCGAGGGCGGTGACGGTCGTGTCGTAGCCGCGGTCCTCCATCGTCGCGCCCAGGACGACGCAGCCGTCGGCGCGCGGGACGAGGTAGCCACCGTCCCAGCGCACGACGTGGTCCAGCAGCGGGGCCTCCCCCGCGCGGGCCTTGAGGCGCAGCAACTGGCCCTTGACCGGGCGCACGCAGAGCCCGGGCAGGCCCTCGACGCGGGCCGACCATGCGCCGGCCGCGAGGACGACGCGCCCGGCCGGCACCCGCTCGCCGTCTGCGAGCGTGATCCCGCCCGGGGCGACGGACGCGACGGACGCACCGGTGCGCAGCACGACTCCCGCGCGCTCGCAGGCGACCACGAGCGCCTCGCAGACCGCACGCGGGTCCACCGCGTGATCGGCCGGCGCGTGGAAGGCCGAGCGGATCGCGGGGGCGAGCGCCGGCTCGAGGCGCCGCGCGGCGGAGGGCAGGAGCCGGGCCACCGGCACCCCAAGCGCCTCCCGCAGGCGGATCTCACGGTCGACGTGCTCGGCCTCATCGCGGTCACGCGCCACCACGAGCGTCCCACACGTGCGGTACCCCACGTCGATCCCCGAGGCCTCCTGCAGCTCCTGCGCAAAGGCCGGCCAACGGACGGCGCTGTCGAGGCCGAGCGTCAGCACCGCGCGCTCCTGGGCGTCGGCTTCGGCGACGGGGGCGAGCATGCCGGCGGCGACGTGGGAGGCGGCGACGTACGACGGCAGGCCGCCGCGCTCGCAGAGCGTGACCGACAGACCGCGGGCGCGGGCCCGCCACGCGACGGCGAGACCGACGATGCCGCCGCCGACGACGACGACGTCGGGAGTCGGGCCAGCTGGTGTGGGGGACGCAGATGACACGCTGGGTGCCAGCGTAGCCCGACCCGTGACGGCGCCCGTCTGGACCGCGCCCCCGCCGTCGCCACGCTGACCCGGAAGGGCTGCGAGACTGCAGGCGATGGACCGTCGCGCCCGCCTACACGCCGCCCGCCTGTACCTCGTCACCCCGGCGATCGCCCCGGCACGCCTCGCGGCGGCGCTCGACGGCGGCGTCGACCTCGTGCAGCTGCGCATCAAGGACGCCGTGGACGACGCCGCCCTGCTGCGGGAGGCCGCGGTCGTCCGCGAGGCCTGTGCTCGCACCGGCGCGCTCTTCGTCCTGAACGACCGTCCCGACCTGGCGGTGGCCGCCGGCGCGGACGGCGTCCATGTCGGGCAGGACGACGTCGCCGTCGCCGAGGCCCGCGCCCTTGTCGGCCCCGACCATCTCGTCGGCCTCTCCACGCATACGCCCCAGCAGGTGCACGACGCGCACCGCGCCGCGGGTCGCGTGGACTACATCGGCGTCGGGCCGGTGCATGCGACGCCGACGAAGCCCGGGCGCCCAGCGGCCGGGCTGGAGCTCGTGACGCACGCTGCGACCGCAGCCGCGCTCCCGTTCTTCGCGATCGGCGGCGTGGACCTGCTGACGCTGGCGGCGGTCCGTGAGGCCGGTGCCACGCGGATCGCCGTCGTGCGCGCCATCGCCGACGCCGAGGATCCTGCTGCCGCCGCGCGGGCGCTGCGCGAGGCGCTCACCCAGGAGGCCCGCGTTGGGATCGCGTAGCCGCAAGCGCTCCCGGGCAACGGGCCATCAGCCGGCGCCCGCACCGGCTTCTGCCGGTGCCGACGCCTCAGGCCGGGCGGGCGCGGTCACCGAGCCGCGGGCCCCCGGGCCGCTGGACGCGTTCAGCG
>JAOPZJ010000418.1 GCA_025964155.1 Solirubrobacterales bacterium
GCCGCCGGCGCGCACGGTCGTGCGCTCGTGGTCGACGACCGGCACCGGCGCGTCGGGCGCCAGACGCCGCACGTCGCCGTCGACGTCCCGGTCCAGCAGCGCGTCGCCCACGACGGTGAGCCGGACGGTCATCCGCGCACCAGCGCCGCCCGGGTATCGCGGCGGCCCACGACCAGGGCCTCGTCGACCGCCGCGCACAGCACGTGGATCGCCACGAGGTGCAGCTCCTGGACGGTGCATGCGCGTGCGGCCGGGATGCTCAGCACCTCGTCGCACAGGGAGGCCAGCGGGTTCGGTGCCGGGCCCGTGAGCCCCCAGACCGTCAGGCCGCACTCGTGCGCGGCGCGCGCGGCCGCCAGGACGTTCGGCGAGCGGCCCGACGTGCTGAGCGCGACGAGGACGTCGCCGGCCCGGCCGTGCGCCCGGACCTGCCGCGCGAAGGCCTCCTCGACGCCGAAGTCGTTGACGATCGCCGTGAGGGTTGACGTGTCGGCGTGCAGGCAGATCGCGCTCAGCGCCGCGCGATCACGCTCGAAGCGCCCGACGAGCTCGGCGGTGAGGTGCTGCGCCTCCGCGGCGCTGCCACCGTTGCCGACGGCGAGCAGGCGCCGCCCGTCCGACAGCCGCTCGGCGAGCCGGTGCCCCCAGCCCTCGGCGCGGGCCATGTCCTCGGCGCTGGCGTCGAGCGCCGCGCGCAGGCGTCCCACGTGGGCGCCGGCGCGCATGTCGTCGCGTCCGGTGCGCCGGGCGTGAAGGCGCCGCCGCTCGCTGACGAGCTCCTCGTAGACGTCGAGCGTGGCGAGCGCGACGCGGTCCCAGTCATACAGCGACCGCGTCCGCCGCACGCCGGCCCGCCCCTGCGCCGCGCGCTCGGTCTCGTCGTCCAGGACTTCGCGCAGCACCGCGGCCAGGCGCTCGGGATCGCGCGGCGGCACGTGGCGGCCGGTGACGCCGTCGACCACCGTGTCGATGAGGCCCCCGACCGCGCTGGCGACGACCGGCACGCCACAGGCCATGGCCTCCAGCGGGGTGATCCCGAACGGCTCGTACCAGGGCACGGTCACGAGGGCGTCGGCCGACCGCAGCAGCGGCGGCAACTCGTCGTGGACGACGCGCCCCCGCAGATGCACGCGCCCGCTGACGCCGTGGCGGCGGGCCAGGGCGCTCAGGCGCTGGGCCTCGGGGTCGGCGCCGAGCGCCTCGGCGTCGGGGCCGCCGGCGATGATGAGCTCGCAGTGGGGCACCTCCTCCAGCGCGCTGATGATGTTGCCGATGCCCTTGCGCTCGACGAGGCGGCCGGTGTAGACGAGGCGGTGGCGGACGGGCCCGCGGCGCTGCACCGGCCCGTCGGGGCAGAAGCGCGCGGTGTCCACGCCGCAGGGGACGACCCGGAGCTTGGAGCGATCGGCGCCCAGGCGCATCAGCTCGAAGGCCTCGTCGGTGCACGTGGCGACGATCCGATCGACCTTCGCCACGAGGTCCCGCTCGACGCCCGCGCGCTCGGCGGGGCTCGTGTCGGCGGTGCCCTGGTAGCGGCGCTTGACGACGCCGAGCGCGTGGAACGTGTGCGCCAGAGGGATGTCGAGCGGCCCGGCCGCCTGGCGGGCCGCCAGCCCCGACATCCAGAAGTGGCTGTGGACCACGTCCGGTCGCTCGGTCCGCCAGCGGGACGCCAGCGCGCGGGCGAAGTCGTCCATGTACGGCAGCAGGTCGTCCTTGGGGACGTAGGTCGTCGGGCCGGCGTCGATGTGGTCGACGACGACGCCGGGGGCCAGGGGCACCCGGTCCGCCAGCGCGAGGTCGTCGCGGCGGGTGTACACGACGACCTGCGCCCCGCGGCGGGCCAGCGCCCGGGCCAGCGCCGCCACGTGGACGTTCTGCCCGGCGGCGTCGACACCGCCGAGGACGGCAAGCGGGCTAGCGTGCTCGGAGACCAGCGCAATGCGCATCGTCGGTCACCTCCTGAAGTAGGTGGTCCCAGTCGTCGAGGAACCGCTGCAGGCCGAAGCGCTCCAGGGCATGCGCGCGGGCGGCCTTGCCGGCCGCGCGCGCCGCCTCCGGGTCGGCGACGAAGGCGCGCGCCGCCCGCGCCAGGACGTCCGGGCGCGTAGAAAGGCGTCCCGCCCCCCGCGGGACGACCTCGACGGCCTCGGTCGTGGCCAGCGCCACGACCGGCATGCCCAGGTGCATCGCCTCTACCAGCGAGAGGCCCAGTGACGTCCAGCGGTGCGGGTGCACGTACACGCGGCGCCGGGCCAGCTCGTCATGCAGGCGCTGCTGGCCCAGGTTCTCGTAGCCACCGAGCGCGGCGGCGTCCATGCCGAAGAGGTCGACCGGCACGCCGTCGCGCTCGAGGCCGGCCAGCAGGTCGGTGCCCGTCACGCGCCCGCGCCGGCGGGCCTCGTTGATGACGACGGCCGCGCGCGGCAGCTCCCCGGTGTAGCGAAGCCCGGGGTCCACGATCCCGTGCTCGATGACGCGCGTCGGCGTGGAGTCGCAGTCCCAGAACAGCGCGTTGAAATGCGTGACGTGGCAGACCGTCAGCTCCCGGCGCCCGGCGGCTGGATGACGCATGTCGGCGATGCGGCCCTGCGGGGCGTTGTGCTCGAGGTAGACGGCGGGCACGTCGCGGCCGGGCCGGAGTCCGCTCCACGCCTCGCACAGCTCGTGCAGCTCGATCGGCCGCTGCAGGACGACGACGTCGATCCCGGCGTCCGCCAGCGCGTCCGGGGCCAGCTCGAGCACGGAGTCCGGCCATGTCCACGTCCGCGCGCGGCCGCGACCGTCGGGGCCGCGGCCGGGCAGCACGGGCACGACGTACTCGTGGTCACCCTGCACGAAGGCGGTCGTCCAGGACCCGTGCACGTGCCACAGCAGCACCCTCATGCCGCGACTCCCCGCAGCATCGGGGCGACGCGGTCGACGGCCGCCACGACGTCAACGACGGCGACCCCCGACAGGCACGGATGCCCGTACATGGGGCAGGTGCGCGCCCGACAGCCCGCACACGGCACCGGGACGTTGAGCACCAGGTGAGGGACGCCCCACGGACGCCAGCGCTCCGGAGGCACGGTGAGCGCGAAGAGCGACACGACCGGGGTGCCGACGGCCGCGGCCAGGTGCGAGGGACCGGTGTTGCCGACAACAAGCGCATCGGCCCGGGCGAGCACCCCGGCAAGCTGCGCGAACGTCGTCCGGCCGCCGACGTCGTGGACGCCGGGCCGCGGGGCCCCGGCGACGGTCGCCGTCAGCTCGGCCTCGTCCGGGCCGCCGGTCACGACCACCTCGCGTCCGCGCTCCAGCAGCACCGTGACGAGCTCGCACAGGGCGTCAACGCTCCACGCCCGGGCGCTCACCGAGGCCCCGGGATGCACGGCGACGAAGCGTGACGGGAGCGCCACGGCGGGTTCTGCCGCGCGCACGTGGAGGCACCGATCGTCCCCCGCGGGCAGCTCGAACCCGAGCGCCGCGGCGACCCCGAGCGCCCGCTGCACCTCGTGCACGTCCCCGGGCTCGCGCACGCGCACGTCCAGCAGCGACCCCGGGTAGTCCTCGCTGATCGCGGCGATCGACCGCACGCCCGCCATCCGCAGGATCAGCGCCGTCGGCAGGGGACTCTGATGCGAGGACGTCAGGATCACCGCGGCCGACGCGTCGACGGCGGCGATGTGATCCACGATGTCGAGGATGTCGTCGCGGACCACCGGCCGCGGCTCGGGATCGATCCACTCCGCGCGACGCACGAGCACCTCGTCGACGCCGGGCAGCAGCTCTGCGGCCCGCGCGCCCCGCGGGCCGCAGAGCAGCGTCACGTGGTCGGTCCCGGAGGCGACCGCGCGGATCGCCGGACCCGCGAGCAGCACGTCGCCGTCGTTGTCCAGGCGGACGACGAGGGCCCGGACCATCACATCACCGCCAGGCGCGGGACGGCATGCAGGTCCCCGACCCCGAGCGGGACGGTGCGTACCGGCTCAGCGAACGGGCGCGCGAGGAGCAGGTCGACCGCATCCGCCAGGCTCGCCGCGCACTCGGCGGCGGCCCGCGCCTCGGCCTTGCGCGTCGCGGCCGTCGGTACGAGGACACCGCGCATGCCCGCGCGGCGGGCGGCGTCCATGTCGGCGCCGATGTCGCCGACCATCGCGCAGCGCAGCGGGTCCACCCCGAGCGCCCGGACCGTCTGCAGCAGCATCCCGGGCCGTGGCTTGCGGCAGCGGCACCCGTCCTGGGCGGTGTGGGGGCACCAGTCGACGCGGTCGAACGGGCCGAGCAGCTGCACAACGCGGCCGGTCACGGCGGCGACCTGCTCGACGGTCAAAAGGCCGCGGCCGATGCCGCTCTGGTTGGACACGATGCCCAGGCGGATCCCGGCGGCACGCA
>JAOPZJ010000007.1 GCA_025964155.1 Solirubrobacterales bacterium
TGCTTGCCCGTGTAGAACGGGTGGCAGTTGGAGCAGATCTCGACGCTGATCTGCGGCGTCGTGGAGCGGGTGTCGAACTCGTTGCCACAGGTGCAACGGACGTGTGACGTGATGTAGTCGGGGTGGATCTCGGTCTTCATGGTCCACTACAAGATAGCGGGGGGCCGCGAGGGGCGCGGGCGGCCCTGGACGGAGGTCGGTACGCTCGCCCGCATGCCAGCCAAGCTCTACGTCGTGCACGGCTCACACCCGTGCAACACCGTCGCCAAGGCCCTGGAGCTGAAGGGGATCGCATTCAAGAAGGTCGAGATCCCTCCGCCGGGTCACGTCGCGGTCATGAAGGTGCTCTTCGGTAAGCGCACGGTGCCCGGCATCAAGTTCGAGGATGGGCGCAAGCTGCAGGGGTCCCGCGCCATCCTGGCGGAGCTCGACCGGCTCGTCCCCGAGCCCGCGCTGCTGCCGCCCGATCCGGCCGCCGCGGCGACGGTCCTGGAGGCCGAGCGCTGGGGCGACGAGGTCTTCCAGCCGCTCGGCCGGCGCCTGTTGTGGCCGACGCTCAAGCAGAACGCCTCGGCGGCGCCGTCCTACGGCGAAGGCGGCCAGGTCCCGCTCCCCGGTGCGGTCCTGAAGACGCTGATGCCGGTGATCTCGCGCATGGAGATCGCCTTGAACAAGGCGACCCCCGAGGCGTACGCGGCCGACCTGGCGGCGCTGCCGGGCTACCTGGACCGGATCGACGGATGGATTGCCGACGGCACGCTCGGTCGCGATGTGCCCAATCGCGCGGACCTGCAGATCGCACCGACGCTGGCCCTCCTGATGACGATGCAGGACCTGCGCGACCGGATCGCCGGCCGCCCCTGTGGCCAGCTCGCCGACCGCCTCTTCCGCGTCGGCGGTCACATCCCGGCGGGCGCGATCGCCCCCGCCCTGCTGCCCGCCTGAGCGCCGGCGAACGCGACGATGTGCCCGGCCAGCAGGCGCGGCTGGTCGAGCGCCACGAACGTCCGGCTGTCGGGGATCTCGACGAGTTCGGCATCCGTGAAGATGTCCCGCAGGCGCCGGGCGTCCTCGATGCGGAAGAAGCGGTCCTCGGGGGCCCAGCAGAGGAGCACCGGGCCTCCGAAGCGCTGCAGGCGCGTGGAGACGTCCAGCAGTTCGGCGGGGTCGACGGCGCGCAGCAGCGCCAGCGTGTCACGCCGGATCGCGCGGTTCGTGAGGTAGGGACGCACCCAGTCGGCCGTCAGCTCGCGTGGCAGCCGGCGCTTGACCAGCGTGCCGAAGCCGAGCCGGCTGTCACGGACGAGACCCAACCGCGTCCCCTGCAGGACTGCCGTGAGAACGCCCGGGATTCGCGCTGCCTTCACGCCGAGATCGAACGGCGGTGGCGGGAAGCGGTCGAAGGTGTCGCAGTTGGTCAGCACGAGGCGCCCGATGCGGGAAGCGTCGGTGTCCAGGACGAACTGGCAGAGGGCACCGCCGGTGTCGTTGCCCACGAGCGTGACGTCGTGCAGGTCCATCGCCTCCAGCCAGTCGATGATGAGGCGCGCGATGCCGCGGGGCGACCGGTCCGCCCCTGCGGCCAGCGGGCGCCGGTGCGACGCCAGGGGCAGGTCCGGGGCGTAGCTGCGGATACCGCGCCGGGCCAGCTCGTCCTGCACACCGCCCCACAGGCGTGCGTTGACGAGAAACCCGTGGACGAAGACGACCGGGGCGCCCGTCCCCGGCGTCTCGCGGTACTCGATCGTCCCCTGGGCGATGGTGATTTCTGGCATCGTGGGCCTCGCTTCCAAACGTTGCGTACAGTGTGTACGTAACTTACATACACACGGCATGCAAATCAAGCGCACCCAGGAACAACGGTCGGCCGCCACCCGTGCGGCGCTCCTGGCTGCGGCTCGCCCCCTCTTCTCGCAGCGGGGCTACGCCGACGTCGGCACCCCCGAGATCGTGGCCGCCGCGGGCGTGACGCGTGGGGCGCTCTACCACCAGTTCGACGGGAAACTCGCGCTGTTCGAGGCCGTCTTCGAGCAGGTCGAGCAGGAGGTGACCGAGCGCATCGGCCGCGTGCTCGCCGGCTCCGGCGCCACCGACGCGATCGCGGCCCTGCGGGCCGGCGCGGAGGCCTGGTTGGACGCCTGCGCGGAGCCGGAGGTCCAGCGGATCATCCTGCTCGAGGCGCCGGCGGCGCTCGGGTGGGAGCGCTGGCGCGAGCTCGGGATGCGGTACGGGATGGGGCTCGTGGAGGCCGCGCTCGCCGCGGCGATGGCGGCCGGGGAGATCCCCGACCAGCCCGTCCGGCCACTGGCCCATGTGCTCATCGGCGCCCTCGACGAGGCCGCGCTCTACGTCGCCCGCGCGCCGGACCCGCAGCAGGCGCGAACCGAGGTCGGCGCCGTCCTGGACACGCTGCTGGCGGGGCTCGTCGGCCCGGCCGACTCGTCCAGCCGGTGAACCATGGTTAGGCGATCTCTGAGGTCACCAAACCATGGTTCACGCCGGACGTGGCGCGGTGGCGCGCCGTCCGAGCGCTGCGGCGCTGACGCGAGCGAGCCACGCGGGGTGCGAGGCGCTTGAACGGCGCGCATTGACGGGGAGGGTGTGCGGCGGGACGGCGCGCGCGCGGCGGACCCGTGCGGCTGGCGGGTTGCCGCCGGTGGCGGAGCTGCGTGGAACCTCACGCCCCACAGAGGTGGGTGAAACTCCGTTCACATCCCCCGGCGCCGTGACCCGGGCGTGCATGGAACCCCACGCCGTCGACGCTGGATGGCGTGTTGGCGCGCTTCCTGACCCCGCAAACCGTCACCCGCGCCCCAAACCGCCGCGAGCTTCGCACTCCCCCGTCAATGCGGCTGTTTCAAGCCCTCCCTACCCCTTAAAGCTCAATCGCGTCAGCGCCGACCCCGTCGCTTCCCTGAACGCCCGCCCGCTCGAGCGCGCACCGCCCCCCACTTACCCCGGCACGCTGAGCGGCGGCCCCGCAGCCCGGACCCCCTCGTCCAGCGGCAGGGCCGCAAGGACGTCGCGCAGGCGCGTGCCGTCGGGGGTGGTGAGCTCGAGGTCGAGCTCCAGCAGCGGGATCAGCACGAACCGGCGGGACGTGGCCTGCTCGTGCGGCAAGGTCAGGCGCGCGGAACGGTGCTCGATGTCCCCTAGGAGCAGCACGTCCACGTCGATCGGGCGCGGGCCGTGGCGGACGCTGCCCTCCAGGTCGCGCCCGAGGCTGCGCTCGACGGCCTTGCAGGCGTCCAGCAGTGCCTCCGGCGCGAGTCCGGTGGCGATGCGGACGCACGCGTTCAGGAAGTCGGCCTGGTCCAGGACCTCACCGACCGGGTCGGTGTCGAAGGTCGACGAGGCCGCGAGCACACGCACGCCGAATCCCCCCAGCGCGTCGATCGCACCCTGCAGGTGTGCGCGGCGGTCCCCGACGTTTGACCCCAGGCCGAGGTAGCCGATCGCGTCGGTCATGCGGTGGCCGGCGGCGTGCCGCGCATCGGACGCAGCAACGCGAGCTGGCGGCTCTGCGCGAGCAGCACGCCCGCCGGCGTCCAGATCTCGCCGTCCTCCTCGAAGTACCCGTCCTGGGACGTGGTCGACCGGAAGACCGCCAGCAGCGGCTCGTCGGGCGGATGCGCCGCGGCCGCGTCCGGGTTGCGGAAGTGGATCGTCAGGTCGATCGTCGGCGCACCGACGGGCGTGGTGAGGATCGGGAAGACGGACGGCAGCCAGGCGTCGACCAGCAGGGCGAGCAGCACGGCGTCGACGGGCGCGGGGTCACGCAGGCTCACCCACCCGCCGGAGACCGCCTCGTCGGCGCCGGAGAACGGCTCGGCGCCGATGGCGAGCCGGAGGTGCAGCCGATGGGAAACCGGCGGCATCCCCTCGTGCTTGGGCATGAGCTCGATCGAGGCCCACGGCGCCACCACCGGCGGCGGCGTGGCGTAGTCGGCGGCCGTCGGAAAGGTGGTGCCGAACGCCCCGACAGCGATGATGCAGAGGCGGCCACCCTGCTCCAGGCGGGCGGTGACGGTCGACAGCGAGCGGCCGCTGCGCTCCACGGCGACGGTCACGCCGACCTCGCCGTCGGCGGGCGGACGCAGATAGTGCAGCGTGAGCGCGCGCGGCACACGGGCCGCGTCGTCGACCTCGGCGAGCATGGCGCGCAGGACGATCGCTGCGAGGTAGCCCCCGTTCGGGCCCATCGGTGCCGCCCATCGCGTCGAGCAGATCGCGGCGTACGCGCCGTCCCCGAGGGACGTGACCGCCGTGTCGCGGGTGAAGTCGGGCCGCTGCGTGGCCGCGGCGCCGTCGGGCAGGAAGTCGGTCATGTGGTCGCCGCATTCTCGCGAATGGCGCGGCATGCTGCGGGCCCGCCAGGGCTACTGGCGTACCTGCCGCCACACCTCGACGGAGACCTCGGCGACGGGCAGCGCGATCGGCGGCTCGGGCTTGGAGGCCTTCACCCACACCTCGTCGGCCGCGAAGTCCGCCAGCAGACGGTCGGCGATAGCCGAGCACAGTCGCTCCAGCGTCTTGTAGGAGCGCTGCTGGGCCACGAGCGCGACGACGTTGCAGACCTCGCCGTAGTCGACGGTGTCCTGCACCATGTCGGTGACCGTCGCGTCGCACTCCCCCACCTCGAGGCGCAGGTCCAGCACGAGGCGCTGGCCGATCTCGCGTTCCGCCGCGGTCACGCCGTGGTGGGTGTAGAGCGACAGGCCGGTGACCTCGATCGTCACCTCGGTCTGCGGGCCCTCCTCTTCGTCGAAGGCGTCGTCATCGGGGTCGAGGTCGAGGTCGTCCTCGTCATCGATGTCGTCGTCGTCGCGGTCGTGATCAGGCACCATGGGCGCGCAACGTAGCAGCCGCGACGAGGAGCGCATCGCGTGCCGGTGCCACGTCGTGGACGCGGAAGACCTGTGCACCGCGCGCGTAGGCCAGCACCGTGCTCGCGATCGTGCCGGGCAGGCGATCCGCGGGATCCGCCCGGCCGGTGATGCGGCCGAGGAAGGACTTGCGCGACGTCCCGACGACCACGGGGAAGCCGAGAGCGACGAGCTCGTCCAGCCGGGCGAGCAGCTGCAGGTTGTGCTCGGTGGTCTTGCCGAAGCCGATCCCCGGATCGATCTGGATCCGGTCCTCCGCCACGCCGTGCGCCACCGCGAACGCGACGCGCTGCTCCAGGAACGCGCGCACGTCGTCCACGACGTCGGTATACCGCGGGGCGTCCTGCATCGTCCGAGGCTCGCCCTGCATGTGCATGAGGCAGCACGTACAGCCACGGGCGGCCACGAGGCCGACGAGGTCCGGGTCGGACCGCAGCGCCGTCACGTCGTTGACGTACGTGGCGCCCGCGTCCAGCGCCGCCTCGGCGACGGACGCCTTGGTCGTATCGATGGACAGGAGGACGCCGGCACCGGCCAGCGACGCGATCACCGGGATCACCCGCGCGGCCTCCTCGGCGGCGGGCACCGGGGCGGCGCCCGGGCGCGTGGACTCGCCGCCGATGTCCAGGATGGCCGCACCCTCGGCCACGAGGGCATGGCCGTGCGCGATGGCGGCGGCCGGATCCAGCCACCGGCCGCCATCGGAGAACGAGTCGGGAGTGACGTTCACCACCCCCATCACTTCAAAGTCCGTGTTCACCACACCATGATGATCACTGCAACGCAAAGCGTCGGACGCCGAGCCGCCAGGCGCGGTTGTCCCACGCTTTACGCGAGTTCAGGCTTCTCGGGAAACTCGAGACCGCGCGACTCGGCGCCGGCGAGGCCCGGACGCGGCAGCGTGCGTGGCGTCTCGCGGC
>JAOPZJ010000033.1 GCA_025964155.1 Solirubrobacterales bacterium
TGAGTGGAACATCGCTGGTCGATGAAGCTCCGTTCAGATCCCCCGACGCGGATGGCCATGGCGCCGCCGCGCCTGCATCCGCGAGTGTCCGATACGCCCGCCTCACCCGGGCCGATCCGACACTCACGGCGCCCCCAACCGTGAGTGTCGGAAACACCCGCCTCACCCGGGCCGATCCGACAGTCACCGCGGGGCCGGACCTCCTCCCTCATCAATGCCCGCCGTTTCAAGCGCCTCGCACCCCACGCGGCTCGCTCGCGTCAGCGCCCCAAGCCTCGCACCCCACGTCCCAGGCACCGCACCCCCGCCCCAGAACGACCGATGCCCGGCACAAAGCCCGGGCAACGGACCGCCATCGAAGCTGACGGCTCGGACTCAATCCATCCCCAGCGGGCCCTCGGACTCGCGGTTGAGGAACTGGCGGACGAACGGGTTCTCGGAGGCGAGCATCTCGTCGCGGCCGCCGGCCTGCACGATGCGGCCCTTCCACAGGACGCCGATGTACTGCCCGATCTGCCGCATCGTCGCGATGTCGTGCGTGATGAGGATGTACGTGCCGCCGTGGCGCTTGTGCATGTCCCGGATGAGGTCACACAGGAGCGACGTGCGCACCGGGTCAAGGCCGGAGTCCGGCTCGTCGAACACGACGATCTCGGGCTCGGTCACGAGCGCCCGGGCAAAGCCCGCGCGCTTGCGCATGCCGCCGGAAAGCTCGCTCGGCATCGCCGTCTCGGCACCGCTCAGGCCGACCTCGGCCAGGCGGGCCTTGACGACCGTCGAGATGGCGGCCTCGGAAAGGTTGCTGTTCTGCCGCAGCGGGAACGCCGTGTTGTCGAAGACGTTCATCGAGCCGAACAGCGCACCGTCCTGGAAGAGGATGCCGAACCGCCGGCGCATCTCCAGCAGCTCGGACATCCGCAGGTTCGGGACCGACTGGCCGTGGACGAGGATGTCTCCGCCGTCGGGGAACAGCAGGCCGATGAGGTGCTTGATGAGCACGCTCTTGCCCGTACCCGAGGGTCCGAGCACGACGGTGATCATGCCCTCGGGGATGCCGAGGTTCAGCCCGTCGAGGATCTGGTGGCGGCCGAAGCTCTTGTAGACGTCCTTGCACTGGATGGACCAGAACTCACCGGGGACGTCCTCGATCAGGCTCTCTGCGCCTTCGTGATAGGCGAAGTGCGCCGCCTGGTCCAGCAACTCCCGGGTCTCGGGATCCGGCGCCCCGGGTCCGGCACCAATCGACGGCACCTCAATCAGCCCACTCATTCGCCTGCTCTCCTCAGCGTTCGGTCCTGCCAGCAATACCACGACTGATACTCGCCGGGCCACCGACCGAGGGCGTGCCCTTCGAGGGGTACTTCTCTCATCCTTTGGTGGGAACGCGCCTCGCGGGCGGGTTAGAGTCGCCCGCATGGCGTCGACCTTTCTCGCCGTGCAGTTCGAGTTCACCCACGCGATCGGCCCCCACGCGGGCCGCTACATCGTCGCGCATCCCAGCTCGGTTGACGCGGACGGCGCGGCCTTGCGCAGCACCGAGCTCACGCGGCGTGAGCGCCTGTCCGGCGTCACGATGCAGGCGTCCACGGCGGACGTCCTGGCGATCACCGTCCTCGGCGCACCGACACGCCGGCCGAGGCTGCGCCGCCGTGCCCGCGAGGCCCAGACGGCGGGCGTTCCGGACGAGGTCCCGTTGCTGCTGGCGACCTTCGTCCGCGGGACCAACCCGCTCACGAAGGACAGCGCCGACGCGCAGCTCTTGCGCATCGCCGACAGCGAGGACGAGCAGCAGCAGTGGGTCGCCGACGGCCTGACGGTGCTGAACCGGGCGATCCGCGCGTATCGCGCGGGCTCCCGCGATCCGTACGTGACGGAGGTCGCCCGGCGCGACGCGCGCGTGGTGCGGATCGGATACGGCACGACCGACGGGCTGCCCGACGGGGCCTTCACGCGAGCGGCCGTGCTGCCGCCACCAGTTGGCGCCAAGCCGTCCCGGGAGGAGCGCCTGGCCCCGTCTGAGACCACGGCCGACGTCCTGGCGGGGCGCACCTCCGTGCTCGAGGGGGAGGACCTGCTGCTCCGTGCGTTCATCGACCTGGACCACGGGCGGACCCGCGCCGCCGCGCTGCAGGTGCGCGCCGCGGTGCATCTGCTCGAGCTGGAGCTGGCGGCCGCGGACCACGGTGAGGGCATCGGCATCGACTTCGGGGCGATCGCGGCGCGCGCGGACGAGCTCGTGGCTGCCGTCGCCGTCGGCCAGCTCGGCCCGGCGGAGATCATCGAGCTCGAAGCCGTCGCGGAGCGCGTCGAGCACGCCATCGAGCTGTGGCGCTTCACGCCGAGGCTCGACGGGTAGGGCGTCGAGGCGGCGTCGGCCTCAGCCGGAGACGCGCCACGCGAAGCGGCGGCGCAGGTACAGCATCGGCTCGGCCTGCTCGTCCCGCTGCACGTCGGCGATCGTGCCGATGAGCACGGTGTGGTCCAGATGCACGAACGAGGCCGACGTCTCGCAGCGCAGGTAGGCGAGCGCACCGTCAAGGCACGGCACGTCCTCGTCCCAGGTCCAGTCAAGCCCGGCGAACTTGTCATCGGCCTTGCTCGCAAAGCGGGCTGCGACGTCATCCTGGCCGGTGCGCAGGACATGGACGCCGAAGCGCTCGGCGGCCACGAGCGTCCCGTAGCAGCGCGACGAGTGGGCGACCGACACGAGGATCGACGGCGGGTCGGCGGTGTACGCGGTGAGGCTCGTCACGACGAGGCCCTTCGGCCCGTCCTCACCGCGCGCGGTCACGACCGCCACGCCGGCGGGCAGCTCGGCCATCAGGTCGCCGAAGAGCGCGGGGGTCAGCGGGAAGGCACTCATGCCGCATGCTCCTCGAGCAGGTCCATCTCGAGCATCGGCCGCCACGCGGGCACCGACCGGGCCTGGTGGGTACGGCGCCCGACCGGCACCTGCTCGCTCAGCGTCAGGCCGTAGCCCTCGAGGCCGCGGATGCGCTTGGGGAAGTTCGTCAGCAGCCGGATCGAGGCGAGGCCGAGGTCGGCCAGGATCTGCGCGCCGATGCCAAACGTGCGCAGGTCCTCGACCTGCACGACGGTTCCCGGGATCTCGTCCGTCGCGGTCTCCGCCGGAACGCAGGGGCCGAGCCCGTCGCCTTCGAGGTAGACGATGACGCCGGCGCCGTCGGCTTCGATGCGCCGCAGCGAGTCGTCGAGCTTGCGGCCGCAGTCGCAGCCCACCGAGCGCAGCTTGTCGCCGGCGATGCAGCCGGTGTGGACCCGCACGAGGACGTTCTGGCGACCGATGACGTCGCCCTTGACGAGCGCCAGGTGCTCGGCGCCCGTGGCCAGCTCGCGATAGCCGATGGCGTCGAAGCGGCCGTGCGTCGTCGGCATCGTCGTCTGAACGACACGCTCGACGAGCCGCTCGCGCGGCCGCCGGTAGGCGATGACGTCCTGGACGGTGATCATCTTCAGCCCGTGCTCGGCGCAGAAGCCGACGAGGTCCGGGACGCGGGCCATGGTGCCGTCGTCGTTCATGATCTCGCAGATCACACCGGCCGGGATGAGGCCGGCGAGGCGCGCGAGGTCGACGGCCGCCTCGGTCTGGCCGGTGCGCTCGAGAACTCCGCCCGGCTTGGCCTTCAGCGGGAACATGTGGCCCGGCTGGACGAGTGCTTCAGGGCCTGAGGAAGGGTCGATCGCCGCCTGCACCGTCCGGGCGCGATCGGCGGCGGAGATGCCGGTCGTGGTGCCATGCCGCGCCTCGATGGAGACCGTGAACGCCGTCTCGTAAGTCGACTCGTTGTTGGCCGTCATCAGGTCCAGGCCGAGCTCCTGGCAGCGCTCGGGCGGCAGTGCCAGGCAGATCAGCCCGCGGCCGTGTGTCGCCATGAAGTTGATGGTCTGCGGGGTGGCGAACTGTGCCGCCAGCGTGAGGTCGCCCTCGTTCTCGCGATCCTCGGCGTCGCAGACCACGACCATCTTCCCGGCCCGCATGTCCTCGATGGCTTCCTCGATCGTGCTGAAGTCCGTCATGTCTGCAGGCTGAAGCACCGGTAGTGCCCGCAAAAGGCACCGCCGGGTGATAGCCATCCGTCCATAGGGGTACGGGTTTTTGCCCCGAATTCCCTTTTGTATGGCCGATGTCCGCCTTAGGGGTGACGTTTGCCGGTGGGACGCCGGTGAGAGTTGACGCATGCACTCCGCACCTGTCGCTCACCATCTGAACCTCGCCGGGCAGAACGTCCTC
>JAOPZJ010000045.1 GCA_025964155.1 Solirubrobacterales bacterium
CGCGCGCCGTCGCGGTCCCGGGCCACAGGACGATCGCCGCCAGGACACCGGTCACGAGCCAGGCACGGCCGGCCGCCTCCCAGGCCCAGGCCGGGTCCGCCGCCCAGCCGACCGACGCCGCGCTCCAGGCCGCCCAGCCCAGGGCGCACCACAGCGCCCAGGCAGCAGCGCCCGTGGGTCGGGTCAAGGGCCCGCGGTGGGCGAGGACGATCGCGCCGACCGTCACCACCATGAGGGCGGCCCACCACCGCTGGGGCTCCAGCGCCGGCCCGAACGAGCCCGCGAGCATGGTGGCGGTCGCGACCCAGAGTCCGGGCTGCCGCGCGGCGGCGGACCTCACGCCACGCCGGTCCGCCGTAGCACTGCCATCGGGGTGCGGGCGAGGAGCACGAGGTCGCGACGCAGCGACGCCTGCCGGATAAAGGCGATCTCCATCCGGCAGCGGCCGTCGAAGTCGATCGTCCCTCTGCCGTCGAGCTGCCACGGTCCCGTGAGGCCGGGGCGGACCTCGAGCCGCTCCAGCTGCCACGACTCGTACGTGTCGGGCCCGAAGGAGGTCGGCCGCGGCCCGACGAGCGCCATGTCGCCGCGCAGCACGTTGAACAGCTGTGGCAGCTCGTCCAAAGACGTGCGGCGCAGCAGCCGGCCCAGCCGCGTGACGCGGGGGTCGCCGCTCAGGCGGAAGTCCGGCCACGGGACCTCGCTGAACTCGCGCAGCTCGACCTTGCGCGCCTCGGCGTCCGCGGACATCGTGCGCAGCTTGTAGAAGGTGAAGCGCCGGCCTCCGCGCCCGGTGCGCTGCTGGCGGAACAGCACGCTCGCCCGCGGATCCGACAGCGCGATCGCCAGCATCGCGATGACGAGCACCGGGAGGACACACAGCATCAGGACCGAGGCGATGACGACGTCGAAGGCTCGGCGCACTCCTGCCTGCACGCGAGAGTTCATGGTCGACACGATCGTCCAGCGCCGGTGCCCCAGGCGGTGAGCCCGGCGCCGTCGGTTGGTGAATTTGGTGCCCAGCGAGCGCGGGGACGCCCGCTGAGACAGCTTCTTAGGGCGTGGCGCCCGCGGTGCTCGCCGCGGACGCGGGCGCAGGCGCCGCCGTGGCGGCACCGTCGGTGGTCGCGCCGGCCTGCAGGTCGGGCTTCAGCCTGCGGAGGGCCCGGAGCGCGACATCGGGCCCGATGACGCCCGCGGCGAGTGCGGCGAGCGCCCAGACGACACCGGCCTCCTCCTCGACGAGGGCCAGCACGGCCGCGATCAGCACGGCGTTGTACTCCCAGCCGCCTTCGGTGACCCACGGGCCCTTCGGGGCGTGCACCGTGCGGATGGCCTGAACCATCGAGCCGGTCAGCGCCGCACCCGCCACCGGCGTGGCGACACCCGAGATCAGCAGCAGGCCGCCGCCCGCCTCGGACGCACCCGCCAGGATCGCGGCCTCCCTTCCGGGCCGGATGCCCAGCGCGTCGAAGAAGCCGCCGGTCCCCTCGAGGCCATGCCCACCGAACCAGCCGAAGAGCTTCTGTGCACCGTGGCCGGCGAAGAGCGCGCCGATCAGGATCCGGAGGAGCGTGTGAAGGGGTCGCATGGGGCGTCCTGTACCCGGGCCCGCCCACCGTACACACCGCCGATCGCGTGGACAGCCGTCCGACTGCCCGGGTGCTTTCGCGGCGAAGGCGTGGAATCAGTCATCTAGGGTCCGGCCCATGGCCATCAGCTCCGACGACCTCAACGAGGCGCTCGCCAGCGCCGCGATCGCGTGCGCCGCCCGGGCACAGAACGCCGCCGAGAGCGGTGGGCAGGGCACCTCCGCCGAGGCGTGGGCCTCGGCGGCGGCACAGCTGACGTTCGCGGCGAAGGGCATCAACGCAGCCTTGCCGGCCCGGCCGGGGATCGGCTGAACGCCGAAGGTGAACCACGGTTCCGCGACCTCGGGCATCACCAGACCCGGGTTCACCGGCGGAGTGCGAAGGGCGTGCGCGACACTCCCTCGATCCGTCCGCTCGTCCCCACCCTCGTGCTGTGCACCATCGCCGTCGGATGCGGGGCCGACGCCGCCCCGACGACCACCGACGCGACCACGACGACGACCGCCGTGGCGCCCCGCCGTCCCCCCACGCCCCCGGCGCTCTGCCGCGCCGACCGGCCACGGGCGCTCGGCCGCATCACCGACCCACAGCTGGACGAGCTGAGCGGCCTGGTCCATGGCCGACGCGACCGCCGCGTCCTCTTCGCGCTGGAGGACTCCGGGGCGCCCCCGGTCATCACGGCCGTGCGTCCGGACGGCACGGTCCTCGGGCGCACCACGGTCGCCGGGGCCACCGCCACCGACTGGGAGGACATCGCCGCCGGCCCCGGCCCGGACGGCCAGGCCGCGCTCTTCGCCGGCGACATCGGGGACAACCGGGCCACGCGCGCCGCCGTGCAGATCTATCGCCTGCCGGAGCCGGCGGCGGCCACCACGTCGACCGTCGCCGCCGCCCGTCTGGACCTGCGCTATCCCGACGGCGCCCATGACGCCGAGGCGCTGCTCGCGGATCCGGTCCGGCGCGAGCTCGTCATCGTCACGAAGGGGCTGCCGCGCGGGCGGGCGTACACGGTCGCGTCCACCGTCCCGCACGGCACGACGACGACGCTGCGCCGGGGGCCGGCCGTCCCGCTCGGCGTCGTGACGGCGGGCGACGTGAGCGCCGACGGCCGGCTCGTCGCGCTGCGCAGCTACGCGACCCTCGCCATCTGGCGGCGCCGCGGCCGTGAGCCGGTGGCACGCACGCTCGGTCGCGCGCCCGCCTGCGTGGCTCCCGCCGACCTGTCGGCCGAGGGCAAGGGCGAGGCCCTTGCGCTCAGCCGCGACGGCAGGTCCGCGATCACGGTCCCGGAGGGCCCGGGCGCCGTCCTGCGCCGGTACGGCTAGCGCACGCCGATGAGGTCCACGACGAAGACGAGCGTCTCGTCGGGTCCGATGACGCCGCCCGCACCGCGCTTGCCGTAGGCGAGCATCGGCGGGATCGTGATGCGGCGGCGGCCGCCGACCTTCATACCGGCGACCCCCTGGTCCCAGCCGGGGATGACCTGACCCTTGCCGAGGCCGAACTTGAACGTTTCGCCGCGGTCCCACGAGGCGTCGAACTGCTTGCCGGTCGCCCACGAGACGCCGACGTAGTGCACTTCGACGGTCGCGCCGGACGTGGCCTCGTCACCTGCGCCGACGGTGATGTCGTCCAGCTCGAGCTGGTAGGACGGATCCTCGCCGACGGGGACGTCGACCTGGGGCTTCTCGGTGTTGGCCATGGCCGGGACGGTACCCGGTCGACGCCCACAACCCGGTGTGATCGCGCGTCAGATCGTCCCGGCGGTGAAGACCCCCAGCAGCGTCAGCGCGGTCAGAAGCTCCACCGCCGGGGCCCGCGTGGCCGGGTCAAGAACGCGGTCGATCGCCCGCTGGCGCTTGGCGACCGTGTTCTCGTGCACGCCCAGGCGGTGGCCGGCGCGGCGCGGGCTGCCCTGCTCCTCGAGCAGCACGCGCAGGGTCTGCGCCAGGCGGCGCGACGCGTCGTCGGCCCCGGCCAGCGACCCGAGGGTCGCGTGCACGAACGTTTGTGCCTGCTGAGGGTCCTGGGTGAGGAGCGCCAGCAGCGCGACGTCACGGTAGGCGAACACCCCCGCCGGCCGGTGCGTCAGCCGGGCCACGCGTCGGGCCTCCATCGCCTCGTGGTGCCCGCGGCGAAAGCCCGGCAGTCCCGAGCCCGGGGACGCCAGCGCGGCGCACGTGCCGGTGTTGGCGGCCACCGCGGCGAGGTCGATGGTCCCCGCCGGGGCCCATCCCGAGACGACGCCCGTGCCCGTCGTGATCACGAGGGCGCGAGACCCGCCGACGGCCACGGCGACGGTCTCGGGCACGGCGTCCTCCCCCTGCGCCCATACGACGAACGCCTGGTGGTCCTGGCGCAGCTCGTAGCCCAGGCGGTTGCTCGCGACGGTGACGTCCACGGGCCCGCCGGCCAACAGCTCCTGGACCGTCGCGCTGCGGACGGCCTCGGCGCTACGCATCCAGCGCTCGCGCTCGACCGCGTAGCGCTCCATGACGAGCGTGCTGAAGACGTCACCGACCGCGAATGCCGCGTCCGACAGCTCCTCGACGGCCTCGGCGACCTCGGCGTCGGACCTGATGCGGGTGTGAATCTCGCCGACCGCCCAGCGCCACAGCGCGTGCTGCGCGAGGCGATAGGCGCGGCCGAGGTCCGCCACCGGCACGCGGCGGCGCGCGAGCTCGCGCGCGAAGGCCACGGCGGCCGGGGGTGGCTCGAGCTCTTCGAGCGGCACCGTGTCCTGGACGACGGTCACGAGCAGCGCGACGTTGGCCGCCACGCTGCGGCGCGCGGACTCCCGCAGGTCGGGGTCGTCCCGCAGCACGGCGAGCTCCCGCTCCATCGCCGCGGACACGATCTCGGCCAGCCCGTCCAGACCGAGCTCCAGCCCCGCGGTGAGCATCACCTCCCGCCATGCCTTGATCGTTGCCATGATCGCGCAGATTAGTGTGGTGCCACCACACCGCCAAGGCGCCCACGAGGGGAAGGAGCACCACCGGGATGTCGCCAGACCCCGCATCATGGGTCCATGGCGTCGATCCTCCCGAGCCCCGACGAGTACGCCGCGCTGGCCCCCCGCCCCGGCTCGCCCGTCGCCGTCGCCTTCAACGACATCCGGACGCTCTCCACCGCCGGCTACGCCACGCTGCTGCAGGTCGCCCACCCGACCGTCGGCGCCGGGGTCCACCAGTACTCGTCGTTCGTCAAGGATCCGTGGGGACGCCTGCTCCGCACGCTGGACTACGTGCACGGCACGGTCTACGGCGGCCCGGAGCTGGCGGGCGGCATCGGCAGGCGCGTGCGCGAGATGCATCGCACGATCAAGGGTGTCCGCGGCGACGGCAAGCCCTACAGCGCGATGGAGCCCGACGCGTTCGCCTGGGTGCACGCGACGCTCGCCAGCTCCATCGTCGAGGGCCACCGCCTGTTCACGCGCCCCATGTCCGCCGCCCAGAAGGAGGCGTTCTGGACTCAGTGGCTTGATGTCGGCCGGCTCATCGGCGTGCGCGCGCGTGACCTGCCTGCGACGTGGCGCGACTTTCAGCCCTACTTCGACCGCGTCGTCAGCGACGAGCTCGTCTGGACGCCCGCGGTGCCGGAGCTCCTGCAGACGCTCGAGCGCCCCGTTCCGCCCGCGATCCCGGGCCTGCACCCGACGCTGTGGCGCGTGCTGCGCAAACCGATGGCGGTGCAGATGCGCGTGTCGACCGTCGGCATGCTGCCGCCGGCGCTGCGCGACCGCTTGGATCTGCACCTGAGCCGTAACGAGGAGGTCGCGTTCCGGACGCTGGCGCGTGCCTCCCGCGCCGCCGGCCCGATCATCCGCGGCCCGCTGCGTGAGTTCGGTCCCGTCTACGTCAAGTACCGCCGGGCGGCGCTGGCGCGGGGCGACGTGGCCGCCGGCACGCCGGCACCGAAGGCGTTCGTCGCCGCGTAGGAAGTCATCTCGATACCCGTACGGGTCAGGGGCGCTGCGGAGGCGCGTCCGGCGGGCGACCGTCTGTGCGCTACTCCCGCTCGAGCACGTCGAACGACCAGATCTCGCTCTGCGTCCCGACCGGCCCGTCCTGGCGGTGCTGGGCATGACCGGCGGCGAAGTCAGGGCTCGCGACCCACGTCTTGAAGTCCTCCTCCGAACGCCAGCGCGTGATGACGAGGCAGACCTCGCGTTCGGCGTTGGGGCGCAGCAGCTCGAAGGCCTCGAAGCCCTCGGCGCCGGACACCTTGCCCGCCCGGCTGGCAAAACGCCGCTCGAACTCCTCAAACCGCTCGCGCGGCACCGTGATCGCGTTGATCTTGACGACGCTCATCCGCGGATCGTAGTCCTGCCGGCCCTGATGACTGATTCCGCGGGTCCGCCGCGCGGAACCAACCATCTCGCCCGCGTGCGACCGGCCGGGGGCACATGCGATGCTCCCGCCCCATGAGCACGCCCTTCGCGAACTTCCAGTACGGCATCTACCTCAACGGCGCGACGCAAGGCCTCCGCCCGTCGCATCCGATGGCGTGGGACGCCCTCGAGCGTGAGGCGACCGACCGCATGGCCCCCGGGCCGCGCGGCTACGTCAACGGCGGATCAGGGACCGAGGACACGATGCGGGCAAACCTCGACGCGTTCAAGCGGCATCGCATCGTTCCGCGCATGCTGCGCGACGTCGAAACGCGGTCGCTGGAGCGCACGGTGCTCGGCACGACGATGCCCGCCCCGCTGCTCATCGCCCCGGTCGGCGTGCAGTCGATCGTCCACCCCGACGGCGAGCTCGCGGTCGCGCGGGCGGCCGCGAGCACCGGCATCCCGATGATCGCATCCACCGCGTCCTCCTTCACGATGGAGGCGATCGCCGAGGCGGGCGCACAGGGTCCGCGGTGGTATCAGCTGTACTGGCCGCGCGGCCGCGACCTGGCCAGGTCGCTCGTGCAGCGCGCGGAGGCCGCCGGGTATGAGGCGATCGTGGTGACGCTCGACACCTGGCTGCTGGGGTGGCGCCCGCGCGACCTCCAGGAGGCCTACCTGCCGTTCCTGGAGTCGGTCGGCATCGCGAACTACCTGTCGGATCCCGTCTTCCGCTCGACCCTCGAGACGTCCCCCGAGGAGGATCCGATGGCTGCCGTCGGGCAGTTCGTCGGCGTCTTCTCCAACCCTTCGGTGACCTGGGAGGACCTGTCGTTCCTGCGCGAATGCACGTCGCTGCCGATCATCCTCAAGGGTGTGCTGCACGCCGACGACGCCCGTGAGGCGGCCGCCCGTGGGATGGACGGGATCATCGTCTCCAACCATGGCGGCCGGCAGGTGGACGGCGCGATCGCCGCGCTGGACGCGCTGCCGGCCGTCGTGGATGCCGTCGGCGCGGACATCTGCGTGCTCTTCGACTCCGGCGTCCGCTGCGGCGCGGACGCCTTCAAGGCCTTGGCCCTCGGCGCGCGTGCGGTCTGCATCGGCCGGCCCGCGATGTGGGGACTGGCCGTCGGCGGCGAGGAGGGCGTCCGGACGGTGCTCCAGTGCCTGCTGGCCGAACTGGACCTCACCCTCGCACTCAGCGGCCTGTCGCATGTGGACCAGATCGACCGCTCCGCGCTGACGCTCGCACCCTAGGCCCGACCTGAAGGGCTGAACACACGATCTCCCGGGTAGGCAGCAGACGATGCCCCGCCCCCGGTCGCTCATGAACGCCGTGCTCGTCTTCGGCGACGTCGCGGTCCCCGTCAAGCTGCATTCCGCCACGACCTCCAAGGACGTGCGTTTCAACGAGGTGCACCTGACCGACGGTGCGAAGATCGAGCACCGCCGCTTCTGTTCCGAGGAGGACAAGGAGGTGCCGTACGCGGAGGTGGCCATGGGCTACGAGATCGCCGAAGGCAAGTACGCCGTCCTGACGAAGGACCAGCTCGCCGCGGCCACGCCGCATTCGGACAAGACGATCACCGTGGAGGAGTTCGTCCCCGCGGACGAGATCGACCCCGTCTTCTACGACCGGGGCTACTACCTCGGTGCGGCTGCGGACGGCGAGGCGGGCTACCGGCTGCTGCACGACGCGCTCGCCAGGACGAGCCGCGCCGGAATCGCGCATTTCGTCTTCCACGACCGCGAGCGCCTGGCCGCGCTGCGCCCACACGACGGGATCCTGCTGTTGCACACGCTGCGATTCGCCGACGAGCTGGCGAGGCTCGACGAGCTGGCGCCTGACGACGCCGGCCGGGCCCCGACGCCCAAGGAGGTCAAGATGGCCGAGCAGCTCGTCGAGAGCCTGCACGTCGACTTCGATCCCGGCGACTACCGCGACGAGCACCGGGCGGCGGTCATGAAGCTCATCGAGGCCAAGGCCGCCGGCGAAGAGATCCAGGTGCCCCAGGTCCAGGAGCCCGAGGTGGCCGACGACCTGGCGGCCGCCCTGCAGGCCAGCCTCGAGGCCCGGGAGCACAGCGCTCGCCGCCGTCGCGGGACCGCGCCCAAGCGCCAACCCGCCAAGCGAAGGGGCTGACCATGCCGCGCGCGATCTGGAGCGGCTCGCTGAGCTTCGGCCTCGTCAACGTCCCGGTGCAGCTCGTGAGCGCCGTGCGTGACCGCGACGTGCACTTCCGCCAGCTGCACGAGAAGGACGGCGCGCCGATCGAAACGCGGCGTTTCTGCGCCAAGGAGGACGCGGAGGTGTCCTTCGAAGAGATCGGGCGCGGCTTCGAGACGGACAACGGCAAGCAGGTCATCCTCACCGACGAGGAGCTGGCGGCCGCCGCCCCGCGCAAGTCACGGACGATCGACATCGAGGCGTTCGTGGACGCCGATGACCTGGACCCGTTGCTGCTGGACCATCCCTACGTCCTGCTCCCGGCCGGTGAGACCGACGGGGTACGGCGTGCCTACCGGCTGCTGGCCGACGTCCTGGCGGGCAACGACCGCCTCGCCCTCGGGCGGTTCGTCCTGCGCGCCAAGGAGCATCTCGTCGCGATCGGCGTCCGCGACGGGCTGCTGTCACTGACGACGATGCGCTTCCCGGACGAGGTGCGCCCGGCGAAGGACGTGGACGGCAGCAGCCGTAAGAAGCCCACGCCGGCGGCGCTGAAGGCCACCGTCGAGGTCATCGAGGCGCTGTCGACCGACTGGGACCCCGCACGCTACGAGGACCAGCACCGCAGGCGCCTGCTGGCCGCGGTCAAGCAGGCCGAGCGCACCGCCGAGGTGCCCGAGGAGCGTGAGGAGCGCACGCCGACCGCGCCCGCGGACCTCATGGACACGCTGAAGCGCAGCCTCAGCGAGGCGCGCGAGAAGCAGAAGGCCGGCCGCTGACCTACGTGAAGATCGCCTGGTAGCGCGTGCCGGCCGCGTCCCGCGCGATGGGGACGAGGAAGATCTCCAGCGTGCCGAGCGCCGGGTGCGTCAGCGCCACCGTGGCCTGCGCGTAGGCCGGGTCCGCCGGTCCGAGGAACTCCAGCGAGAACGGCGGGCGGCCTCGGTCGGCGGGGTCCCCGGGGATCGCGTCGGCCGCCACGAGCTCCAGCGGAACGGTCGTCTCGCCGACGTGCAGGGTGAACGTCGTCCCGACGTGCGGGACGAAGCTCTGCAGCTCGAGGTCGGCGGCCACGGGCGCTAGCGGACGGTGACGCGCCGCGTGCTCACGTGGCGCTTGCCGCCGCGATCGGTGACGGTGACGCGCAGGTCATACCCACCCGCCGCGACGGGCGCCATCTCGCGCAGGTTCAGCCGAACACCGGCGCGGCCACGGACCATGCGTGCCGCGCGGGCGACCTCCACGCCGTCACGCAGGAGCGTCCCGCGGACCGAGATGACGCCCCGTCCGGGCGCCAGGCGCACGTCGCACGTGAGGGCGCCGCCGCGACGGGCGACGTACGCGGCCTGCAGGAGCTTGACCGGCTTCTTCGTCTTCGCCTTGCCCTTCGCCTTGGCCTTGGCCTTGGCGGCGGTCTCGGCGGACGACGTCGCACCGGCGGCGCCGGCGACGGCCGGCGCGGTCGCGGCGGTGTTCGTGCGCTCCATCGGCTCGGGTGCCTGGTTCGCCGCGCTCGCCAGACGCACCGAGCGATCGACGACGACCTCGTAGTGCTGCTCGGCCGCCGCGTTCTCCACCGGGGCGATGAACACGGAGAACGCCCCGAACGACGGGTGGTACAGCTCGTGGATCCCGCTCTGAAGGACGACGTCGCGCGGCCCGCTGAACGCCAGCGCGAAGGCGTCGTCGCGCCCCACGAACGACGGCTCCTGACGGGCTCGCGCGAGGTCGGCGACCTCCGTCAGGCGCAGCGTCACGGTGGCGCCGGTGGCGGTGACGGCCGTGAACGGCGTGTCCGTCAGCGCGGCGTAGGACGAGCGGCTCAGGTACGACGGCACGCCGCCGGCCGCGGCGGTCCCGGTCAGCCCTCCGAGGTACAGGGCGGCGGTCGCAGCGCCGCCGGCCTGGACGAGGCGGCGACGGGTGAGGCCCACGTCGGTGTCGGTCTGGGGCTCGGTCATCGGTGGCTCACTTCTCTCTCGGACGGATCCGTCACGGCCTGGCGGCGCTCGAGCAGGTCGTACACGCCGGTGGCGCTGATCTGGGTGAAGCCCAGGCGCTCGTAGAGCGCGCGGGCACGGTTGCCCTGCTCGACGTGGATGGTGACGGGCAGGCCTGCGTCTGCGCCCTCCTGTAGGACGTCGCGCAGCAGGGCCGTACCGACGCCGTGGCCGCGATGCTCCGGGAGCAGCGCGATGTCGATGATCCGGATCTCCCCTGCCAGGCGGTCGACGTACAGGCGCCCCGCCGGCTGCCCGTCGACGACGATCACGTCGAAGGCCGCCCCCGGCTTCTGCCCCCGCCAGTACTGATCCTGGGCGGCGAACTGCATGCGGATGAACGCGTCCTTCTCGGCGGCGTCCCACGCGACCGGGGCGAGCTCCTGCTCCCGCGTCGACGCATAGACGCCTACGAGGAACTCGGTGTCGACGGCCTCCACCGGGCGCAGACCGACCACGGACGCCGTCGCACGAGGCTGTGAGGTCGCGGCCACGCTCACTGCCTCGGTGGGAAGACGCCCTGCAGCGCGATGTTGAAGGAGAGGGTCAGGTACGGCTGCATGTTGTTGTGCGGCTGATCGCCGCCGGCCGGCGCGAGCGCCTGGTCTGACATCGGCACGAGGTTCGCCGCCGAGTTGGTCTGGTATGCCGAGCCCCCCGACGCTCGCGCGAGGACCCGTGCCGGGCCCGGCCCCTGCAGGTCGGCCTGCGCTGCATTGGCCTGAACGGCGTGGGCGTGGACGGGGATCTCGGACTCGAGCAAGGTGACGGTCTCCGCGCCAGCCTGCTCGCCGAGGTCGTGCAGGCTCAGGCCGGGGCCCTGGCCCGGGTGCATCGGCACGCTGCCCTGGAGGTTGGGCAGCGCGAAGTTCGACGTGCCGTTGCCGCCGTAGGTCGTGCCGAGCAGCGAGAACAGCGCCGTGTTCTGCGATATCGGCATGAGCTGCCCGTCACACCACGCCCAGCCGCTGGGCGCGAAGTTGAACGGGAAGATCCGGATTTCAGCGACGAAGGGATCGGCCATGTGGTCCTATCACTGTGAGGGGAAGATGCCGAAGAGCGAGATAATGAAGTCCACGCAGAGGTACGGCTGGTAGTTCGCGTGCGGCTGTGAGCCGCCGGCCGGGCTCATCGACGGCGGCGCCATCGGCGTGCCGGCGGTGCTCTCGCGGTAGGCGTCGACCGCGGTGCTCGTCGCGAGGACCGACCCGGCCGGGTTGGGGCCGCCCGAGCCGGAGCTCGCGAGCAGCGCGTGGTTGTGGGCGGCGATCTGCTGGGTCGTCAGCGTGATCTCCTCGGCACCGCCGATCTCGGCGAGGATGAAGCCGTTGCCCTGATGGATCGGGATCCGCCCGCGCAGGTCGGGCAGCCCGAACGTCGACTGACCGTCGCCGCCGTAGGTCGTGCCGATGAGCTGGAACAGCGTCTCGTTCTCGGCGATCGCCAGGAGCTGGCCCTCACAGAACATCCAGCCTGCGGGGGCGAAGTTGCCGCCGAACATCCGGATCTCGCCGACGTATGGTTGTGCCATGGCTCGTCGGTCCTCTCAGTTCTGGCTCGGGAAGATGCCCTGCAGGGCGATGCAGAAGCTCAGCGTCAGGAACGGCTGCATGTTCAGGTGCGCCTGGCTGCCGCCGACGTTCGCGACGCTCGACGGGCCGAGCGTCGTCAGCGCCGTCGGCGTGCCGTAGAGCCCGCTGACGGACGCGAGGATGTTCCCGCCCGGGAGCGCGCTGTCGCCGTTGGCACTGGAGGCGTTCTCGGCGTGGACATGCTGCGGGAGCTCGGCGATCGACAGCGTGTGCGCCTGCTCGCCGCCCCTCTCGCCGAGCGTGTGCCCTTGGCCGACGTGCATCGGCGTCTTGCCCCGGAGATCGGGCAGCGCGAAGTTCACGCGCCCGTCCCCACCGTAGGTCGTGCCGAGCAGCGAGAACAGCGCCTGGTTCTGGTTGATCGGCAAGAACTGGCCGTCGCACAGCGCCCACCCCCGAGGCGCGAAGCCGAAGCTCATGAGGCGGATCTCGGACAGGAACGGCTCAGCCACGGGAGGCTCCGGTGGTTCGACGGTAGGGGTTCACGGCAGCGGCGTCAGTGTGGCCCGGGCTCACGGCGGCGGGAGCGTCGGTAGGGCACATGCGGAGGCCTGGCCGGTGACCGGGAGATCGTAGTCGGCGACGGTCGGCGCGCCGGCGTTGCGGCCCTGCATGTAGGTGCCGAGGTTCGCGGCGACGCCGTCGAAGCCGGGCAACCTGAGCTCTGTCGAAAAGCGCTTGGAGAACCCGATGTCGTCGATGCCCCCGGTGCCCGCCGCGTCGAACGTGTTCTCGAGCGCCGGGGTGCTGCCGCCGATGTCGGCACAGACGACCATGTTGTCGCCGCTCGCCGCGCCGGAGGAGACGAAGATGCCCTCGAAGGTCGCGCCGGACGGGTTGCTGATCGTGTTGCCGGTGACGGTGTAGTCCGCGTTGCCGGTGCCGCCGGTGCCCTCCTGCGAGCGCAGCCACAGCCCGATCTGGGCGTAGTTGCGGATGAGATTGTTGCGGATCGCGAAGCGCGAGTTGCCGTCGCCGGCGGCGCGGGCGATCATGCCCTCGCCCTGGGCCGAGCCGGAGAACGCCGCGCCGTCGCCGATCGTGTTGCCGGTGATCGTCGCGTCGAACTGCGCCGAGGAGGTGGAGCCCGGCAGCGGGTTGGCGATGATCGCCCGGCCGAGCGTGCCGCTCACCGTGTTGCTGGCGATCTCGACCTTCGTCTGCGCGCCGGCGCTCGGCGCGACGACGATGCCCGGCTGACCGCTGAGCATGGACGCGTTGCCACCCGTGACGGTGTTGTTGTTGAAGTGCAGGTTCATCGTCGGGCTGCCGACGGCGTTCCCGAGCAGGAACGCGTTGTCGCGGTTGGCCGCGAACGTGCTGCCCGTGACACTGGCGTTGATCGTTGCGCCGTTGTCGCCGCGGATCTCCAGGCCGTGGGCGCCGGTCGTCGTCGAGTTGCTCGAGAACGTCGAGCCCGTGACGGCGATGGCGTTCGTGCCCGCCACGTCGTTGGCGACGCGGGCGTTCGTCTCGGCCGACCCCGTGACGGTCGTGCTGGCGATCGTCGAGCTGCCGGTGACGTTCGCGTAGTCCAGGCCCCGCTCGAAGACGGCGTTGCCGTTGTTGGCCACCCGGCTGCTGCCGAGGTTCAGGCCGCCGCCAACCGTCGTGGCGCGGATGCCGTCGTCGCCGCCGCCGTTGACGCTCATGCGCGTCAGGTCGACGCCGGCTCCGACGCTCGTGAGCGCGATGCCCGGCCCGCTCGAGTTTTGGATCGCGCCGCCGGTGCAGGTCGCCGGCGAGGTGCAGCTGCCGCCGTTGCCGGTGACGTTCACCCGGGCCAGGTTCCCCGTGTTGTTCAGGACGATGCCGCTGGCTGCGCCGTTGGAGGCGATCGACTGGAAGTTCACGCCGCCGGCGGCGGGACCCGCGACGTCGGTGTTGACGACGTTGAGCGCCGCGCCGGTGCTCGTGTCGACCGTGTTGCCCGTGCCGAGGACGACGAGGCTCCCGCTGTTGGTGGCGGTGATGCCCGCACCGGAGGTGGCGTCGATGTTCAGGCCGCCGTTCTCGAACCGGAGCTGGTAGTTGTCGCTGGAGCTCATGCTCACCGCATCCGCGCCGGCGGTGTTGAGCACCTTCGAGGAGCCGCCGAACTTCGTCGTTCCAGCACCGCCGTTGCCCGACAGCGCGATCCCGCCGCCCGCGTCGGCGCCGTCGGCGATCGGACCGTTGAGGTCGACCTGGCCGCCGGTGCGGTTCGTGATCTCCGCGGTCTGGCCCGGGCCGTCGTTCAGCGCGACGCCGACATCGATGGTGCCGTTGCCGCCGTCGATATCGACGCTCTTGTCGCTCGCGCCGGCGATCGTGCCGCCGCCGGAGGGCACGGTGAGCGACCCGTTCAGGCCGGAGACGTTGATGCCATCGGTCGAGCTGTTGGTCGAGGAGGCGTTGTCGAAGGTCAGGTCCGCGTTCGGCGTCCCGGTGATGTCGAGCGCCGGTCCACCGGTCGCCGAGAGGTTGTCGGTGCCGCCCCCGTCGACCGTGACGGTGCCGGCGCTGCTGAGGTTCAGCGCGGCGCCCGCGCCCGACGTCGTCGTCAGCGCGAGATCGGTGCCGGAGCCGTTCCCGAGCGACGTCGTGCCGGTCGTGGTGACCATCGACACGCCGCCGGTACCCGAACCGGTGACGGTGATGTCGTCGAAGGCGCTGCCGGTGCCCATGCTCGTGGTCGATGCGTCGAGGCCCTTGGCGCCGCTCGTCGTGATCGAGATCGTCCCGGCCGAGGCGAAGTTCACAACGCCCGAGTTGTTGTTCAGGCGCACGCCGATCGCGCCGGCGCTCCCCCCGTTGGTGACGGTCAGGTCGGAGATGTCGAAGGTGCCCGACGTGCCGTCGAGCTCGAGCGCCGGCTGCGTGCCGGCGGTGGCCGTGTCGATGATCCGCACGTCGTCGATCGTGCCGCCGGCGTCACCGGCGCCGCCGGCGACGCCACCACCGGTGCCCTGCGGGTCGACCTGGATACCGCGCACCGTGTCGCCGGACGCGAGCGAGACGACGTCGGCGTTGTTGTCGGTGATCGTCGGGCGGGCCGCCGGGTTGCCGGTCTGCAGCACGTCGGCGCCGATCTGCAGGTTTGCCGCCTCACCGAGCAGCCGCTGATTGCTCTTCAGATCGATGCCGGCGCTGTACCCGGTGCTCGTGTTGTCGCCGTCGGAGACGAAGATCGTGTCGCCGGAGGCCGAGGCCGTCCCGGCCTGCGCGAGCGTGTCGAACGGCGCCGTCGACGTGCCGGCGTTGCCCGGCGCGTTGTTGTCGACGTACCAGACGCAGCCGGTGATGCTGATGTTCACGCGGCCGACGTCGGTCCCGGGCGTGCCGGGGTTCTGGTCGCTGACGGTGTAGTCGAAGAAGTCCGACGTGTCCGTGCAGCTCGTGCCCGCCGCCGGCGTGAAGGTGAAGTCGCCGTCGCTCTCGAGGACGACCGTGCCGCCGTCGTTCGACGCGAAGGTGCCGGGGGTGACGACGAGCGGGCCCGGACCGTCGACGTCGGTGTCGCCCGCGAGGATGTCGCCGGTGATCGTCTTCTTCGGGCCGGCGACGGTCTGCGGCCCGTCGCCCGGGGCGTCGCTGACGAGCACCGTGTTGCCGACCGCCGACTGCGCTGCGGTGAACGTCTCGTCGTCGGCGACCGGCGCGTCGTTGACGCACGTCACGGTCATCGAGACGGTCGCGGAGGACCCGCCAGGAGTCAGCGTGTAGCTGAAGGTGTCCGGCGTCGTGCCGGGCGGGTCGTTGCAGTAGTTCGGGTTCGGGGCGTACGTCAGCCCGGTGCCGCCCCCGGTGATGACGACGGTACCGTTGGTCGGCTGCGTGACGGACTGGATCGTCTTGGGTCCGCCGTCGAGGTCCGTGTCGTTCGTGAGCACTCCGACCGCGGTGGCCCCGGCGTCCTCGAGCACCGTGGCTGAGTCGGCGACCGCGACCGGAAGGTCGTCGACGCTGACGACCTGCACGTCACGCGCGTCCGAGCCGGTCAGCGCCGTGTCGTCGGTCACCGTGAAGGTCACGGTGCGCGTCAGGGACGACGGCGCCTCGGAGGTGTTGACGTACGTCACGTCCGCCAGCGCCGCCTGGTATTCCGCCGGCGAGGCCGAGCCCGTCAGCGTCAGCGTGTCGCCGACCACGCTGGGCAGGATGAGCGGGTGCGCGAGCGGGTTGGCAAGCGCCAGCACGTCCTGGGCGCCGGCGTAGTTGCCCGTGATCTGCACTGTCGCGGACGCGATCGCCGCCCCCTGATCGATGTCGGTCACCGAGATGCCCGGATCGACCTTCGTCGCCGGATCGTTCTCGGTGTACGTCAGCGCGGCGTTGGTCGCGCTGACCACCGGTGCGTCGGGCGCACAGGTCACCGTCATCGACACGGTGGCGGTGCTGCCGCCGTTCAGCGTGTACGTGAACGTGTCCGGCGCCCCGCCGGGCGGGTTGTTGCAGGAATTCGGGTTCGGCGTGTAGCTGACACCCGTCCCGCCGCCCGTGATCGCGACCGTGCCGTTCGCCGGCGACGTCACGGCGGCCACGCTCTTCGTGCCACCGTCGAC
>JAOPZJ010000066.1 GCA_025964155.1 Solirubrobacterales bacterium
GGCGCCTGCGCGCGGCGACCGCCGGCATTGCCGGGGACGACGACCTGCAGCAGCGTGTACCGGTTGCCGGGCCGTCGGAGCTGCGTGGGCTTGCCGGCAGCTTCAACGACATGCTCGTGCGCCTGGGCCGCACGGCCCGCGAGCGCAACACCGCGCTGGCGGCGACCCGGCGCTTCGCCGCCGACGCCGGCCACGAGCTGCGCACGCCGCTGACGAGCGTGCAGGCGTCGCTGTCGATCATCGCCCGCCACCCCGAGCTCGACGCCGCGCGGCGCACACAACTCGCCGAAGACGCGCTCGCCGAGCAGCGCCGCCTCGTGCACCTGCTCGACGGGCTGCAGGCGCTGGCGCGCGGCGACGCCAACCCCGTGCAGCACACGGCCGTCGATCTCGTGGACGTCGTGGACGCCGCACTGCAGGCGGCCCGCTCGCGCCATCCCGGCACGACGTGGGACGCGCGCCTGCCCGAGCGCTCACCGGGCCCGACCGTCCGGGGCTGGGCCCCCGGGCTGCGGCTCCTCGTCGACAACCTGCTCGAGAACGCCGCCCGCCACGGACGCCCGGACGGGACCGTGCGCGTGACCGTCGCCGACGCGACCGGCGACAACGGCGCGGCCGCGGCGACCCTGACGGTCGAGGACGACGGGCCCGGCGTACCGGACGCCGACCGCGAGCGGATCTTCGAGCCCTTCGCGCACGCCGCGGACACCGACCGGCCCGGCTCCGGGCTCGGGCTGGCGCTCGTCGCCCAGCAGGCGAGGCACCACGACGCCCACGTCGCCGTCGACGCCTCCCCGGCGCTCGGGGGCGCCCGGTTCGCCGTGCGCTACCCGACGGCCGCCAGCAGCTTGCCGGCGAACGCCGCGAAGGCTTCCGGCGTGTAGGCGTCCGGCTCGGTGAGCACGAGGCGCATCGCCTCCTCACCGGCCGCCATGAACAGCCGCGCCGCCAGTTCCGGATCGATGTCCGGCAGCCCGGGGCGCACCTCCAGGCCCCACCGGATGAGCTGCGTGATCTGCCCGCGCACGACCGCGCGACCCTGCTGCACCTGCTCGCGGACGAGCGCCGGCGTCTCACCCGCGGGCATGAGGATGAGCCGCCAGGCCTCGGGCCGCGACTGCACGGCGGCGAGGATCGCGCGGGCGCTGTCGGCGAGCAGCGCATCGGGCGTCGTCGACGCCAGATCGGTGGGCAGCGCCCGCTCGAGCGTCGCGAACGCCCGCTCGCGCTCGCGCTCGAGCAGGGCCATGAGCAGGGCCTCGCGGCTCGTGAAGGTGCGGTAGACGACGGGCTTGGCGACGCCCGCCTCGCGGGCGATCGCCTCCATGCTCGCGCCGCGGTATCCGTGTTCACCGATGAGCATCAGCGCAGCGTCCAGCAGTTGCTCACGCCGCTGCTCGGGCGGGACCCGCGGGGCGTACGGACGGCGCTTGGGGGCGGTCGACATCGCCGCCCAGCTTGACAGCCACACCCACCGTCCCACAAGATACGGGTCCGTAACTTGCCCCTCCAGCCGTCGGGATCCGCATGTCGATCCCCGAAACCCTGTCCGTGACCCCACCCGTCCCGCGCTCGACCACCCACCCGTTCGCCGTCGCCCTCGTGCTCGCGATGGCCCTCGGATCGGTCGTGTTGTGGATCGGCATCCCGGCCGCGTGGATCTTCCTGGCCGCGCAGGTCTCGGAGACGAGCAAGCCGACGCTCGCGCCGCTGCTGATGATCTTCTTCGGCGCGCCGCTGACGATGCTCCCGACGGCCAAGGTGCTCAGTGCGCTGGACCGCAGGCACCGGCGCCTGATCGGCGTGCAGGACGACGGGCGCAAGCCCGCGCCGTGGTACGAGTCGATGCGTGACGCCGAGCACACGGGGCCGCGCAGCGTGCTCGCCGTCGTCATGGTCATCAGCGTCGCGCTCGCGTTCGTGGCGCTCGCGATCTGGTTCTTCTTCTTCGCCGGCTCGAGCCTGCCGTCATGAGGAGCCGGACGACACCGCCGACCACGCTCGACGCGCTCGTCGCCCTCGCGACGGCCGACCCGCACGCGGTCTCCCCCGCCGAGCTGGCCGCGGTCGTCGCGGCGACCCCGTTGGAGCGGCTGCGGACCGCCGCCCGTGGTGCGTTGCGCGACCTCGCCATCGACGTCGTCCTCGGACGCCTGACCGAGTTCGTGGACCCGGGCCGCTGGACCGGTGACCCGGTGCGGCTGGCCCTGCGCCTGACGGGCCGCGCGGACGGCGGCGAGGACGTCGTCGTGCTGAGCCTCGACGGCGTCACCGCCTCGGCCACGCGGGTCCAGGACGGCCCGGCCGCCGACCTCGAGATCGCGGCCGACGCCCTGGACCTCCTGCTGCTCGTCACCGGCCAGGAGCACCCGGCGCTGCTCTTCCTGCGCGGCGGACTGCACCTCCAAGGGGACCCGAACGTGGCGATCGCCGCCGCCGGGTGCTTCCACGTCCCCGGCCTTGTGCTGGGCGGCGGGAACGGTGACCGCGCGGACCTGGATCCGCTGGCGATCGACGCCGCCGCCGTGGCGCGCGTCGTGAAGGACCTCTCGGACCGCGAACTGCGTGAGCGGATGGCCGGCGGCGTGCGCGACGTCATCCTCGGCGAGATCTTCGCGCGCTTCGCCGACCACCTGCGGCGCGACCGCACCGCCGCCGTGGAGGCCGCCATCGCCTGGCGGATCACGGGCCGCGAGGACGGCGTACCGGATCAGTACGTGACGCTCATCGACCGCGGCAGCGTCCGCCTGCTGGAGCCGGGAACGACCCAGCCCCGCGTCAGCATCCAGGTCGAGGCCGCCGACTTCCTGCGCCTGGTCACCGGCAACGCGAACCCGGCGATGATGTTCATGCGCCGCCGCATCACGGTGCGCGGGGACCTCGGCTTCGCGGCGCAACTGACCGGGATGTTTGTCATACCGAACTGAGCGGCCGACCTGCCAATCGAGCGTCACGTTCCCGCTACTGAGTGACGGATACGTGACCACCGATCGGCCGGTCGGGGGCGCCGGAGCGGTCCGGATCGTCGTTCCTCGCCAGGAGAGCGAGGAGGGACAGGCCGCCAGGCCGGACCTCTCAGTCGGTCACGTCGTCTCAGGAGCCGCGAGTGCAAACGGCGTTCCTTCGGAGTCGCGGCAGATCGACCATTTCGCGCCCGGGTGCACGTGGGTGCCGCCGAGCTCGGTGACGCGCGCGAGCGCGGCGGTCATGTCATCGATCTCGAAGTACGGCAGCGACTGCGTGTCGCCGGGCCCGCGGCCGCGCTCGTGGATCCCGACCACCGGACCGCCCGAGCCGGTCTGGCGGCCGCTGCCCTGCCCGTCCGTGCGCTCCTGAAGCTCCACCTCGAGCAGCCCTTCCCAGAAGCGCCGTGCCCGCTCGGGGTCGTCGGCCGGGAACTCGATCAGGGACAGTCGCGCGCCGCTCATCAGCCCAACCTAGCGGCCATGTGTCCCGGTATCCCGAGGCGCGTAGCATCCGGAGCACCCGATGTCCGACCCATCCCCCTTCCCTGTCGAGATCGGTGCGGCCGCCCGCCTGGAAGCCGCCGCGCACGCAGACGTGCTCGACAGCGGTCCCGATGCGGCCTTTGACCGTCTCGCGGGCCTGGCGGCGTGGCTGCTGCACGCACCCTCGGCCTTCATCACGGTCGCGGACGAGCACCGGTCCTATCGGAAGGCGCGCGTCGGGGTCGCGGCCACGACAGCGTCCGCGCGCGAGAACCCGGTGCATGACGGCTTCTTCCAGCACGTCACCCAGGCGTCCGGCCCGGTCGTCATCGGTGACACGAGCACGGATCCGCGCATGCGCGACGATCCGTCGGTGATGAAGCTGGGGGCGGCCGCGTGGGCGGGGTTCCCGCTGGTCAGCCCCGACGGCGTCCTCGTGGGGTCCTTCTGCGTCATCGACACCGTCACCCGTGAGTGGAGCGAACCCGAGCTCGCCATCCTCAGGACGCTCGCCGACGCGGCGGCCGCCGAGGTGGCCCTCGTCGACGCGCTCGCGGAGGAGCGGGCCGCCCGCAAGGAGGCCGCGCGCTCGCTCGAGCGCGAGCGCCGGGCCCTGAAGCGCGCCGAGACGCTCATGCTCGCCGGGGTGGCGCTGAGCGAGCGCAACGACGCCGCCTCGGTCCTGCGCGCCCTCGTCGGCGCGACCGTGCCCGACATCGGTGTGTGGTGCGCGGTCCACCTGCGGCGCCGCGGCAGCGGCCCCGAGCTCGTGGCGGCGGGCCACCGCGATCCGGCCCAGGAGGCGACGGTGCGAGCGTTGGACGACGGCGATGACCCGTGGCTGCAGACGCGCCTCGTCACGCCGGTGATCCTCTTCGACCGTCCACGGACGTTCCTCGTCACCGAAGAGGACGACACCGCGCACCTGGGCGCCGGCGAGGTCGTGTCGCTGCCGCTGCGGGTGCGCGGCCACACGATCGGCACGCTGACGGTCGGCGTGAACCCGGACGACGAGCCCGACGCCTTGAGCACGATCGCCGGTCTCGCGGGCCAGGCGGCGGTTGCCCTGGAGAACGCGGGCCTCTACGACGAGCAGGCCGAGGTCGCCCGCATCCTGCAGCAGGCGCTGGTGCCCGGCAAGCTGCCGGACATCGCCGGCGTGGAGCTGGCGGCGCGCTTCCGACCCGCCGGGGCGAACATCCAGGTCGGCGGGGATTTCTACGACGTCTTCGCGACTCCCAACCGGACCGAGAAGGCCTTCGTCGTGGGAGACGTCGCGGGCAAGGGACCGGTCGCCGCGACCCTGACGGGCGTCGTCCGTCACACCTTGCGGGCAGCGTTCTTCCGCGGTGACGGCCCGTGCCAGGCGGTGGCCCTGGCCAACCAGGCGCTGTATGACGTCGCCGACACCGACAAGTTCTGCACCGCCATCTACGGCCACCTCGAGGTCGCCGACGGACACGTCGCCATCGAGCTCGTCCGCGCCGGTCACCCGGCCGCGCTCGTGCTCCGCGGCGCCGGGGACGTGGAGGTTCTCTTGCCCGCCGGCGGCATCCTCGGCTACCGGCTGGACGTGACCTGGCAGCCCATGACCGTCCGCCTGGGCCCCGGAGATGCGCTGCTGCTGTACACCGACGGGGCGGTCGAGTTCCCGCGCCGCAAGGACATCGACGGCGAGCAGGCCCTGAGGACCCTCGTCGGCGAGCTCGCCGGGACCGGTGCGCGGGAGCTCGTCGAGGCGATCGAGCACCAGACCATCGTGCTGTCGGACGGCCCGCTGCGCGACGACCTGGCGCTGCTCGTCATCCGCTGCCTCCCTGGCCAATTGCCCGGAAACAGTCCGGTTTGACGCGTCGCCGCGCGTGATGTCGCGCAGAGCCCGTTGTATCCGCGGGAGGTGATTAGGCTTTGGCCCAATGGATGACGAAGCTCCCGCACACGAGCAGCGCGCGGCCCGCAACGAGGCCGCCTTCCGGCGTCTGAACGAGAACCTCGCCGAGGACATGCCCGACGCCGTTCCCTACCGGGCGGGGTTCGTCTGCGAGTGCAGCGCCCCGGACTGCCGGCGCCTCGTGGACCTGACGGGGGCGGAGTACCAGGCGATCCGGCAGGACCCGATGCGCTTCTTCGTCGTGCCCGGCCATGAGCGGCCGGACGTCGAGGACGTCCTCGAGGAGCACGAGGGCTACCTCGTCGTCGAAAAGCACCAAGACCTCGCGTCCATCGTCGACCCCGAGTAGCACCCCAGGCCTCAGAAGTCCTCTGAATACCCGTACGTGGTCCGAAGGCAGGTCCAAGCCGCGCACCATGACCCGGAGGATCACGCTGCGCTGACGCCCTCACACGGTGGCAGCCTGGCCCAACGCCCCGGCCAGCCCGCCGCGTGAGCGGATGTCGAGCTTCGTGTAGACGTGACTCAGGTGGTACTCCACCGTCTTCGCGCGCGCCTCGCGGCGCTCGCCTTTGCGGCGCAGCGCGCAAGCCGAGGTCGTGAAGCGCACGGCTGTACTCCATGCGCATCGGGCCCGCGTTGCGACGGCGATGTCGTGGCCCATAGCGCTGCGACCTCCGTGTCGCGTTCCAACGGGCCAAACTCGCTCACCGGCGGCAGATGAGCCGGGAAATGCCCGAGGTCCTACAGTCAGTCGCATGCGCTACCGCACACTCGGTGACTCGGACCTGCAGGTCTCGGAGATCTCCCTCGGCTCGTGGCTGACGTACTCGGGCGGCGTGGAGCGCGAGCAGACCGTCGCCTGTACGGCGGCGGCGTTCGACGTCGGCATCACGTTCTTCGACACGGCCAACGCCTACGGGCGCGGTGCGGCGGAGACCGTCTGGGGCGAGATCCTGAAGGACTACGCGCGCGACTCATACGTGCTGGCGACGAAGGTCTTCTTCGACATGTCCGACACGGACGGCGGGCTGTCGGCGCAGCAGATCCACAAGCAGTGCGACGCGTCGCTCGCGCGCCTGCAGACGGATTACGTCGACCTCTACCAGTGCCATCGCTTCGACGTGACGGTGCCGATCGAGGAGACGCTCGAGGCGCTCGGCGAGCTCGTGGCGGCCGGCAAGGTCCGCCACCTGGGCTTCAGCGAGTGGACGCCGGAGCAGATCCGCGCGGCGCTCGCCGTCCCCGGTGCCCCGAAGTTCATCTCCTCCCAGCCGCAGTACTCGATGCTGTGGCGCGCGCCGGAGGAGGAGATCTTCCCGCTCTGCGCCGAGCACGGCATCGGCCAGGTCGTGTGGTCGCCGCTGGCCGAGGGCGTCCTGACCGGCAAGTACAAGCCCGGTGTGCCTCCGCCGGCGGGCACGAGGGCCACGAGCGCAGAGATGAGCACGTTCATCCGGCGGCACCTGACGGACGAGACGCTCGAGGCCGTCCAGCGGCTGGAGCCGATCGCCGCGGGCGCGGGGCTGACGATGGCGCAGCTCGCGCTTGCGTGGGTGCTGCGCCGGCCGGAGGTCGCCTCGGCGATCATCGGCGCCACGCGGCCCGAGCAGGTCCACGACAACGCGGCGGCGTCCGGTGTGACGTTGTCGGACGACGTGCTTGCGGCGATCGACGAGGCCCTGGATGACGTGCCGGTCACCGGGACGCAGCTGGCGCCGGGGGCGAGCGCGGGCGTGCTGCACCGATGAGCACTCGTGACGGCGGGCGGAAACTGGCTGCCTAGCCAGTTTCCCCGGATCGGCGTAGGATCGCGGCTGTGAGCTCTCGCGCCGCCCTGCCCCCGGGTCCCAAGACGCCCGCCGCGCTGCAGACCGCGCGCTGGGTCCGCAGCCCGGTGCCCTTCTTCGAGCAGTGCCGTGAGCGCTACGGCCCGCGTTTCACGATGCGGCTGCTCTTCGGACCGGCGCTCGTGAACATCACCGACCCGGCCGAGATCAAGGAGATCTTCGCCGCGCCACCGGGTGTCCTGGACCCGGGCATCGGCGGCAGGGTGCTCGAGCCCGTGCTGGGCGCACGATCGGTCCTCGTGCTGGACGGGGACGACCACCTGCGCCAGCGCCGGCTCATGCTGCCCGCCTTCCACGGTGAGCGGATGGCGGCGCTCACCGGTGTGCTGGAGGAGGTCACGGCGCGCGAGATCGCCACCTGGCCGCGTGACCGCCCGGTCGAGCTGCACCCGCGGATGCAGGGCCTGACGCTGGAGGTCATCCTCCGCGCGGTCTTCGGCCTAGAGCCCGGCCCGCGGCTGGACACGCTGCGCACCGTCCTGACCGCGTACCTCGAAGAGGCGTCCAAGCCCCAGAACATGCTGCCGGTGTTCCAGCGCGACCTCGGTCGGCGCTCGCCGTGGGGCCGCTTCGTCCGCATCCGGGCGCGGGCGCTGGGGCTCATCAGCGAGGAGATCACGCGGCGCCGTACGGCAGGCGACGGCGACCACGGCGACGTCCTTGGCATGCTCCTGGGCGCGACCGAGGAGGACGGCACGCCGATGCCCGACCTGGACATCCGCGACGAGCTCATGACGCTGCTCGTCGCCGGCCACGAGACGACGGCCTCCCAGCTCGCGTGGACGTGCGAGCGCCTGGTGCGGACCCCCGAGGTCCTGGCCCGCGTGCAGGCCGCGGTCGACACCGGGGACGACAAGTACCTCGTCGCGACGATCCAGGAGGCGCTGCGCTGCCG
>JAOPZJ010000113.1 GCA_025964155.1 Solirubrobacterales bacterium
CGACCGCACCGGCCGCGTGGACCCCCGCCGGCAGGTCGCCGAGCTGGAAGCGGCCGCGGACCTGGTCCCACCGTGCCCGCCCCCCGGCCTGCAGGAGCAGCGAGCTGGCCGGCGCCACGCCGCCGGAGAGGGCGAGGAGGTCGCAGGGGATCTCGCGCTCGCCGTCGGTCGCCCGGCCGCGATCGTCGACCCGGGCGAGCACGGCGGCGCGCACGTGGCCCCGTCCGCGGGCACGGACGACCGTCGTCCCGCGCAGGAGCTCGATGCCCGCGGCCTCCAGGCGCGCCACCAGGGGCCCGTCCGCGTCGGGGCGCAAATCCGCCACGGCGGCCACGCGCACGCCCTGGTCGTGCAGCGCCAGCGCGGCGTCGAGGCCGCGGTCCCCCGTGGTGGCGACCACTGCCGTCTCGCCGACGCCCAGCCCGTACAGCGCACCGAGGCGCCGGGCCCCGCCGGCGAGCATGACGCCCGGCAGGTCGTTGTCGGCAAACACGAGCGGCTGCTCGATCGCGCCGGTCGCCGTGATGGCCCGCGCCGCGCGGACCTGGTGCAGGGTGTCGCCCTGCCACACCGGATAGAGGCCGTCGAAGGACCCCAGCACCGGGGCGCGCTCCAGGATCTCGACGCCCGCCGCGCGGGCCCGCGCGGCGAGGTCCCGCACACGCTCGTGCCCTCCCTCGACCAACTGCAGACCGCCCGGCTCGACGTCCTCGTCGGCCAGCACGACGTCCGCGCCCAGCTCGGCGGCGCGCAGCGCGGCGCTCAGGCCGGCGATCCCGCCGCCGACGACGAGCACGTCGCAGTGGCGACGCCGGTACTCGGTGCGCCATTGCCGATCGGCCTGATGCTCGGGGAGCCGGCCGAGGCCCGCGGCGCGGCGCAGGACCATCTCGTACAGCGGCCACAGCCTGCGCGGGCGGATGAACGTCTTGTAGTAGAAGCCCGGGGGCAGCAACGGGCCGAGCACGTCGGTCACGCGCATGACGTCGAAGCGCAGCGACGGCCATGCGTTCAGGTGCGTGACGGTCATGCCGTCGCGCACCGGCTCGCCGGCCGCCCGGACCCCGGGGTACCCGTCGACGTCGACGAGGGAGTTGGGATCCTGGCCGTCGCCCGTGAGCAGGCCGCGCGGGCGGTGGTACTTGAACGACCGCGAGAAGACGCGCACGCCGGAGGCGAACAGCGCGGAGGCGATGGTGTCCCCCGGCAGCCCCTGGACCGGGCGGCCGTCGAACGTGAAGCGGACCGCGCCGGAGCGGTCGATCCGCTCGCCGGGCTGGGGTGCGATGCGCGTCATACCGACGCCCATCCTTCGGCCGGAGCGTCGGCGGGCAGCGCTGTCCACAGGACCTCGTTGGTGCGTGTGTCGCGCTCGGCGAGGAACCACGCGTGGCAGCCGGATCGATGGCACCACCATTCACGCTGCACCCCCGCCACGTTGCGGCGGAAGTAGATGTAGGTGTGCAGCTCGCGGGGCGTCGGCGTCCCCGTCGGACGGGTGGACACCTCGCCCGCGAAGCCGAAGTCGGTCACCTCGCGGGTGCCGCAGTTCGGGCAGTTCAGGAGGAAGGACATGGGCGCCTCAGTCGCGGCCGGGGATCCAGTTCGTGCCGGCCAGCGGGACGCGCGCCATGGCGGCGGCCTCGATGGTCAGCGCGACCAGATCCTCGGGTTCAAGGTTGTGGACGTGCGACTTGCCGCAAGCGCGGGCGAGCGTCTGTGTCTCCAGCGTCGTGGCACGCAGGTAGTTCGCCAGGCGCCGGCCCCCGAGCTCGGGATCCAGCCGGGCGGCGAGGGCGTCGTCCTGGGTCAGGATGCCCGCGGGGTCGCGGCCCTCGTGCCACGCATCGTAGTAGCCGGCGGCGCTGCCGAGCTGCTCGTACTCGGCCTCCAGCGCGGGCGCGTTGTCGCCGAGCGCGACGAGCGCCGCGACCCCGATCGACACGGCGTCAGCGCCGAGCGCCAGCGCCTTGGCGACGTCCGCGCCGTTGCGTATGCCGCCCGAGACGACGAGCTGCACCTCACGGTGCATGCCGAGCTCCTCGAGCGCCTCGACCGCCTGTGGGATCGCCGCGAGGATCGGGATGCCGACGTGCTCGATGAAGATGTCCTGCGTGGCGGCGGTGCCGCCCTGCATGCCGTCCAGCACGATGACGTCCGCGCCGGCCTTGACCGCCAGCGCGACGTCGTAGTACGTGCGCGTGGCGCCGATCTTCACGAAGATCGGCTTCTGCCAGTCGGTGATCTCTCGCAGCTCCTCGATCTTGATCTCGAGGTCGTCCGGCCCAGTCCAGTCGGGGTGCCGGCAGGCGCTGCGCTGGTCGACGCCCGGCGGCAGGTCGCGCATCGCCGCGACGCGGTCGGACATCTTCTGGCCCATGAGGATCCCGCCGCCGCCGGGCTTGGCGCCCTGGCCGACGACGATCTCGATCGCGTCGCAGCGGCGCAGGTCATCCGGGTTCATCCCGTAGCGGGAGGGCAGCAACTGGTAGATGAGCGTCTTGGACGACTCGCGCTCCTCGGGGGTCATGCCGCCGTCGCCCGTGGTGGTGCTCGTCCCGGCCGCCGAGGCGCCGCGGCCGAGCGCCTCCTTCGCAGTGGCCGACAGCGCGCCGAAGCTCATCCCGGCGATCGTGATCGGGATGTCCAGCTGGATCGGCGTCTTCGCGTGGCGCGTGCCGAGCACCACATCGGTGTCGCAGCGCTCGCGGTAGCCCTCGAGCGGGTAGCGTGAGACGCTGGCGCCCAGGAGCAGCAGGTCGTCGAAGTGCGGCACCGCACGCTTGGCCCCGCCGCCGCGGATCGCGTACACACCCTCGCGGGCGGCGCGCTGGATCTCCGCGATGGTCGCGGGATCGAACGTCGCGGAGGAGCGCAGACCGGCCCGGGCCAGGGCCTCGGGGGTGGGCACGGGCGGCAAGCTCATCGGTAGGACCCCGCGTCGTCGACCTTGAAGGCGTACAGCTCGCGTGCGGATCCGTAGCGCCGGAACGCCCGCGGATCCATGTCGGTGATCGATGCGGCCGCGAGCAGCTCCTCGATCTCGGCCAGGTGCTCCTCGCAGACCTCCTTCTCGATGCAGTCGGCGCCGAGTCCGGCAACCGTTCCCGCCACGTAGAGGTGCGCCTCGTAGAGCGAGTCGCCGAGGGCGTCGCCGGCATCGCCGCACACCAGCAGCCGGCCGCGCTGGGCCATGAACGCGCTCAGGTGCCCGACGGAGCCCCGGACGACGACGTCCGCGCCCTTCAGGGAGATCGCGCAGCGCGCGCTCGCGTCGCCGTCGATGCGCAGCAGGCCGCCGCGCGCGGTGGCGCCCGCGGACTGGCTCGCGTTGCCCTCCACCACGACCGTCCCCGACATCATGTTCTCGGCCACGCCGACGCCGGCGCTTCCCCGCACGCGCACCGTGGCGTGCTGGTTCATGCCCGCGCAGTAGTAGCCGGCGTGCCCGTCGACGACGACGTCGTGCGCGCCGTCGATGCCGACGGCGACGTTGTGCGCGCCGCCCGGGTTGCGCACGACCCAGCGGCCGGGGACCGCGGCCTCGTGCAGCGCCGCGTTGAGCGCGCGCACCGTGCCCGTGGCCAGATCGACGACTTGTTCCTGTCCGATCACCGAGCTCATGCGATCGCCCGGCCCCAGCTGTAGACGCGGCCGGCCTCGGGCTCCCAGACGGTCGCCTGCTCCGCGCCCGGCAGGACGGCGAGCGCGCGGAACTCGGAGGCCATCGCCACCCAGTCGTCGGTCTCGGCCATCACGGCGGGCTTGCAGGCGATCGGGTCGCGCAGCACGGCGAACCCGTCCTCGGTGCCGACCGCGAAGGTGTAGAAGCCGTCGAGGTCCTTCAGGCACCCGGCGAGCGCCTCCTCGAGCGTGTCGCCGCAGCGCAGACGCCAGGTGAGGTAGCCGGCTGCTACTTCGGAGTCGTTCTCCGTCTGAAACGTGATGCCCTCTCGCTGCAGTGCGCGGCGCAGGCGGTTGTGGTTCGACAACGATCCGTTGTGCACCAAGCACAGGTCGAGGCCGGTCGAGAACGGGTGTGAGCCTTCGGGCGTGACGCGGCTCTCGGTGGCCATCCGCGTGTGCCCGAGAGCATGGCTGCCGGACATCGAGCGCAGGCCGAAGCGATCGATGACGTCCCGCGGCGCACCGGCATCCTTGTACAGCTCGATGGTGCGGCCGACGCTGACGATGCGCAACGCCGGCAGATGCCGCCGCACCCAGGCCTGCGCCGCGTCGGCGTCGGCGGCCACGACGAAGAGCGCGTGGCGCGGCGAGAACACCCGATCGGACTCAACCCCGAGACCGCCGGCGAGCGCGGCGCCGATCGCCGGCCAGTCGGCGTCCGCCTCGGGCGAATACAGGGAAAGCTTGCTCGAGCCCGAGGCGCGGGGATCGCGGTACACCGCCATCCCGGCGCTGTCCGGGCCGCGGTCCGCGAGCTGCTCGAGCATCCGCGAGGCGTGCTCGCCGATCCGCTCGCCGATCGTCGGGGACTTGCTGTAGATGCCGATGATGCCGCACATGGACCGTGACATTAGGCTCGGTGCGATGCGCCCACCATGGCGCTGAGCCGCACAGTTGCGACGCCATCTATAGATGAACCATCCACCACGGTGGGTGTGAGCCGAGGCAGAGCCAGACGTCGTTGGCGAATCCATCCATGACGCGTCGACTGCATGCGGATGATCTCCACATTGCGCACGGTCCGCCGAGCGGGTTGGATGAAGGGCGGGTCCCTGTCCCGGATCTTCCACCGTGCGTCAGCACCCATCCGAAATGACGAGGAGCCTGTGAGCACCACGCAACCCACCACCCAGATCGGCGACGGGACCCTGCCGACGACGCTCGAGGCGATCCGCCGGTACGTCGCCCAGACGGGCGTGCGGTTCGTGTTCGCGCAGTTCGTGGACATGCACGGCAAGCCGAACGCCAAGCTCGTCCCGGTCCACCATCTCGACGACCTGTTCGCCGACGGTGCCGGCTTCGCAGGCGCAGCCGCTGGCGACATCGGTCAGCGGCCCAACGACCCGGACCTGGTCGCGATGCCGGACCCCACCAGCTTCACGCCGCTTCCGTGGCGGCCCGACATCGCCCGGATCGCGTGCGACGTTCAGGTCGAGGGCGAGCCTTGGGGTTACTGTCCACGCTCGATCCTGCGCGCGCAGATCGAACGCGCCGCAGCGCTCGGCTACGAGCTCAAGATCGGAGCGGAGTTGGAGTACTTCCTGTTGCGCCGCGCCGAGGACGGCAGTCTCGAGGTCGCCGACAAGCTCGACACGCTCGAGCAGCCCTGTTACGACATGCGCGCGCTGACACGCAACCTCGACTTCGTCACCGAGGTCGCCGACCACCTGACCGCCCTGGGCTGGGACAACTACGCCACCGATCACGAGGACGCCAATGGCCAGTTCGAGCAGAACTTCGCCTACGCCGACGCGCTGACGACATGCGACCGGGCGATCTTCTTCCGCTACATGGTCGAGACGCTCGCCCAGGAGCGCGGCCTCATCGCCACCTTCATGCCCAAGCCGTTCTCGCACCTGACCGGTAACGGCTGCCACTTCCACATGAGCCTGTGGAAGGACGGGCGCAACGTCTTCGAGGCCGATCCGGCCGAGGACCAGCACGGTCTGGGCCTCTCGACCGAGGCCTACCACTTCCTCGGTGGCCTGAAGGCGCACGCGCGCGCCTACATCGCGCTCACCGCTCCGACCGTCAACTCCTACAAGCGCCTCGTCGTCGGCTCCCAGAGTGGGTCCGCGTGGGCACCTGTGTACGTCAGCTACGGCAACAACAACCGCACCCAGATGCTGCGTATCCCCGGCCCCGGCCGCATCGAGGACCGCACCGTCGACGGCTCGTGCAATCCGTACCTGGCGGCCACGGCCGTACTGGCCAGCGGCCTGGACGGCATCGAGCGGGGCCTCGAGCCCGGCGCGCCCACCTCCGGGCTCAACCTGCACGAGCTGTCGGCGAGCGAGCGCGAGCAGCTGGGGATCCAGACGCTGCCCGGTAACCTGCTTGACGCGGTGCGCGAGCTCGAAAGCGACACTGTGCTGCGCGCCGCCCTCGGCTCGTGCAAGCGTGAGGACTACGTCGACTACTACGCCCGGATCAAGAAGGCCGAATGGGAGCAGGCGCACAACCAGGTGACGGAATGGGAGCTGCGCCGGTACCTGCAGCTGTTCTAGAGGCCGGGGCGCAGCAGCTGGAGCGGCTTCGACTGGAGAACGAAACGCTCTCCGCCGTCGTCTCGGTCGTCAGCTCGTCGCCAGACCTGGAGCACGTCCTCGAGCGCGTGGTCGACCTGCTCACGCGCGCCACGCAGTGCCACGCCTGTTTCGTGTACCTGCTGCGCGGCGAGCAGCTGCGATTGCTCGCCGCGTCGCCGGTGTATGGGCATCTCGTCGGCCGCATCAGCTTCGGCGTCGACGAGGGCCTGGCCGGCTGGAGCGTGCGCCATCACCGTCCGGCGTTCATCCGCGACGCCGCGATGCAGGATCCGCGCACGAACTACATCGCCGAACTGGAGGAGGAGCGCTTCCAGTCGATGGTCGCCGTGCCGATCCCGTCGCGATCGCAAGTGCCGATCGGCGCGATCGTCCTGCACACCGTCGCGCCCCGCGAGTTTGACGAAGGGATCCTCAACGTGCTGTCCCGCGCGGCGTCCCTCGTCGCCGGCGCGATCGAGAACGCCCAGCTCTACCAGGACGCGAAGCTGCGCGTAGAGGCGCTCACAGCCTGGTCGTCGCTGGCCCAGGGCCTCGCCGCGGCGACGGACCGCTCGGAGCTCTACCGCCTGGCGACCGCCGGCGCACGCGAGCTGCTGCCGTGCGACGTCTGCCGGCTCTACGAATTGGACAGCGACGACCGGCTACGCCTCGTCGCCGCCAACCCGCCGGCCGACGAGGGTGGCACGACCGGCGGCGCCAATGCCCGGGTCGTGCTCGACCTGTTGACATCGCCGTCGTCGCCCCCGTCGCGCCTCGTCGCGCTCGGCGATGCGCTGGGTCTGGACGCGCCGCCGGCGGCCGCGCTCGCACTCCCGGTCGCCGCCGGCGACGAGCAGCGGGGCGTGCTGGTCGTCGCCGCCCGCGAGCCGTGGGGCGAGCACGGCGCCACGCTGATGGGCGCACTCGGGCACCTGCTGGCCGTCGCCCTGGAGAAGGCGGACCTGATCGAGCGCCTCATGGAGGAGAACGTCGCTCGAGACCTCTTCGACGCGCTGGACTCCGCCGATCTGCCGCGGGCGCTGGGGCGGGCGCGTGCGGCCGGCCTCGACCTCGAGCGCTCCCACGCGGCCGTCCAGGCGCGACCGCTCGGTGCCGCCCCCGCAACCGACTGGGAGGTCGCGGGCCCGCGCGCGGAGAGCGCGCTGCGCCGCGCGATTCCCGGCGCGGTGTGCGATCGCGGGGCAGACGGACTGAGAGCGCTCGTGCCGACAACGGGTGAGGGGTCGGCCCCGACCCGGGCCCTCGTGCCCCTCCTGCACTCGATCGCCGAGCAGTACCGGCTGGCGATCGGCGCCAGCGACGGGCGTCGCGGAACCGAGGGAGCCGTGCGGTCGATGTCCGAAGCGGCCGACGCGGCGCGACTGGCACAGGCGATGAACGCCCGTCCTGTGACGCTCCTCTACCGCGACGCGGGCGCATATCGCTACCTCACCCACCACATCGACGGTGGCGCACCCCGCGACCACCTGCACGACGCCGTCGACATCATCGTCGCCTACGACCGGCGACGCCAAGGCCAGCTCCTGGCCACGCTCGAGCGCTACCTGGCTGCCGGCCGTGCCTACGCGCCGACGGCGCGAGCACTGGGGATTCACGTCAACACCCTCCGGCAGCGCCTCGAGCGCATCGAGGCGCTCACCGGGCTCGCGCTCGAGGATGAGGATCTGCTCGCCCTGCAGCTCGCCATCAAGCTTGCGCCGTTGCGACACGAGTCGTCGTAACGCGCACGACGACGCTCGCCGAGAGAAGTCGGGCGCTGGACTGAGTGACGCCCCGCCGGTTACCTGCGCCGGGCCTCGGGGGCCAATGCGGGGTTCGTCCACCCGGCGTCCAGGGGACTGATGTTCGTTCCCGGCGCCACGATCTCGTCGATGCGGTCCAGCAGGGCATCGTCGAGCCGCACGTCGGCGGCGCCGAGCTGGGATTCGAGCTGCTCCATCGTCCGCGGACCGATGATCGCCGCCGTGACGGCTGGATGGTTGATGACGAAGGCCAGCGCGATGTCGATCAGCGACATCCCCGCCTCGTCGGCGAGCTGTCCGAGCGCGTCGGCGGCCTCGAGCTTGGCCTGGTTGGCCGGGATCGAGAGGTCGTAGCGTTCGGGGAGCATCGCCGAGCGCCGGGACGTGAGGTCCTCGGCGCCCTTGCGCCAGCGGCCGGACAGCCAGCCGCCCGCGAGCGGGCTCCACGCGATAACGCCCATCCCGAGCTCCTGGCACGTCGGCAGCACGTCCGCCTCGACCCCGCGCGCGAGGATCGAGTAGGGCGGCTGCTCGCAGACGAAGCGCTGCGTGCCGCGCTCGCGCGCGACCCACTGCGCCTTGACGATCTGCGCCGCGGGGTACGTGGAGGAGCCGATGGAGCGCACCTTGCCCTGCGTGACGAGGTCCGACAGCGCTCCGAGGGTCTCGTCGTGGTCCGTCCAGGGGTCCCAGCGATGCACCTGGTACAGATCGATCCAGTCGGTGTTCAAGCGCTTGAGCGATGCCTCGACCTCGCGGAAGATCCAGCGCCGTGAGTTGCCGGCCTCGTTGGGATCGTCGCCCATCTCGCCGTGGAACTTCGTCGCGAGCACGACGTTGTCGCGCCGCCCGCCGGCAAGCGCCTTTCCGACGATCGTCTCCGACTCGCCGCGCGAATAGACATCCGCTGTGTCGATGAAGTTGATCCCTGCGTCCAGCGCGCGATGGATGATCCGGATGGACGCGTCGTGATCGGTCTCCCCCCACGCGCCGAACATCATGGCGCCCAGGCAAAGGGGGCTGACGTGCACGCCGGTGCGCGCGAGCGTTCGCTGGTTCATCCGTCGGACGTTAGCGCCGACCGAGTACGGGTCCGGACCGCGCCGCGCGTGAAGCACCCGGCGTGCGCACCGAATCAGCGCTCACTCAGCTCGGCCGGCCGGTCGTGACACACCTGCCACGACGTAGGCCACGACCGTGCGGGCGAAGGGATCGGTGAGCGAGGCGTGGCCATGCAGCATCCGGTGGTAGACGGCGCCGTAGAGGAGGTCGAGGGCAGCCTCGATATCGGTGTCGGCCGGGATCTCGTCGCGTTCGATTGCGCGGACGAAGACAAGGCGGGCGTGGTCGCGGCGTGGCTCGACGAAGCGTGCGCGATACGCCTGGGCGAACTGGGGATCGCTCTGTGCTCGAGCGATGAGGGCGGCGATCACGCGTCCGTAGGGCTTTTCCGCGAGCCGGTGCACCCAGGGATCGATGAGCGCCAGCAGGTCGCCGGCGAGCGAGCCCGTGTCGGGCCTGTCCGGCGTCCCCGTTTCCCATTCGCTGAAGACCGCGTCGAGGGCGAGCAGCTCCTTCGAGGGCCACCAGCGATAGATGGTGGCCTTGCTCGCCCCCGCGCGCTCCGCGACTGCGTCCATGCTGATCGAGCTGAGGCCGTGCTCCAGCAGCAGCTCGCTCGTGGCCTCGAGGATTGCCTGCCGCGCCTTCTCGCTGCGTGGGCGCCCTCGGCGGGGCGCGTCCTCGGCCGGCTCGGTTCGGGCCATCACGCCACCATTCTCTTTGGTCGGGCCGGCCTGGAGGGACCGTTGTCCAGCGGGAGGGAGCGGATCGCTGTCCAACGGGCCTCCAGGCCGTGCTCGGGGCGTATTTCAGCCCAGTCCGAGCCCGCCAGCTGCTCCGACGCCGACCGGGCCGAATGGGATGCCGGCGCCGGCGCCGACGCCGGCCGAGGCGCCGGGAAGCTGGGCGCTGCCGCCCACAGAGGCGGACGGGCCCGGCATCCCGTAGCCGGGGCCACGGCCCGGGTTCCAGGCGTTGCCGGGGCCACGGCCCGGGTTCCAGGCGTTGCCGGGGCCACGGCCCGGGTTCCAGGCGTTGCCGGGGCCACGGCCCGGGCTCCAAGCGTTGCCGGGGCCACGGCCCGGGCTCCAAGCGTTGCCGGGGCCACGGCCCGGGCTCCAAGCGTTGCCGGGGCCACGGCCCGGGTTCCAGGCGTTGCCGGGGCCACGGCCGGGGTTCCAGGCGTTGCCGGGGCCACGGCCGGGGCCGGGGTTCCAC
>JAOPZJ010000309.1 GCA_025964155.1 Solirubrobacterales bacterium
GCCAGGCCGACGAGGTTCGGGACGCTGAGCGGACTGACGAGCCTTGACTGGGTGCTCACGTCGGGGAGCGCGCCGCCGTTCACCAGCAGCGTGATGGCGCCCAGCGCCGCACCGGCCGCGGCCGCTCCGGCGATCGCGCGCGGCCGCTGCCGCGCCCCGAGGACGACGATGCCGACGACGATCGCGAACGACGGCTTGATCCCCGCGGCCGCCACGGCGAGCGCGCCGGCCGCGGGGGCGGTCCAGGCGGGTGCATCCGCGTCACGGCCACGCACCAGGCACCACGCCGCGCCGAGCAGGCAGACCATCGCGAGCATGTCCTGGTGCAGGCCGCCCACCTCCGAGATCAGGAGCACCGGGCAGAGACCAACCGCGGCGATGGCACGCTGGCGCGAGACGCCCAGGCGACCGGCCAGTGCCGCCACGAGCGCCACGCTACCCAGGCTCGACAAGACCACGACGACCTTCCATGCCCAATACCACCCGTGCACGCCGAAGACGGCCAGCCCCTCGTTGGCGAGCGTGAAGAGCGGGCCGTACGGGCTGCGCAAGTGGTGCCAGTTGGCCAGGTGATAGACCGGGTCCGAGGTGGCCTGGGCGGGGACGGCGCGGTACGGGTTGAGACCGTCGTAGGCCGCCATGCGCCCATACAGCTCGTAGTTGAAGACGTCCGTCAGTGACAGCGGCGGGCTGAAGAAGAGCACGCCGTGCGCGAGCGCCACCGCCCCGGCCACCACTCGGACGGGTAGCGCAGGTGCGGTCGCCCACGCCACCAGCCAGCCGGCGCCGACGACGATCAGCACCCGCACCACGTCCGAGTGCAGCTCGTGCGTCACGGTGCTCGCGTGGCTGAGCAGGCCGTGGAACGGGCCGACCATCCACCCGGCCGCCGCGCCATCGCGATGGACCGGCGGTGACAGCACGGTGGGCCGCTGCGCCGCGGCCAGCACGAGCCAGGTGAGCGCGCCGAGCACCGCGACCAGCGGGAGGACGGCGAGCGGTCGCAAGCCGACCGACCGCTCCTTCGGGCGGACGCGGGTCATCGTGGTGGCAGTGGCCACCCTATGAAGGTCTCGTCGTTCTTTACAGGCCAGGTCAAGCTGGTGTTGCGAACGTGTTGGGATCGTTTTCGGATCGGGTTGCACCGTCGCGACGCGGCCCGAGTGATTCCGGTCCCGTGCCATCGTTGGCCCATGGTCTTGTTGGCAAAGGTGCTCGTGTCGGGCGCGCTTCTCGTCGGACTGGTGGCGTGCGGGGCCTCGTCGGGCTCCAAGTCGTCCGCTGCATACACCGCGCCGGCCCAGGCGTCGTCGTCCCAGGCGCCGGCCACACCGACGCCGGCAGTCGGCGGCTCCTGCCGCCAGGTGGCGACGAACGAGCTGGCGGACGTCGCCCGGCGCGTCTATGCCCAGGCCGTTCAGGGAGGCGGCGTCGTCACCGCCGTCAAGCGCTTGCAGCGCAGCTCCGCCCTGGCGACGGCCGTCTCCGGTGGGCGCCGCACGGCCGTCGAAGCCGCCTTCCTGCCCATCCGCCACCAGATCGTCCGGATCGAGCTGTTTGACCTCACGCACCGGGTCTACAGCTTCGGTACCAAGCCGACGTTCGCGCCGATCCGCGGGGACCTGCACGACGCAGGCGGTCGGGTCGTCGGTCACTTCATCCTCGCCGTCAGCGACCAGCGAGCCTACTCCGCGCTCGTCCAGCGCCTCGCCAGGGCTGCCACCGTCTTCCGCACCGGGCCTCACGCCGCGTCCCGCAAGGGCTTCCAGACCATCGCGCTGGCGACACACGCCTACCCGTCCGGTCCCCTGCACATCGACGTGCAGATCCCGACGCCCCCGAGCGCGCTCTGCGGCGCCGACAACGCAGACACGCGCCTGAGGACCATCGGCTACGTCGGCCGACGGCTCCTGGCGGCGGAGCGCAACAGCCGCGCGGTGGAGCAGACCCTGCGCTTCGCGGCGCACGACCCAGCCTTCCGGGCCGCGACGGCGGCGAACGATCCGGCCGCGATCCGCGCGGTGATCATCCGCGACTTCTTCGGCAACCACAGCCACCACATCGTCCGGGTGCGGGTGACGCGCGGCTCGCAGCTGATCTACGACCTCGGCGGGCCGTACGTCCTACAGCCCGCGACGGGCACGGTGCGCAGCCCAGACGGCAAGACGTCGGCGACATTCACCCTGGCGGTGCAGGACGACACGGGCTACATCAAGCTCATGCATCGCTTCACCGGTGCCGACGTGCAGTTGACGTCACCGCTGGGCAAGGTCCCGGGCAGCACGCTGGCCCCGGGACCGGATCAGATCCCCGACCACGGCCCCGTGACCTACCAAGGACGCCGCTACCTCGCCGACTCGTACACGGGGACCGCGTTCCCGTCGGGGACGCTGCGGATCTCGCTGCTCGTCCGCGGGTGAGTCCCCGACCTCAGCCGAGCGCCCCGGCCCCGCGCAGGCGCTCGCGGTCGGCGGCGGCGATGCCCCACGCCTCGAGCACGGCGTCGCCGTCTTCGCGCAGCGGACGGGCGGCGCCCGGCGTGCGGTCAAAGCGCGGGGCGGCCGCCGGCTGCGTCATGCCGTCGAGCTCCACGAACGACCCGCGGGCCTGCATGTGATGGTGGCCGGCCGCCTCGCCGAGGTTCAGCACCGGGGTGGCACAGGCCTCCTCGCCCTCGAGGATCGCGGCCCATTCATCGCGGGTCTTCGTGGCGAAGACCTCCGCGAAGCACCCCTTGAGCTCCTGCCAGCGGTCACGATCGAACTGCGGGACCTCCTCCTGCGTCAGCCCCATGAGCTCCAGCAGCCGGGCGTAGAACTGCGGCTCGATCGCGCCCACCGCGATGTGGCCCCCGTCCGCGGTCTCGTACGTCTCGTAGAAGTGCGCGCCGGAGTCCAGCAGGTTCGTGCCGGGCTCCTTGTCGATCCAGGCACCGGCCGCCGACAGCCCGTGCATGAGCGACGTCAGCAGCGCCGCCCCGTCGACCATCGCGGCGTCGACCACCTGACCACGTCCGGAGGTCCGTGCCTCCAGGAGGCCGCAGACGACGCCGAAGGCGAGGAACATCGCGCCGCCCCCGTAGTCCCCGACGAGGTTGAGCGGCGCCAGTGGCCGCTCGCCCTGGCGGCGCATCGCACCGAGCGCGCCGGCGACGGAGATGTAGTTGATGTCGTGGCCGGCGACCTGCGCCAGCGGGCCCTCCTGGCCGTACCCGGTCATCCGGCCGTAGACCACGCGCTCGTTGCGGGCGTGGACCTCGGTGGGGCCGAGCCCCAGCCGCTCCATGACACCGGGCCGGAACCCCTCGATGAGCGCGTCGGCCTGCTCGGCGAGGTCCAGCACGAGCGCCTTGCCCTCGTCCTTGCGCAGGTCCACGGCGACGGCCGCGCGGCCCCGCTTGGTCACGTCGAACTTCGGAGGGAACATCGCGCCTTCCCCGAGACGGTCCAGACGCAGCACGTCGGCCCCCATGTCGGCCAGAAGCATCGCGGCGAACGGATTGGGCCCGATTCCCCCGACTTCCAGCACCTTGACGCCGTGCAGCGGTCCCAAAGTTGTCATTCAGTCGATCATAAAGGCCGTTCGCCGCGTCGGCGGACCGGGTCTGAAGCGGCACGGGTCGGGCGACCGTCCAGGTTCTGGCTCACTGCCGCGAAATCGTCGCCGCCCCCCGCTAGGCTGACCGGACATGCCGTCCGTCACCCGCAAGTCCCAGAGCACCCGTACGCAGCGCCGCGACGAGGCGCGCCAGCGCCTGCTCGGCGTCGTCGAGAAGCTGCTGGACGAGGGCGAGTCCTTCACCGAGATCAGCGTGGAGCGCCTCGTCTCCGAGGCCGGCATGTCACGGTCGACGTTCTACGTGTACTTCGAGGACATGGGCGACCTGCTGCGCGCCTGGTTCGAGGACATCACCGCGGAGATCTCCGACGCAGCGACGGACTGGTGGGCGCTGGGCGCCGACGCCACCCAGGAGCAGCTGCGCTCGGCGCTGGACCGCGTCGTCAAGACGTACAAGCCGCACACGACGCTCATGGCCGCCACCTATGATGCCGCCGCCTACGACGCGAGCGTCCGGGAGCTCGTCGAGGCGATGATGACCTCCAACGTCGCGGGGCTGCGCAAGCACATCAAGGCTGGGCAGTCGGCCGGTTTCGTCGACGCATCGCTCCCGCCCGCGCAGACCGCGGCGTGGCTGACGTGGATGGCCGAGCGTGGCCTGCACCAGCTCGTGCGCACCGCCACCGGTGCCGAGCTCGAGCGGCTCATCGATGCCTACACCGGCATCGTGTGGAACACGCTGTACGCGCCCGCGCGGAAGTAAGCCCCGAACCGCGTTCACGCAGCGCCCGCCGGGCGTCCGCGGATCTGCCGGGAGATCCGCGCCGCGGCGCGACCGGCTTGCGCGGCCAGCGTCGAGCGTGCCTCGGCGTCCACCTCAGCGGTGGGGAACGTCAGCGCCACCGCCGCCACCGGATGCCCGACGTGATCCAGGACCGCGGACGCGACGGACGCGAAGCCAGGGGTCACCGAGCCGTCCTCATGGGCGTAGCCGTCGCGGCGCACCGCGGCCAGGGAGCGGCGTAGCTCGGTCAGCGTGCCGGGCCCGGCATCGTGACGCCGCACGAGCGCCCGGCGGGACGGGAAGAGCGCGGCGACCTGCTGCGCCGGCAGCGCGGCGAGCATCGCCAGGCCGCTGGCCGTCAGCGGCGCGGGCAGGCGGACCCCGACGTCGGTGACGAGGCTCGCGCGGCCGGGGGCGCGCTCCTCGATGAGGTACAGGACATCGGTGCCGTGGAGCACGGCGAAGTGGCCGTTGTGGGTGCTGGCGTCGACGAGCCGCGCGAGCACGACCTGCGCGATCCAGCGCAGCGGCTGCTGGCGTGAGTAGGCGAACCCGAGCTCGAACGCGGCGACCCCCAGGCCGTAGCGGCGCTCCTCCGGCAGGTGCGCGACGAACCCCTCGCCCTGGAGCACCGCGAGCAGGTGGTAGACGGTCGAGCGGGGCAGCTCGAGGGCCCGCGCGATCGTCGCCGCCGGCACGGGTGCGGCCTGCTCGGCCAGCAGCTTCAGGACGGCCAGCGCCTGGGTCGCCGCGGGAGCGTTCGCCATGGACCCACTGTCTCAGATCCGAGACACAAGCGGGGGCAATCGCGTGACGCGGGACGCCTGGCGGTCTCTACTTGACGCCATGCACCAACCGCAGCCCGTCACCGTCGGTGTCGGCCCCGCCCGTGCGGCGGACGTCGTCGCCGTCGCCCGGGACGGCGCCACGGTGCGGTTGTCCGCCGAGGCCCTCGCCGCGATCGCGCGGTCCCGCGAGACGATCGACGCGCTGGCCGCCGACACGCGCCCGCACTACGGCGTGTCGACCGGGTTCGGCGCGCTCGCCACCCGCCAGATTCCGCGAGCGTCGCGCACGCAGCTGCAGCGCAGCCTGATTCGCAGCCACGCCGCCGGCTCCGGTGCCGAGGTCGAGCGCGAGGTCGTCCGGGCCATGATGCTGCTGCGACTCTCCACGCTGGCCACCGGGCGCACCGGCGTACGGCCGATCGTCGCAAGCACCTACGCCGCGATCCTCAACGCTCAGATCACGCCGACGGTCCACGAATACGGGTCGCTCGGCTGTTCGGGGGACCTCGCCCCGCTGGCGCACTGCGCGCTGGCGCTCATGGGCGAGGGGCCTGTCCGCGACGCGTCCGGCACCCGGCGCGACGCGGCCGACGCCCTCCGCGACGCCGGCATCGAGCCGGTCGTGCTGGCCGAGAAGGAAGGCCTGGCGCTCATCAACGGCACCGACGGCATGCTCGGGATGCTGCTGCTGGCGATCGCCGACCTGCACGAGCTGCTGACCGCTGCCGACATCGCTGCGGCGATGAGCGTCGAAGGCCTGCTCGGCACCGACCGCGTCTTCGCAGCCGACCTGCAGGAGCTGCGGCCGCAGGCCGGGCAGGCACGGTCGGCCGCCACCATCCGCGCCGTCCTGGCCGGCAGCCCGATCGTCGCCAGCCACCGCGGACCGGAGGACACCCGGGTCCAGGATGCCTACTCGCTGCGCTGCGCCCCGCAGGTCTGCGGCGCCGCCCGCGACACCGTCGACCACGCCGCCACCGTGGCCGACCGGGAGCTGGCGTCCGCGATCGACAACCCCGTCGTCACCGCCGACGGTCGCGTCGAGTCCAACGGTAACTTCCACGGCGCGCCCGTCGCCTACGTCCTGGACTTCCTGGCGATCGTCGCCGCCGACGTGGCGAGCATGTCGGAGCGGCGCACCGATCGCTTCCTGGACCCGGCGCGCAGCCACGGACTGCCGGCCTTCCTCGCGGACGACCCCGGGGTCGACTCGGGGCACATGATCGCCCAGTACACGCAGGCCGCGATCGTGTCGGAGTGCAAGCGCCTGGCCGTGCCCGCCAGCGTGGACTCGATCCCGAGCTCCGCGATGCAAGAGGACCACGTCTCGATGGGCTGGGCGGGCGCACGGAAGCTGCGTCGCGCCGTCGACGGGCTGACCCGTGTGCTGGCGATCGAGCTGCTGACGGCGGCCCGGGGCATCGAGCTGCGCAGGCCGCTGACACCGGCGCCCGCCACCGGTGCGGTCGTGGACACCCTGCGGGCGACGGTGCCAGGCCCGGGCCCCGATCGCTTCCTGGCCCCGGAGATCGAGGCCGCCGTGTGCTTCGTGCGCGACGGCCACGTCCGCCACGCCGCAGAGACCGTCACCGGGCCGCTGGCCTGACCCAAAGGAGAATCGCGATGACCACCGACGCCCAGCCCACACGCGCCGCGCGCGGCACCGAGCTGTCGTGCCGCGGCTGGCAGCAGGAGGCCGCGCTGCGCATGCTGCAGAACAACCTCGATCCGGACGTGGCCGAGCACCCGGAGAAGCTCGTCGTCTACGGCGGCACCGGGAAGGCGGCTCGCGACTGGCCCGCGCTGCACGCGATCGTCCGCACGCTGCGCGACCTGCGCGACGACGAGACGCTGCTGGTCCAGTCCGGCCGGCCGGTCGGCGTCTTCACCACGCACGAGTGGGCGCCGCGCGTCCTGCTGGCCAACGCCAACCTCGTCGGCGAGTGGGACAACTGGGACGAGTTCCGCCGGCTCGACGAGCTGGGGCTGACGATGTATGGCCAGATGACCGCGGGGTCGTGGATCTACATCGGCAGCCAGGGAATCCTGCAGGGCACCTACGAGACGTTCGCCGCCGTCGCCGCCAAGCGCTTCGACGGCACGCTCGCGGGGACCATCACCCTCACGGGCGGCCTCGGCGGCATGGGCGGCGCCCAGCCCCTGGCCGTGACGATGGCCGGTGGCGTGGCGATCTGCGTCGAGGTCGACCCCTCACGGATCGCGCGGCGGATCGCGCACGGCTACCTCGACGTGGAGGCCGACAGCATCGACGACGCGCTGCGCCTGGCCGTCGCCGCCCGCGACGAGCGCCGGCCGCTGTCGATCGGCGTGCTCGGCAACGCCGCCGACGTCGTACCGCAGCTGCTGGCGATGAGTGCGCCCATCGACGTCGTCACGGACCAGACGTCGGCGCACGACCCGCTCGCGTACCTGCCGTCCGGGGTCACCGTCGAGGAGTGGGCGACGCTCGCCCGCGAGCAGCCCGACTCGTTCATCGCCCGTGCCCGCGAGTCGATGGCCCGCCACGTCGAGGCGATGGTCGGCTTCCAGGACGCCGGAGCGGAGGTCTTCGACTACGGCAACTCGCTGCGCGCAGAGGCGCAGCTCGGGGGCTACGAGCGCGCCTTCGCGTTCCCCGGGTTCGTGCCCGCGTACATCCGGCCGCTCTTCTGCGAGGGCAAGGGGCCGTTCCGCTGGGCGGCGCTGTCCGGCGACCCGCGGGACATCGCGGCCACCGATCGGGCCGTGCTCGATCTCTTCCCGCAGAACGAGTCGCTGGCGCGGTGGATGCGGTTGGCCCAGGAGAAGGTGCGCTTCGAGGGGCTTCCGGCGCGGATCTGCTGGCTGGGGTACGGCGAGCGCGACAAGGCCGGGCTGCGCTTCAACGAGCTCGTGGCGAGCGGCGCGGTGCGGGCGCCGATCGTGATCGGCCGCGACCACTTGGACTGCGGCTCCGTCGCCTCGCCGTACCGCGAGACGGAGGCGATGCGCGACGGTTCGGACGCGATCGCCGACTGGCCGTTGCTCAACGCGATGCTGAACGTGTCCTCCGGGGCGACGTGGGTCTCCCTGCACGACGGCGGCGGTGTCGGCATCGGACGCTCGATGCACGCCGGGCAGGTCACCGTCGCCGACGGGACGCCGCTGGCCGCACAGAAGCTCGAGCGGGTCCTCACCAACGACCCGGGCACCGGCATCATCCGCCACGCCGACGCCGGGTACGACCGGGCGGCCGAGGTCGCGCAGGAGCGTGGCGTGCGGATCCCGATGGCGGAGCGGGGGTGATGCGGTACTTCGCCGATCACGCGTGGCTCGGCGGTGACGGCGTCGAGGCCGACGTGCTCATCGAGGTCGACGGCGAGCGCATCGCTGTGGTGACCGCCGCGGCGGCGCGCCCGCCGGATGCCGTGCACCTGCGCGGCCTGACGCTGCCGGGTCTGGCGAACACGCACTCACACGCCTTCCACCGCGCGCTGCGCGGCCGAGCCCAGCGCGGTGGCGGCACGTTCTGGACGTGGCGTGAGGAGATGTACGCGGTCGCCGCCCGGCTGACGCCCGACTCCTACCATGCGCTCGCGCGCGCGACCTTCGCGGAGATGGCGCTGGCCGGGATCGCCTGCGTCGGCGAGTTCCATTACGTCCACCACGACACCGGCGGCGTGCGCTACACGCACGAGAACGCGATGGCCGACGCGCTGATCGCCGCCGCCGCCGACGCCGGGATCCGCATCACGCTGCTGGACACGTGCTACCTCACCGGCGGCTTTGACCGCGCCCTCGAGGGGCCACAGCGGCGCTTCGGCGACGGGGACGCCACCCGCTGGGCCGAGCGCGTGGGGGCGCTCGCGACGACGACCCCGGCGCACGCCCGTGTGGGCGCCGCGATCCACTCGGTACGGGCGGTCCCCGCGGCCCAGCTGGCGACCGTCGCGGGGTGGGCTCGGGACCATGAGGCGCCGCTGCATGTGCACCTCTCCGAGCAACGCGCCGAGAACGCGGCGTGCCAGGCCGCCCACGGCGTCACCCCCACGCAGCTGCTCCACGAGCACGGCGCGCTCGGCCCGCGATCGTGCGCGGTGCATGCCACCCACCTGGCGGATGGGGACGTCAAGCTGCTCGGATCGACCGCCACCACCGTCTGCCTGTGCGCGACAACCGAGCGCGACCTGGCGGACGGCATCGGCCCCGCGCGGGCGCTGGCCGACGCGGGGACGCCGCTGTCGGTCGGCAGCGACAGCCACGCCATGATCGACCTCCTCGAGGAGGTCCGCGCCGTCGAGCTCGACGAACGGCTGGCCTCCGAGCGGCGCGGGCACTTCAGCGCCGCCCACCTGCTGCGCGCCGCGACCGTCGACGGCCACGCGGCGCTCGGCTGGCCGCAGGCTCGTGGCCTGCAGGCCGGGGCGCCGGCGGACCTCGTCACCGTCGGGCGCGACTCGGTCCGCCTGGCCGGATCGACGCCCGCGACGCTGCTGGAGGCCGTCGTCTTCGCGGCGTCCACCGCCGACGTGCGCGACGTCGTGGTCTCCGGCCGCCGCATCGTCGCCGACGGCCTTCATACGCTGGTCGAGGACGTCCCCGCCGCCCTCGACGCCGCCATCCTGGAGGTGCTCGGCGCATGAGCCCGTCACTCCTCATCGACAACATCGGCCAGCTCGTCACGAACGATCCGACCGTCGGCTGCGGCCCGCTCGGCCTCGTCGAGGATGCCGCGCTCGTGCTCGGCGACGGCGTCGTGCAATGGGCCGGGCCCCGCCACGCCGTGCCGCAGGCCGCCGCGCTGGAGCGGCTGGACGCGGAGGGCCGCGCGGTGATCCCCGGGTTCGTGGACAGCCACGGCCACCTCGTCTTCGCCGGCGACCGCACCGCGGAGTTCTCCGCGCGCATGTCCGGGCGGCCGTACACCGCGGGCGGGATCGCGACCACCGTCACCGCGACCCGCGCCGCCACGTCGAACGACCTCGGCCTGACCGTGGACCGGCTGCTGGCCGAGGGTCTGCGCTCGGGCACCACGACGATGGAATGCAAGTCCGGCTACGGGTTGACCGTCCCGGACGAGCAGCGCAGCCTGCGCATCGCGGCTGAGCGCACGGACGAGGTCACCTACCTCGGGGCGCACGTCGTCGCCCCCGAGTACGCCGGTCGCGCGGACGAGTACGTCGACCTCGTGTGCGGCGCGATGCTCGAGGCCTGCGCCCCTCACGCCCGCTGGATCGACGTCTTCTGCGAGCGTGGGGCGTTCGACGGTGACCAGACGCGGCAGATCCTGCGGGCCGGGGTCGCGCGCGGACTGGTCCCGCGGGTGCACGCCAACCAGCTCGGACACGGGCCGGGCGTGCAGCTCGCGGTCGAGTTCGGCGCGGCATCGGCCGACCACGCGACACACCTCACCGACGAGGACGTCGCGGCGCTCGCCTCCGGCACGACGGTCGCGACGCTGCTGCCCGCCGCCGAGTTCTCCACCCGGGCGACCTACCCGGACGCTCGGCGCCTGCTCGATGCCGGCGTGACCGTCGCGCTGGCGGCCGACTGCAACCCGGGCTCCAGCTACACGACGAACATGCCGTTCTGCATCGCCGTCGCCGTGCGCGACCTGCGGATGACCCCGGACGAGGCGGTCTGGTCGGCGACGCTCGGCGGTGCCCGGGCGCTGCGCCGCAGCGATGTCGGGCACCTCGGGGTCGGGGCCCGTGCGGATGCCGTGCTGCTGGACGCACCGTCCCACGTGCACCTCGCCTACCGGCCCGGTGTCCCGCTCGTCGCCGCCGTGTGGCGCGCGGGCGTCCGGATGCCGACGGCCGTCCCGCTGTCGTGATCACCGCGGACGACCTGCGGCAGCGTCTGGCGACGCTGGAGCCGATCGGCCTGCAGCCGACGGGCACGACCCGGCTGCCGTGGACGGAGGAGGATGCGCAGAGCGGGCGCTGGTTCGCGGCGCAGGCCGAAGCCGCCGGGCTGCGGGTGCAGCGCGACCCGGCGGGCAACCGGTGGGCCGTACCCGGCACCCCCGGACCCTGGTGGGCCGTCGGGTCGCACCTCGACAGCGTGCGGGACGGCGGGCGCTTCGACGGGGCGCTCGGCGTGGCCGCCGCCTTCGCCGTCGCGGCGCGGGCGGCGCGGCCGGTCGCGGTCATCAGCTTCGCCGACGAGGAGGGCACGCGGTTCAACACGCCGACGTTCGGCAGCCGTGCGCTCACCGGGGTGGCGGACCTCGGCGACGTGCTGAACCGTGTCGATCAGGACGGCGTCGGCATGGCCGCCGCGATGCGCGCGGCGGGCGTGGACCCGGACGGCGTACACCGCGCGCCCGCCTGGCTCGAGCACCTGCGCGGGTTCGTCGAGCTGCACATCGACCAGTCGCGTGACGTGCACCGTGCCGGCGTGCCGTTCGCGGTCGTGCGCGGGCTCGCCGCCCGCCTGCGCCTGGCCGTCGTGGTCCACGGCGCGGCCGACCACGCCGGCACCACGGCGATGGACGAGCGCAGCGACGCGATGGCGGTCGCCGCACGCATCATCGTGGCCGCGCTGGACCTCGCGGGGGATCAGCTGCGCGTGACTCCGGGGCGCGTGCTCGTCGAGCCGAACGCGCTGACGACGATCGCCGCGCGGGCTTGCGTCCGGATCGACGCGCGCGGGCCGTCGGCCGAGGCGCTCGCCAGCTTCGAGCGGGAGCTCACCACCCGGGCGGCGGCGCTCGCCCAGGTGGGACGCACCGACGTGGAGGTCCGTGCGGAGTCGCGCTCGGCGGGCATCGCCTTCGACGCGGAGCTGCGGGCTGCGCTCCGCGGTCCCGGCGGGCACGAGACTCTCTGCTTCGCCGGCCATGACGCCGGTCTCATCGCGCCCTGCCGACCGGCGGCGATGGTGCTGGTCCGCAACCCGACCGGGGTCAGCCACAGCCCCGACGAGTCGGTCGACCTCAGTGACGCGGCAGCGGGGGCCACGCGGATCCTAGAGGTGGTCGAGGAGCTGGGCTGACGCGGAGAGTCCTTCCGACCGCAGCCGGCAACCGCGCTCAGTCAGGCGAAGCTGGCTCCGCCGGCACGAGGGCCGCCGCCCACGACGCCGTGTCGGTGACCTGCGTCAGGGCCACGAGCCGCCCGGCCCGGGCCTCCCAAAGATGCGCGAACGACGCCTCGACGACGCCCCCGGTCGCGCGCGCCATGCCGCGGTAGGTCCCGGTCACGACGAGGCGGTGCTCGCCGACCGCCAGCCACTC
>JAOPZJ010000147.1 GCA_025964155.1 Solirubrobacterales bacterium
AGCGGCCGGCGGCGGGCCGCTCCGAGCCATTCGTCTCGCAACGGTGGTGCTGTCGCCACCTGGGCCCGCCCTTGCCTGCACTGGCCCCTCACGGAGCTACCCTCCCCGGAGACAAATTCGGAGACAAACCTCTCGGCAACAGTCCGACGAACGAGAAAAGATGAAAAGATCCGCTTTTGCAGGTCTTTTCCAGCGCGCCCGAGAGGATTCGAACCTCTGACCTTCGGTTCCGTAGACCACTCGGGGCTTGCTGGATAGCGCTTGTACGCTGAGTTTACGGGCCGTCGGCGCGGCTGTCGACGGTACCTTTTCGGTGATTTGGTACCCGTCGTGGTACCGCCCGGTCAGCTCAGAACGGCAGCAAGTCCGCGACCAGCTTGTCGAGCAGGGCCGGTGGCGTGTCGCCCGGTGTGCGACGCCAACCGGGGAGGCCTCCGTCGGCGATCACCGCGCGCAGGTAGCCGACGAATCCGTGCGCTGGGTGCAGTGAGTCGTAGAGCCATCGGCCGTCCGCGGAGGCATCGGGGACGGCGAGCCCGTAGGGCGGGCCGCCGCTGATGTCGGCCTTGTGGAGGTGGTCGGCGCTGAGCTCGAGATGTGCCTTCCCGGCCAGCTCACCGTCGTCGTCCTCGTAGTACGGGTGCTCGATCATGTCGAGCAGCAGGTCCCCCAACCCGTTGAGATCGGTGTGCACCTGCAGGCCGTCGACGTATTGCGGCGACCAGCCAGGGAGCTCGCCGTTGAAGTCAACCCAGCCAACGTTGGCGATGAAGGAGCGGACGCTGACGGGGAAACGGCCTCTGATCTTCGCCTCGATCGACTCGATGATGTCGAGCGCGTCGTCGGTGGGTTGCTCACGTGGCTGATGTGGCCAGTCCTCGTCCTCGTCGGCGGCGAACCGGTAGCCGGCCGCGCGCAAACGGCTCTCGAGCACGTCGAGGTTCCGGCGAACGCGATGCATCGTCTCATCAGTGACGGCCTCGGCCTCCAGGAGCAGATCCGCCCGATCGACGATGTCTGCGCCGACGGCGACCATCTCTGCCCACACCGTCTCGTGCTCGCCAGCGACGTACCGCGATAGCCAGTCCATGGGGGACGAACGCTACCGGCGATGTTCCCCGGGTCCGGCGACCGCGGCCGCGGAGTCTGCGAGGCGGGCAGCCGAGGTACGAGGCGCCCTTCCTAGACATCACTCTTCCGCCGGTCGCCGGCGCTGCTGCAGGCGTCGCCCGTCGATGCCGCCATTCCTCGTGCCGGCCAGCTCAGAGCTCGCCGTCGCGGGCGCGCCGGTATGCGCGCAGCCCGGCCCGCATCTCGCCCGCGCTCACGGGGCCGAGGTAGAGCAGGGCGTTGACGACCTCGGTCATCGACGTGTCCACGTGCTCGCCACGTAGCTCGCCGACGAGCACGACGTATCGCTCGTGAAGATCCTCGCTGACCTGCACCGTGAGGATCCTGCGAGCAGCGCGGCGATCGATCCGTTCAGTCCGCCTGCCAGCGACGTCGCTCTCCTGCTGGACGAGTTGCTGGCCGCGATCATCACTGTCTTGCATGCCAGCCATGGCGCGAGCAACCCTGCTGCACGGCATCGGCGCTCCCTGGCATGCCAGCACTCCAGCGTGCCAGCAGCTCAACTTGTAGGTCGACCACTCAGTCAAACCCCGTCCTCCGCATCAGTCCCGGCAGACATCGACCTCCCCCGCCTGAGTGCCACGGCCTCGGTCATCCCGGCTGGCCGGCCACACCCACGTTCTCCGCGCTTCCTGTCTGCCGCCTCCTAATCTCGGCCCACCCACCTCCGCCTTCCCGTCTCGCCCGTCTTCTGTTGAGTCCACCAGCAGGCTGCCGCTCAGCCCCGTGGTCTTCTCAGCTGTGGTGCCGGAGTAGGCCTGACCACCTGCTCTCACCTTGGACGAAGTTCATGGTGGGAGCGGGTGGTCAGGCATGCGGAGGAACCACAAAGCCCGATGAACACGGGGCTGAGCGGCAGCCCGACCCTTCCCAATGGGAAGGGGGGAACGTTCACGCCGACGAACGGGTCGCTGGCCTCATGGCGACGACGGCCGCCGACGCGCCCCGTTTGAGGCCCGGTCACCGGGCACTTCACCGGGCGGGTCTTACGAGAATGCCTCGCCACGGGGAGGCGGGTGCCGACGGACTTCGACGTCCGGTGGCCGACCGCGTGCGATACGCATCACGACGTTACCGTCCGCCCAGGGTTGGGCTTCGGTCGTGCCCACTCATCCGCAACGATGTCGATGTGACGCACGGCGACTTCGAGCTGATCGGCGGCCAGGAGCACCGCACGATCGAGATCGTCCCCTACAACCCCACCTGGCCGGCGACGTTCGCCGCCCACGGAGCTCGCATCGCCCACGCGTTAGGCACGCGGGCCCTTCGTGTTGAGCACATCGGATCCACATCCGTTCCCGGCCTCGCTGCCAAGCCCATCGTTGACATCCAGTTGAGCGTCGAGGACCTCGAGCCGGAAGAGCGCTACCTACCCCAACTGAGGTCCTCGGGCTACGAGCTTCGCGTCCGCGAACCCGGCCATCGGCTCGTCCGCACGCCCACGCGGGACATCCACGTCCACATCTGTCGCGCCGACGGCGAATGGGAGCGACAGCACCTTCTCTTTCGCGACTGGCTACAGCACAGCGCCGAAGACAGAGACCTCTACGCCGCAGCAAAGCGAGAGCTCGCACGTCGGGACTGGCCCGACATGAATGCCTACGCCGCAGCGAAGTCCACTGTCATCTCCGAGATCACTGCGCGTGCCCAGGCCTGGCACCACACCCGTGACCACGCACCAACCAGCAACACCTGAGCGCGCAGCCGGCGCACTGGGGTGTCCGGTGACGGTTGGTCTTTCGCGCTGCCGTCGGCGTCGCCCGTCAGCTTGTGAAGCGGCGGGCCAGCATTTGCCGAGCACGTAGAGCGGGCGTGCCGCGTTCGTGTGCGAAGTGGTTGCGATGTGACTCGGCTCGACGTGCGCGGCGCGGTGGTGCAGACTCGCGAGTCATGAGTAGTTTGGAGGCAGGATGCTGACGATCGAGGGGCGCCCGTTGCGTGCGCGGGGGTCGGGCCCGTCGTTTCAGACGCCGCTGCCCGATGGGGCGGCCGACGGCGTGCTGACGCTGCGAGAGTTGATCGGGTCCTCGTCGGACCGGGTGGCTTCTCCCCCACGCGCTCCGATCTCCAGCGGGCCTTCGCTCCGAAGGCGGCTCTCGCGCTGGGGTCCCTGCTGGTGTTCGGTCTCGTGGGGGGCTGGATGCTCGCCGGCCGGATGCTCGCCCCGCTGACGCGCATCACGACCGCCACCCGCATCGCGGGCACCGGGTCGCTCTCCCACCGGGTCCGCCTGGAGGGGCGTCGCGACGAGTTCACCGAGCTCGCCGACGCCTTCGACGCGATGCTCGCCCAGCTGGAGGCGCACCTCGCCGAGCAGCAGCGCTTCGCCGCCGACGCCTCCCACGAGCTGCGCACCCCGCTGGCCGTCACGCAGACGCTGCTCGACGTCGCCCGCCGCGACCCCGACCGCGACACCGCCGAACTCCTCGAGCGCCTCCACGCGGTGAACGCCCGGGCGATCGGCGCAGCGCTGCGGCGGGCGCGCCGGCCCACCGACGCCCGCGACCCGCTGCGCCACGGCCTGGAGCTCGCCGATGCGCTCGGTGCCGGCCGGCTCATCGCTCACGCCCGGCACGAGTTGCGCGCCGCCGGCGTGCGCACGCGGAGCGCCGCGCTCTCCGGGCCCGACGCGCTGACGCCGGCTGAGCGCCGCGTGGTCGAGCGCGCTGCCGCGGGACGGACGAACCACATGATCGCCGAGGCGCTCTTCGTGACGGACAAGACCGTCGAGCTGCACCTGCGCAACGCCTACCGCAAGCTCGGCGTGCGCTCCCGCCGCGAGCTGCCCGGCGCGCTCCACGCACCCAGCTCGTCGCCTAATCCTGGGGGGCCGGTCTAGGGGTCGCCGAGATGTGCCGCGCGGGGCGGCGCGGGATCATGCGCGGATGACACCGGCCTCGCCCGTCCGCCGCCTGCGCCGCTGCGCGCTCGCCGTCCCGCTGCTCGTGCTGCTCAGCCACGCGCCGGCGGCGACCGCGGCGATCGATCTGCAGAGCTCGCCCATCGCGGCCCGCGTCGACGGCGTCGCGACGAACGACAGCGCCGCCTACTCCGTCGCCGGCGCGGGGGACGTCAACGGCGACGGCATCGACGACCTCGTCGTCGGCGCCCCGACGGTCACGCGCGGCGCCCTCCGAGGGCTGGGCTCGGCCTACGTCGTCTACGGCGGCCACGACCTCGCCGACGTGGACCTGCAGAGCCTCGCCGGCGCCGGGTTTCAGATCACCGGCATGGACGGCGACCTGGCCGGCTGGGCGGTCGCCGCCGCCGGGGACATCAACGGCGACGGCATCGGCGACCTGCTCGTCGGGGCGCCGTTCGCGGATCCCTACCTCCGGGCGGGCGCAGGCGCGTCCTACGTCATCTACGGGCAGCGGACGGCCGACCCGGCCGACGTCGACCTGGATCTCATCAAGCTCAGCACCACCGAAGACGCGCGCGCGATGATCATCGCCGGCGGAAAGGCCGACGACAGCGCCGGCTACGCGCTCGCCCCCGCCGGCGACGTCAACGCCGATGGCATCGACGACGTGATCGTCGGCTCCGTCGACGCCTTCGGCTTCAGCTTCAGGTCCGGCGCGGCGTACGTCATCTACGGCGAGAAGACCGCCGACCCCGCCGACGTGGATCTCGACATCATCGACGACGGGGACGCGGACGAAGCCCGCGGGTTGCGGATCAACGGGCAGGGCCCGGGCGATCAGGTCGGAGGTGCCGTCGCCGGTGCCGGCGACGTCAACGGCGACGGGGTCGACGACGTGATCGTCGGCGCTCCCGGGGTCAACGGCAGTCTCTCCAACGTCGGCGCGGCCTACATCCTCTACGGCACGAAGACCGCCGACCCCGGCGACTTGGAGATCAACGGCGGCATCGGCGCCCGCGGCATGTACGTCGAAGGAGTCGACACGGACGACGCCGCGGGCCTGGCCGTCAGCGGTGCCGGCGACTTCAACGGCGACGGCATCGACGACGTCGCCGTCGGCGCGCTCGCCGCCGACACCCACGGCCGCCGTGACTCCGGCGCGGTCTACGTGATCTACGGCCGGCGCGTGAGCGACCCGGCGGACCTCAAGCTCGCCGACATCACCACGACGCAGGCCGCCCGCGGCCTGCGGATCGACGGCGCGCTGGGCGTTGAAGGCGCCGGCGCGGCGCTCGCCCACGGCGACTTCGACGGCGACGGCGTCGGCGACCTGCTCCTCGGCGCGCCGGGGGCCGGCAACAACGAGCGCCTCGTCGCAGGCTCGGCCTACGTCGTCCACGGCCAGGGGGTCGCCGACCCCGCCGACCTGGACCTGGCCAAGCTCACGACGACCGAGAGCGCGCGCGGCGAGCGGTTCGACGGCGCCGCGCCGAAGGACGCTCTCGGCTACGCCGTGTCCGCCGGCGACCTCGACGGTGACGGGCGCGACGACGTCATCCTCGGTGCCCCGAACGCGAGCAACAACGGCCGCGCATCCTCCGGTTCCGCCTACGTGCTCCTGGACGCCGACCGCGACGGCGTCCGCAACGCGGCCGACAACTGCCGTCTCGTCGTCAACCCGGCTCAGGGGAACAACGACGGCGATCCGACGGGCGACGCCTGCGACGCTGACGACGACAACGACGGCACCCCCGACGACGTCGATCGCTGCCCCATGCAGGCCGGCGCCTGCCCCGGTGACACCACGGGCGGCGGCGCCGGCGGGGGCGGCGGCGGCACTGCTCTGCCCGACCGGGCCGCGCCGACGATCACCGGCGCCAAGCTCAGCAACAGGCGCTTTGCCGTCGCCAAGGCAGCTCCCGCGGCGCGCCCGACGAAGGCGAAGGTCAAGCGGGGCACGACGGTCCGGCTCACGCTGTCGGAACGTGCGTCGCTGACGCTCCGCGTCCAGCGCAGGGCGGTCGGGCGCCGGCGGGGCCGCTCCTGCGTGGCCGCCACGAAGAAGCTCATCAAGGCGAAGGCCAGGCGGTGCATCCGCTACACGCCGGTGGGCACGCTCACCCGCCGGGACGCGGCGGCCGCCGTGACGATCGCGTTCAGCGGGCGGATCGGCAGGACGGCGTTGAGGAAGGGCAGCTACCGGTTCGCGATCACGGCCACCGACGCGGCGAAGAACGCGTCGGCCACGAGGCTCCTGGGCTTCACCGTCGTGAGCGGGTGAGCGATGAAGGACGGTCCTGACCCCGTCCCCGCCGACGGGGTGATCCAGATCGCGTTGCGGCTGCACGGGTCGATGCCGGCCGGCGTCGCCACGGGCCCCGGAGGCGCCGCCCGCGACTTCACCGGGTGGATGGGGCTGATGTCCGCAGTCGACGCGCTCGCCGCGGCCGGCAAGGCCGCGACCGAGGACGAGCAGCCCTGAACGGGGCGCGGAGCTGAGCGGTCAGCGCGCGAGGTACTCGGCCAGGTTGTCGAGCGACGAGCGCAGTCCGACCGCGTGCTCCTCGGCGGAGATGCCGACCGGGACGTTCTCCGCCGTGATGTCGACACGCGTGCCGGCGCCGTCCGGGGTGAGCGCCCACGTCAGGGTCATCGTGCCGGCGTGCGCCGGGTCCTTGGACACGAAGTCGACCGCCTGCACTACCCGCTCGGCGGGCACGAGGTCCACGAACCGCACCTCGACGATGTCGGAGTCAGGCGTGGCCTTGCCCGGCGCGCCGGGTCACGCTGACCGACGAGTACGGACCCACCTGCGGGCAGTATCGGCCTGAGCACCGGCTACCCGGCGTCCGTCGTCGGTCCCGCCGCAGGTCGTCCGGTGAGGGTTCCTAAGCGGAAGACCACCGCGGGCAGGCTCATCTCGACGCCGAGAAAATCCGCGTCGTTATACAGATCGAAGACGTCGGCACCGACGTGAACCTCGATGAGCGCGTTCGCGCCGCCACCTCGAACGACACCCCGAAAGCGACAGCACCGACCAACGCGCGCTCACTGAGCGCAGCCAGCGCATCGTCGAGCCAGTCCTCCGCCGTCCGCTTGTTAAAGAACCCCGCCGCCGGGCGATCACGACCAGTCCAAGCCGGACCGATCTTCTTCTTCACCTGCCGCCCGTCCGGGCCGCGGTACTTCGCGTACCAAACCGGCCCCGACTGCCTGTCCACCCGGAACACATAGCCCGAACCAGAGCCAACTTGACCTGACTGCACGACCACTCACCTCTTGCTGGGTCTGGTACCCGTCTGGGTACCTTTTCCGCTTCCAGCAAGAGGGCTCGGGAATCAGAATGTCCCGGCAATGCAGGGACTTCCAGAGCGCGCCCGAGAGGATTCGAACCTCTGACCTTCGGTTCCGTAGTTCCTCGATCGGCAACTGAGTGCGTCTTGTACGGCTTGGATGCTAGCGGTTTGGCTGGTTGAAGGCCGTTGGAAATCGGGGGTGTGGGACGAAGTTCGGGACGACGTTGTCCGCCACTCAGGTGGCCGTCGGCGCTTCCACTGTGCGCCGTGGCGGGCGCAGCCCGCGTGCAGCTGACGGGTCTGGGTCAGCACCGTGGCGATCCCTCCGCGAGCTCGATTGGTGCCGGGGGGGGAACGGCGAGCGTCGGAGCGCGCGTGCGCTGCGGGGTAACGTCGTGGCTGTGACGGAGCTTGGTGACCTGCTGGAGCTGCTGCATGGGGCTGGTGGTCGCGTGGCCTCGGTGGAGAGTCGGTGGCGGGTGTGGCGTGATGACGAGCGGCTGCGCGAGGCGTTCGAGGCGCATGCGCGGGCCAGCGGCGCCCAGACGTGGTCGGTCGGGCGAGTGGAGGCTGGCGAGGTCTCGCCGGTGCATGAGGAGGACGTGCGGTTCTGGTGGCAGGCGCCGGACAGCCTGCGTGAGGAGCGCGAGGTCCCGGACCCGGGGCACGCCACGCTGGCGATCCGGGTCGGCGCGACGTGGTGGTCCTGGTCGCCGCCGATGGGCGCGATGACCAACGCCGGGGACGAGCGCCACGGTCACGGTGCCGGCGAGCAGTTCACGGCGATGCTTGATCCCGCCGCGGTCATCGGTCTGCTGGACTTCACGATCACCGGCCGTGGCGTGCGGGCCGGGCGACCGGTGCTGCTGGTGAGCAGCCGGCCGCGGTCGCAGGGTCGCGGCGATCGCGACATGTTCTCGCTGCACCATCTGGGGCTGGGCGCGCAGGAATACGCGTTGGAGGTCGACTCCGAGCGCGGTGTGCTGCTGCGTGCGGAGGCGCGCTTTGACGGCCGGCCGACCCAGGTCACCGAGGCGCTGCAGATTGCCGTTGACACGCCGCTTGACCCGGAGCTCTTTCGCTTCACCCCGCCGCCCGGCGAGGAGCTGCACCAGGCCGACATGCTGCATCGCTTCCGGCACGGCATCCCGCTGCATGAGGCGGTCGCCGGTGTCCCGTTCGCCGTGTACGCGCTCGCTGACCCGCCGCCGGACTGGGAGCTGACCGTCACGCTGCACGCCGGCCACGAACGGCCACTGGCCCACCCCAGCGTCGGTCTGAACTACCGCAGCCGCGACGCCGCAGCCCAGCTGAACATCAGCCAACTGGCCGCCGCCACCGCCGAGGACTATGCCCCGTCCGAAGGCGAGGACGTCGAACACGCCGGCCGGCAGATGCGAGTCCGCCAACGCACCGACAGCTGGCCCCAGGCCCAGCTCGCGATGACCCTCGACGACACATTGATCGCGATGAACTCCGACAGCCTCACCGCCGAGGACCTCATCAACCTCGCGACGCGCCTCACACTCGCACGACGCGACGCGCCACGCATCTGACGGCGGCCCTGCAATTGTGTCCCCGCGTGTTCGGTGACTTGATGCACTCGGGCTGCGGACATCCTCGGCGACGCGAGCAGGCAGGCCGGTTGGCTCAAGCTCAACATCGCCGACCCTTCCTTGGGCTTGGCGAGCGAGCCGGATCGAGCAACCGCATGATTGCGCGGTCGGATCGATGGCCCGGCCGAACGTGATGCTCCGCCAAGGTCGCGGCTGTCAGCCGATGCTGTGGTGAATGGCCATGTTCCACAGGCCTTGGTCCGCGGCGCACGGGATGGAGGCGTTGTCGACGAGTAGCCAACGCCAGCAGGCGGTCAGCGACACCTTCGACCAATCAGCCTCTATCTGTCTGAACGCCCGGCTAGACCAAGCTGTTGGAGCTCCGAGCTCACCGCGTATGGACCAGTTCCCGGTGTCCCAGCGGAGCTTTGAGGTCCACCGTCGCTTCGTCACCGAGTTGAGTATGTGACTACGGTCTCCTCAGACCTCCCATGCTCGGAGTTTGGCAAGGTCACCTTGATGCGGACGGTGATCTCGACGGTGCGCGCGTCCTCCCGCACGTTGACATCTTCGAGTACCGAATGAAGGCCCTACCCCGCCATCGGCAACCCGTACTCGACACGGACGCGGGCGCCGTCGACCGTGACCTCGCGCCACAGCACACTGCCGATGATCGTGCGGGTCTCCTGGGGAGGGTCATTGTCGCGAACGGCCACGATCACCCCACACAGAACGGTGACTGAGATGAGCCCACCGGCTATTCCCAAAGTTGGGGTACAAAGTCGGCTAGGTGCTGTGTGAGGAGCTCGGTCGAAGCGCTTCGCGGTGGGTGCGTCGACCAGGTGCTGCGACGGGAGTCCGGAGGCGGGGTCAGCCGAGGAACGAGGCGTTCTCCTTAGACCTCAATCTTCCCGCCGTTCGTCCGAGCCCCGAGGGGTGTCCGTCGTCAATGTGCTGTTTGTGGCCCCGCCGGACGCTCACACGGCTGAGCTCGTTGGGGTGAAAGCCGAAGCGGTCTGTCAGTCGGCGGGCGGTGTCGGTCTCGTCCAGCCCCCCGGGGTGGGCGGCGTCGGACCCCGGTCGCGCGACTCCTCGGTATCGATGCCATGGCCCCTCGGGCGGGGATGATCTTGATGCTCGCCAGTTCGTCGCTCACTGGCAGGCGTCCGCGGCACCTCGGCCGCTGCCGCGGCCGTGAGCACGCTCACCGTGAACACGGCGCGTAAATCCGCGCCCAGCGCGCTCGGCTGCAGGCACGAGCGCCGGCTCGCATGAGAGGGCTCACATGTGCGTGCTCCGGTCGGTCGCTCGACGACGTGCTTGCTTGCCTGCTTGCACCATCCCTTGCTCGCTGGCGAGGCGGCGTGCATACGCGAACACACGACTGCTCGCGCGCTCGTTGGCTTGACGATCCGCCCGCACGCCCTCCTGCCGACGGTCACCACCCCAGCACTCTCGCCGTGTCCTAAGCGATCACGCAGCACGACCGGTTCGCGCACCAGCCACCTCGTTGATCCCTGCCCCCAGACTCTGTGACATCGCGCCTTGCCTTCAGCCCGCGTCGTGCCTTCCCGATCGCCCCGCCCACCGCCCGTCGAGACCATCGCCCGCGCCCCCGCCAAGTGCCAGTCAGCATCCAGATCCCCCCGGCTTTGCATCTCTTCCTGCCTCCCACCGTCCCACCCCACCAGGCTGCCGCTCAGCCCCGTGCTCTTGGCTTGTCTCCCGGACTGTGCCTGACCACCCGCACTCACCCTGGACGAAGTTCATGGTGGGGGCGGGTGGTCAGGCACAGGGAGGGACGACAAACGCCCATGAACACGGGGCTGAGCGGCAGCCCAAGGTTTCGACCGGCGAACCCCACCGAAGGACCTGTCAGTGGGCTAGCGGCGCTACGCACAGAGCGCGAGCGGCGCGCCAGAGCCGCCGCCGGCGACGCCGCACACGACCCGTTCCAAGAGGCCGGCGGATTGCACCGGACCTGAGGAGCCCTTGAAGACGGCCTGGCGCTCGCCCCTCCGGTCGCCAACCGGCCTGCGCATTGCGTCGCGCACTTCGGAGCATGCAGCCATCCGAGCCTGAGACAACCACCGTAGTCGGCGTAAATCTCGACGAGCCGTTGCTGACCGCCAGCGACGTCGCCGCGCTCCTGGCAGTCCCGCGGTCCAGCATCTACGAGTACGCCCGCCGCCACCAAATGCCGCTGCCGTCAATCGGGATCGGCCGACACCGCCGGTTCTACCGATCAGAACTCGAGGCGTGGCTCACCCATCAGCGCGACCACAGCCACCGATAGACCCGAGCGACGCGACACGATGTGGAGAACCGGCTTGCCCACGATCCGCTCCGACCAGACGGAGCGACCCCCACTCCGATGCAACGGGCGACCACCGGGCGGCGGGTCCGGGCGGTCGACCGCATCTGCGCATGTCGCCGCTCCAACCACGACACCGGAGCACCGGGCCGCCCGATCGCGCATTCGTCGGCGAGGACCACGTCAGGATTCACGGGCCCGTCGCACGGTTGGTCGCGGCGGGCCAGGGGACCGGCGATGTCATCGCGACGGTCGGCGACGTAGCGGCTGGTGGTGCCGTTGGTCTGAGCTGTCCCGGGTGTGTCCACTACACCCAACACGCGGCTGTCATCGACGGATCATCGGCGGAGTTCGATATAGAGCGGCTTTCGGCGCAGCTTGCACACGAATGCGTCTGACCGTCCGCTTTCGGAGCGGCTCGTGGGACGAGGGTCACACGAAATGGGGAGGCGCCGACGAGCAGGCCTGCAGCCAGTGTGCCTCGCTGCTTTCACGCGTTGAGGGCTACCTGGCAGCGCCAGAACTCGCGCCGGTCCTTCGCCCTGGGGCACTTCGAGTCTGGCCGACGTGATCGACGACTGGCTCGCCGACGACAGCCATCCCGTGTTGAGGGTGTCTCTGAGGTACCTGGCGTTTACGTCCGACATCCGGGAGGTCGTCACCAATGGAATCGGGCGCCACCTACTCGGTCTTGCGCGGGCCGGCCGGTTCTCCGACCGACCCGTTGTCGTGTGCCTCGACGAAGCCCACCAGTTCCTCAATCGCTGGCTCGGGGATGAGTTCACCCGCTACCCCCTTGCGCGTTCGACCTAATCGCCAAGGAGGGCCGCAAGTACTCCCTTAGCCTCTGCTTGGCGACGCAGAGGGCCCCGCGACATCCCTGAGGCTGTACTGGGACAGATGGGCACGCTACTCGTCCATCGCCTCACGAACGGCGCGGATCGTCACGTCGTGGAGCGCGCCGCTGGCGACCTTGACCGGTCTGCCGCCGCGCTGCTTCCGACGCTTGCTCCCGGCGAGGCTCTTCTCCTCGGTGTGGACTACCCAATCCCAATGGTGATTGCGGTCGCTCCCCCCGCTTGCGCTCCGGACTCACGAGGCCCGGACTTCCAAGCCCACTGGCATGTCAGAGGCGACGCTGCGTCGCAAGCCGCTGATCGTGCCGTCTGAGGCAAGCCGCCCGCCGGTTGGCGCCGACCCGCCTGCGGTGGCGTACCGTCGGCGCGCCGCCGCCGTCACGGGACCTGCTCGTCGGGCCCACGACGGCGTCGACGGCCACGCGACACCGCTACCGGCGCATAGCCGTGATGCGCCGTTGGTCACGGGCGCGATCTGGCCCGTGAACGTGGATGGTTGAGCGACGCGCGAGGACGTACTGTACATACGGCCATTCTGTACACGTGTTCTGGTAGCGTCGTCTGATGGACGGTCCGCCGCAGTACGCGCTTTCAAATGCTGTCGAGGGGCGTGCGATTGCGCTGACCGGAGTGCTCGCCGTTGGGGCGTTCGCCTTCTGCGTCTTTAGGGGATGGCGGGAGCGATCGATGCTTCCGGTGTACCTGTTCGCTGCCGGGGCGCTGGGTGTGGTCCTGGAGCCGTATACGAATGTTCTTGGGCTCGCGGCATATCCGGAGATCGGCCAGGCGACGTGGCTGCGTTCGCTCGGGCGCGACATCCCGGTGTACGTCGGGCTGATCTACCTGTTCTATTGGGCTCCGATGTGGTTGCTGCTCGTGGACTGGTTTGCCGCCGGCATCCGCGTCCGGACCTATTGGATGCTGTGCGGAGCACTCGTCATCGGGGCGCTCGTGGTCGACGTGATCGCGATCCACTATCGACTCTGGGTGTTCTACGGGCAGCAGCCGTTGCGTGTCGGCGGAATGCCCGTCTGGTGGGCGTTCGCCAACAGCCACGCGCTGATCGCCAGCACCGTAGCGTTGTCATTGCTGCTGAAGGTGCTCCCACGCGGCCGGCAGTTTCTGCTGGTCGGCCTGATGCCGGCGATCATGGTGGCAGCGCACACGGGCGGCTCAGTCGCGGCGACCTGTACGGTCGGCTCGACAAACGACCGTACCGTGACTTTGTTGGGCACAAGCGCGACGGTTGTATTGATTCTCGGCCTGTTGTGGGTGTACTCGCTGGTCGTCTGCCGACCGCCGATGGCGGCCACGCAAGGAGGCGTTCGCGGGGATCGCCTAGACACTGATGACGCGCGAGAGCCGCTGGTGCGCGCTGACGCGTGAGGTGGCGGCGCTCGGCCACCGCCTCCGATTGCATCGGAGGCCCGCGCGCGTTCGAGCGGGGCGCGCAGCCGGTGTGGGCAGCTGCGCTGGAGACGGCTTGCGAAGCTCTGATGCCGTTACGTGGCGGGGGTCGGCGCGGCGGCCGCGGCCTTGGCGCGCCAAGCTGCGATGACCGCGGCGTTCTGAGCGGGGGTGCTCCCGTAGGTGGTGATCTCGTCCACGCCGATGTCCCGCCAGCGCTGCAGCGAGGCGACGCACTCGTCGACCGAGCCGATGGCGCAGGTGTCGAGCATCCACTGGTCAGGGATGACGTTGGCGACCTCCAGCATCTGGTGGCGATGGAAGGGGCGATCACCGATCGTGCCCTGGCCGGCCCAGAAGCGGTGGCCGCGCAGCTGTTGCACGCTGGACATCTCCCAGCCGTTCGCGACCGCGAGCGCGTCACCGTACTTCGGGTACTGCAGGTACGTGGTCGCTCGCCCGTGAGCGATCGAGCGCATCTCGCGATCGTCAAGATCCGCGGCGACGACGACGGGCTGGCAGATGCGAATCTCTGCGGGGCCGCGGTCGATCAGGTCGCATTCGTGGTGAATGCGGGTGATCGCCGCAGCCGACGCCTCCGGGCTGAACATCGGCGGCAGCATCACGCCGTCGTAGGATCTGGCGATCGCCGCGGCGGCCAGCGGGTTGCCGAAGCTCGCGTACCAGATCTGCGGTTGCTGGCCGATGTATGACGAGCCATATGGATCAGAGGATCCTCCTTCCAGGGCAAACCCTGGAAATGAAGTCTCCGTCTTGGTGAGAGCCTGCGCCTTGCGTTGCGGTGACGCGACGCGTGGTGGATGGTCCTTGACGGCGTCGAGCTGACCCGAGTCTCCGTTGTCGCCTCGGTGAGGCTGACCTCGGTTTGAGTTGTTCGCTCGGCGCCGTTCAAGGACCGCCGGCGTGACCTGATAGGAGCGTGGCTGCGCCCCAACCAAGACATGTCCGCCGGTCGTCCGCTTCCACGGCAGATCGACAAGAAGGGACATCAGCATGGTGACGATCGGGATCGACCCGCACAAGGACACGCACTGGGCCGTCGCGGTCGACGCGGTCGGCCGACAGGTCGCCGACCGCAAGGCCCGGGCGGTCCGTGACGGGTTCGGCGAGCTGCTCGCCTGGGCCCGCAACCTCCATGACGATCGTGTCTGGATTATGGAGGACTGCCGACGGGCCGCGCTCAAAGAGGGCATCGAGAACCTCCCGACAGCACAGCTGGCTGGGATCGAGCTCGAGATCCGGCTGCTGCATCGCCATCACCAGCGCCTTGTGCGGCAACGCACCGCGCTGGTCAACGACCTGCGCTGGAACCTTCACGACCTGTGGCCCGATCTCAAGCCTCCAGCCCGCGGACTGAACAGTCTGCGACTCCAGGAGCAGCTTGCCCGCCGGCTTGCCCGTACGGCCGCGACCGCGCGCGTGCGGATCGCCCGCGACGAGCTGCGCCGCATCCGCGAGCTAACGCGCTCGATCGCCGAACTGATCCGCGAGATGCAAGCCCTCGTTCGCCAGGCCGCCCCGCAGCTTCTGGCTGAAACCGGGATCGGACCGATCACCGGCGCACAGCTGATCGGCGAGATCGCCGGCATCCAGCGTTTCGCTAGCGACGCGAAGCTCGCCCGTCTTGCCGGCTGCGCGCCGATACCTGTCTCCTCTGGCCGGACCGATCGCCACCGCCTCGACCGCGGCGGCAACCGACAGCTCAACAACGCCATCCACACGATCGCGCTCACGCGCCTGCGCCACGACCCGCAGACCGCGATCTACGTCGCTCGCCAGCGCCAGGCCGGCAAGACCCACCGCGAAGCGATCCGCTGCCTCAAACGGCACCTCGTCCGACGCATCTACCGGCTCCTCACCGACCCGAGGAGCATCCCGCAGACCGCCTGCTTGACATAGGAGACTCAGACCCAGCATGCCTCATTCGCCGAGCGATCCCAGGCGTCGAACGTGCAGTACTCACTCCACGTGGTCATGGCGGGCGCCTCGCGTTCGGGGCCTTGGGGGAGTCAGACGGGGGTGTACTGGCGGGAGAGGCGCGAGATGGTCCGCTCGCTGCCGTCCTCGAACCTCAGCACGGCTCGGCGCAGCAGAATCGGGTCGTAGGTAAACCGCATCTGCGTCAGTCGCAGCGCCCCGTCGTCGCTGAGGATGAAGCCGTCGGTGATTGCCTGCCCGTCGGACGTGACGTTGCGCACCGCCGTGAAGTCGAAGTCCTCAAAGGTGGCGCAGAAGCCGACGCCGTCGATCCACAGTTTCGGTTCATCACGGTAGCCCCAGGTTCGGTCGCGGATGCCGCGGCAGTTCAGGGTGATCGTCTCGCCGCCGATCGTCATCGTCCCGGTGACGTTCACGCCTTGTTGGAAATGCTCCATCGTGGACTCGCCGATGATTCCGAAGACGCCGAGCTCGCTGTAGTTGCCCACACAGAACCGCGGCGTGTAGCAGACGTCCGCGCTGAGCTCGGCGGCGTTCACGGTGACTCGGCCGCACGGGTCGAAATCGATGTGCTCGCCGGTGAAGGTATTGCGATCAAGCTCCTCCTGGAAATCGACGGGCAATGCCTCCGCGGACGACGGTGAAGCGCGTGCGGCGGCCAGCACCGTTCGGGGAGACGGAGACGGGCGCCTCGCCGTAGATCGGGTTCTCGCCGAGAGACCAGAACGCGAAGAAGGCGTTGTCGTTGTAGACGGGGTCGTCCGGGCCTGCGGCATCGACGTGAACCGGTTCGCCGTTTGGACCCCAGTCGGTCGTGTTGCTCACGATAGGCCGCCGGGCCTCGTGCGTACTCATGCTTCTGCACCTCCGCCGCGCAGGTGCCGGACGTAGTCGGGCCAGAATGCGTCTTGGACCTCGCCGCGGATGACGGTCCCGTCGTCGAGCTGCCAGGCGACCGGGCACCAGTGGGTCTGGATCATCGCCCAGGGTGAGAACGGCAAGCACCCGAGGAGTGTCGCCTGGAGGCTGTGCTCCTGCCCGTGATCATCAGTGAGCCCGACCCGGATGGCGGTGGGTCTCAGCGTCTGTTGATCGCGCGTGCAGGTGCGGGTCATCGACACGAGCTTGCGCAGCTGGCCGTCGCGCCAGATCCACCCGTCCTTTAGCTGCTTGGCTGCCGGCACGTCGTAGAGGCCGGCCCAGTCGGCTGTGTCGGGGTCGTCGGTCCCGCTGAACGTGAAAGCGATGTTCCCGTCCGCGGAGGCGCCGACGGCGAAGCCGATCGGTGGGTGCGCCATGGCGCCTTCGGGTCGGGGCTCGCCCCATGAGCGGTCGCGCATCGCTACGCAGTCGATCGTGTAGGTGTCGCTGCCGAGGACCAGCTCCCCGCGGGCAAGCATCGGCTGCTCGAAATGCGCGTTGTTTCCACGGACGACGGGCGGGATGACGCCCGTCGTGCGTAGCTGCAGCGAGGTGCCTGATGCGGGGTCGCGGTAGCGGATGATGTGCTGTGCCAGCGGCTCGACGACCTCGATCTCCAACCCGAGCGCCGGCACGCTGACGACGTCGCCGTCGGTCGTCGGCCAGGGGAGGTGGTGCTCGTAGTGGAAGTGCTCGGCATCCATGCGATGGGCTTTGACGCCGCGGAAGATCCACACACCCGCTGAGGTGGTGCTCAGGTTCGGGTGGGCCCAGAGGTAGACGCCGCCGTGGAGGCCCGAGGGCTCGTGGAAGAACGAGAACCAGTACGTCTCCGCGACCGCGGGGTGCTGGTTGGGAGGGTTTGGATGCAGCCGATCGGCGTCGGGGCCGACCGAGCCGAACCCCGGAACATCGCTGCTCATGAAACCGGCCTGTTCGGATGTGGGCATCGACCTCATCCGCCCGTTTCGGGGGTGTTCCGGCGGGCACCGGCAGACTCGACCACGGCGTTGCTTCTCCGGCTGACGGGGGTCTCCGTCGACAGGCGGCAGCTGATGGTGAGGAGTGGACTGTCCACGATGCGCTCGTTTCGCTCAGGTGACGGGGAATGCGATGCGCAGCGGGCAGCGGGCGCCGCGCGGTTGGGCGAACGGGACGCTGCAGCTCGCGCGCGTGACACGGGCTTGACGTCACACGTGATGCGCACCGCTGGCGCGCCGGTGAGGCTGCTCATGAAGCGGGTGCCGCCTGAGGCGGGCGTGAGGTGGCCTTTGCGACGGCGACCGGTGTTCCGTTGAGCGCTGGGATCTGCGAGAGCGGATCGAGTTGCTCGTTGGAGACGAGCAGGTTGCGGTTCGCACCGTACAAGACGGGCTCGGCATCGCCGTGGGGGTCAAAGATCCGCGACCCCCAACCGTGCTCGGAGACCACCACGCCTGGGCGCACGGCCTCGGAGACTCGGACGGGGAGCTCGACCTCGCCGGTGGCCGATGTGACGAGGGCGACGTCGCCGGTGGCGAGCCCGAGCGCGGCAGCGTCGTCTTCGTGCATTTCGAGCTCGTTGTGTCTTTGCCGGCCGAACAGGCCGGGGAGCTCGTTTGTCCACGAGTTCATGGACTGCAGGCGTCGCCGGTTGATGAGCAGCAGCGGGTACCGCTTGTCGCTTTCCGGGGGCGGCGACTTCAGCAGGCGACGGGCCTCGGCGAAGATCGATTCGGGGGCGGCCTGTATGCGACCGTCGTCGGTGAGCAGCGACTTGCGGAGGTTGCCGTACTCCTTCTCCCCGTACACCCACCCGTGGGGCCGGCTCTTGATGTCGCGCCACTTCAGCCGGCCGCCCATACGCAGCATTGCCCAGGTGACCCAGTTGGGGCTGAAGGCCAGGCCGGGTTTCCCGGTGAGCCGAGCGACGACGCGGCTCGAGCGCACGATGGCGTTGAATCCCGGCTTTCCGAACAGGGGCCGGCGCATCTCGAGCGCGAGATTGGTGAAGAACTCCCACTCCTCCTTGATGCCTTCCGGGGGGTCTAGGGCGCGGAACGCGTATTGGACGAACGGTCGCTCCTCGAGGCTTCCCCAGAGCGGGTGAAACTCGTCGCGCTCGAGCCAGTGCCAGCCGGGGATGAGCCAGTGGGCGTGGCGATGACTCTCGCGCTGCACGAGATCGATGCAGACGAGGAGCTCGAGCTCCTGGAGGGCGGCGTCGAGGGTCTCCCCGTCGGGCCCAGAGACCACGGGGTTGCCTGCGTCGATGATCAGCGCCTTCATCTGCCCGGGTCCCGGCGTGGTGATTTCCGCCGGCAGCTCGCTGAGCGAAATCGTGTTGATCACCTTCGGCAGCCCCCGCACCCGGCTGGTGGCGCTGTTGGCTGGCGCCATGTTGTCCCAGAGCTTCGCGACGTCGACGAAGCCCCGTTCAAAGCGACGGCCGCCTGGCCGGTCGGTGCGGCCGGTCACGAGATTGAGGACGTGGGTCAGCCAGTTCCCGACGGTGCCGGTCAGTGTCTGGGACACACCGGTGTGGTTCCAGGCCATCGCGGTGCGGGCCGTGCCGAACCGCCGCGCGACGTCCTCGATCGCCTCCGGCGGGATGCCGCAGCGCGTGGCGAGGCCGTCCAGGTCGGCGTCTGCGGTGAGCTCGCGGAGGAGGTGGTAACCGGTGGCCTCCGAGCAGGCCAGCGGATCGGTCCATCCGTTGTCCAGGATGATCTTCAGCATCGCGAGCAGGAGTGCCCAATCCTGGCCGGGGCGGATCGCGAGGTGGATGTCGGCGCGCTCGGCGCTGGGTGTCCGGCGGGGGTCGACGATGATGACCTGCGCGCCGTCGCGTTGCCGTCCGAGCACGCGTGCCCAGCCATCGGGGGCGCTGGCGACCCAGTTGAACCGTGACTCCGCTGGATTCATGCCGATAAGGAAAAAGCAGTCGCAGTCGTCGACGTCGGGGACGAGCGGCATCAGCGCGGACCCGTACATCAGCTCGGCGACGAGCATCTCGGAGTGTTGGTCGATGGAGCCGACGTTGTAGCGGCTGGCGCTTCCGATCGCTTCCATCCAGGCGGATGAGAACGTGGCGTGGGAGAAGGAGTAGCCCCACGGGTTGCCGTTGTACATCCCCACGGCGTCGGCGCCGTCGTCCGCGATGATGCGGTTGAGCGTCGCGCCGATCTCGCGGGTGGCCTCTTCCCAGGAGGCCTCCACGTAACGGTCGCCCACTCTCTTCATCGGCGTGCGGAGGCGTCGCGGATGCTCGACGACCTCCGCGGCCGTCTTTCCCTTCACGCAGAAGTCGCGGTAGTTGTAGGCGTGGTTTCGGTCGGGCCCGATCGCAACCGCACGGTTGCCTTCGACCGTGACGGCGATGCCGCATCGGGTCTCGCAGATGCGGCAGTAGGTAAATCTCGTCTCAGCCATCTCAGCGGGCCGCCGATCCGACGCCGCGGTCGACAAGCCGCCGCTTCGTCATCGCGCGCTGGTAGGTGTCGAAGTACATCTCCTGGTAGGTGCAGTGCGTGACGCGGCCGGCCTCGTCCTCCCAGCGGTAGACGCTGTCGCGGACGCCGGTGTTCGGCCAGGCGGGGAGGGCCGTCATGGCGATCGCCTCGCCGGTGAACCGGTGGAGGCGCCCGGTGTCATCCTCGGCCTCGATCTCCTGCTTCGTCGCGGCGTAGAGCTCGGGGTGGTACTCGAGGACGTTCCGCCGCACGCTGCGGATGCCACGAAGTTCGCCGTCGACCTGGATCCACGCGTAGTGGTGGGACGGCCGGTCGGCCGGGATGTCGAAGAGCCCCTCCCAGGCCGGGTGGGTGCCGAGCGCCTCGAAGCTGATCTGGTTGAAGATGAGGTCCTCGTCGAAGTACATCGGCGTCCACCCGACCGGCGGCGTCACGACCGCCCCAGGGGTCTCTTTGCGGATCTGACGCCAGGACCGGTCGCGCACCGCGTGGCAGTCGACCTCGTACCGCTCCCCGCCGAGCACGAGCTCTCCAACGCAGTGCATGAACTGCTCTGTGCCGCCCGCGACGCCCCCGATGTCGCTGAACGTCTCCTCCCCGGGCGTCACATGCCCGCGAGCCAGAAGCGGAGTGACGGCGGTCTGCACGATGTCGAAGGACGTGGTGCCGTCGGGGCTGGCGTAGGTCAGCCGCGCCACCCGGCCGGGCTCGATGAACTCGAGCTTCAACCCGTTGTCGGTCGTAATCACGTGCCCGGACACCTCGGGCCAGCGCATCGTGTTCTGGAAGTCGAGGTACTCCATGTCCAGCATCTGGACGTTGTCCAGACCCTTGAAGATGCACACACCCCCTTGCGCCAGCGGGAAGGCGGGCTGCCAGCGGATGTAGAGGAACGCGCCGATCGCCGCTTTAGGCACGCTGAAGCCGAAGTAGTGCGTGTGGACCGTGTGCGGGTCCCAGACCTCCGCTTCGGGCATAGGAACCCAGAGATCGGTCTCGGGCGGATGCGTTCCAATACTCATCGTGTCTCCATGTCGTGCGATCGGTGCGCGGGTGTGCCTGCGGGATGCGGTGTGGATGCCGGGCGGTGTGGGCCGGACGCCGTTCGGCGTCCGGCCCACACCTGCACCGGCGGTTCAGCCGGCGGACTTCGCGAGGATCTGGAAGGCCGGCGTCGTGTCAATCGACTTGCCACCGTTCGCCACGACGTACTTGCCGCCCTTGACCTCCTCGACGTACACGATCGGGTTGAAGACCCGGGCGAAGTCGGCCGCGGCGTTCGGTTTGCTGAAGTCGATGACCGGCCCGAGCCCGGTGTCGAACTTCGTGATCTTCTGTGGCAGGACACCGATGAGCGACTCGCCGGTGAGATCACTTGATCCCTTGGCGGCCTCAGCAACGATGTTCACGGCTGCCCACCCCTGCTTCGTGAACGTGTCGACGTCGTGATCGGGGGCGACGTCCTTGACGGCGGCAGTCAGCTTGGCGAGCTCAGGATCGTCTGCACCGTTGGGCAGGTATGACACGACGGCACGGAATCCTTCGGCTGCGTCGCCCAGCGCGGTGACCGCCTGCGGCGGCACGGTGGCCTCCGAGGAGGCCATCATCATCTTCGACGGGTCCTTTGCGATGGCGGCGATGGCCCGCGGTGCGACCGTCGGACCCATCACGAGCGCGAGGCACTTGGCGCCCTCCTTCGCCGCCGACGACACCGACGGCCCCCAATCGGCGGCGTTCTCCGGAGCGAAGACCGGCTTCAGGTACTTGATCTTGGCCGCGGCCGCACCGAGCTGGACGAGCTTCTCGGCTTGACGCACGGGCCCGATGTCCTCGGCCAGCGAGGTCATGTTGGTGCAGCCGTTGTCAGCGAAGTCTTGCGCCATGCCGAAGAACACGCTCGCGGGGTCGCCGCCGGTGAGGTACAGAATGGGCGACTTGTAGTCTGCGGCGGAGGACGCACCGATCCACGGGATCTTCGCTTTCGTGAGGATCGGGACGATGGACGCCTGCCCGCTCGAGAAGCCTCCGACGAGCGCCACCACCTTCTCCGAGACGGCCTTGCGGGCGCATGTGGCCGCGCCGTTGGGGTCATTGTTATCGTTGCACTGCAGGACCTCGATCTTGCGACCGTCGACGCCCCCGGCGGCGTTGATCTCGTTGGCAGCGGCCTTCGCGCCATCCGGAATGGTGGTGAGCGAGAAGCCCTTCGCGCCCTCCAGCGGGCCGATGGCCATCACCTTGATCGAGCCCTTGTCGGTCGCCGCCGAGCCGGCGCTGCTCGTCGATTTGGTGCCGTCGCCGTTGCTGCCGCATCCAGCGGCAGCGAACGCCATCACTAGACCGGCTGCAGCCGCAACTGTCTTAGCCTTGAACATCTGCACTCTCCTCTTTCGACGCGAGCGCCGTAAGGTGGCACCCGGTCGAGATGAACGTTGTCATTGGTTCTTGCTGACGCCCTCGGGCATCGTCGTGGTCGTGGTCGCGGTCTCCAGCCCGGGCTGCTAGGGAGGAGCCCTGACGACCGTTCGTGCGCCGTCACATGCGCCACGCTGGCTCAGCGCACGTGCGCGCGGCGGGACGCCGACCGCAACACTTGTTGGGACAGGGCTCATGCGCTCGGGGTGGCGAGGTACGCCCGCTCGAGGTCGGCAAGATCTTGCGTGAACGCCTGTGCAGTGTCCGACCGCACGACGACGCCGTTGACGAGCATGTACGCGCGGTCGGCGACATCGAGCGCCAGATGAGCGTGTTGCTCGACGATGAGCACCGCAGCGCCGCGATCAGCCGCGGCGCGCACCGCTTTGAAGAGCCGCTGCACCACGAGCGGGGCCAGCCCGAGCGACAGCTCGTCCGCGAGGAACAGCGTCGGCGTCGAAGCGAGCGCGCGCCCGACACTCAGCATCTGCTGCTGGCCGCCCGACAGTAGGCCACCGGCGGTGTCGAGATGCGGCGCGAGTTCAGGGAACTCTGCCAGGACGTCCTCCTCGCTGCCACGGCCGAGCCTGATGTTCTGTCTGGCCGTGAGGCCGAAGAAGACCGAGCGGTCGTCCGTCACGAGCGACATGCCGCGACGGGCACGGTGCTCCAAGGATGACCGGTCAAGCCGACCCTGAAGGCGGACCTCGCCTGCGATCGGCGCGAGCGCCCCCGCCAGCGTCAGTAGCGAGGTGGTCTTGCCGGCGCCGTTCGGGCCGAGGATGGTGACGACCTCCCCCGCCTCGACGGTGAGGTTGAGATCTCGCACCACGGCCGAGCCTCCGTAGCCTGCTGATACGCCGCGGGCCTCGAGGACCGGAGTCATCTAGTGCGCTCCTTGCATTGGGTCATGAGGGGTTGAGGTGACGCCGGCAAGCTCCGGATCGTCGGGCTGGCGGGTGCCGAGGTAGGCGCTGACGACCACCGGATCCTCGAGCACCTCTGCTGCGGGCCCGCTGGCGATTACCTGGCCGAAGTCGAGCACGACGATCCGGTCTGAAACGCGACGGACGAGATTGACGTCGTGCTCGACGAGCAGGACGCCCATGCCTCGCTCGTCGGCGAGCGTGCGGATCAGCGCCGCGACCTCGTCGCGCTCGTGCGCACCAAGGCCCGCACACGGTTCGTCGAGCAGGATGACCGAGGGTTCGCTTGCGACGCTTCGAGCCATCGCCACCAGCCTGCGTTGGCCGAACGAGATCTCCGAGGGCCGGCGTAGAAGCGTCTCCTCGAGGCCGAAGGTGTGGATCGCCGCGACCGTGGCCGGTGTCAGCCCGCCGCGCCGAGGCCGAAGGAGATCGATGAGGTAGGAGGCGGCGTCCGACGGATCGCCGGCGGCTCGCAGGTTGTCGAAAACCGAGAGGTCGTCGAAGAGCTCAAGAGATTGGAATGACCGGGCCAGGCCGGCCCGGGCTCGCTGGTGCACGGCGGCACGGGTGAGCTCCCGATCGCCGAGCCGGACCGTTCCGGTCGACGAGACGAACCCGGTCAAGGCGTCGATGGTGGTGGTCTTTCCGGCGCCGTTTGGTCCGATGAGGGACACGACCTCCCCGGGGCTCACGGAGAAGCTGACGTCCCGCACGGCCAGGACGCCGCCGAACTGCACGCTGACGTTCGAGACTTCAAGCGTCCGGGGCGGCACGCTCGTCCCGATGTGGTCACCGCCGGCGTGTAGAAGCATGCTGGCCCGGTCCACCCGTCCGACGGTGCACCGCTTCCCGACCGCTGCCACGCGTGCTGGCAGCAAGCGGTGAAGCCGGGCCCAGGCATTTGCCCAGGCGATGGCGAGGCCGTCTGGCACGGTGATGACCGTGGCGAGCAGCAGGACACCGCCGATGAGGCCGATGTACTTCTCCCATCCGCCTGAGAGGTCGGAGAGGAGCGTGCTTCCTAGTCCCGATTGCTGCAGGTTTCCGCCGGCGAGGGCTCCTGGGGCGCTGCCGACCCCGCCGACGACCGAGAACGCGACTGCGCCGATGTTGTTGAAGACCCCGAACTGGTCGAACAGGACCGTCGGGTAGCGGTATGCGATGAGGACCCCGCCGGTAGCGGCGATGCCCGACGCGATGGCGAACGCGAACAGCTTGGCGCCGACGACGCTAATCCCGAGGGCGGCAGCGGCGCGCTCGTTACTCCGAACGGCGATCAGGCGGCGTCCAGCGCGACCGCGGCGGAGGTTCGCGGTCGCGATCGCCAGCAGGCAGAACACGCTGAGGCCGACAAGCGCGAATCGCCCGGGATGCAGAAGCGGGTCGATGCTCCAGCCCATCAGGTTCAGCTCGCCGCCTTCGGCCAGTGAGATTCCGAGAGACCCGCCGCTGATGTCCGGGTTGCCGAAGAGCAGCGCGTTGACTGCGACCGCCAGCCCGAGGGTGGCGATAGCGAGGCTCACGCCACGAGTCCGCAACGAGGGCAGGCCGAGCACCACGCCGACCGGGATCGTGGCGGCGACGGCCAGGACGAAGGCGGGAATCATGGGCACGCCACCGTCGACGAGCTTGGCGGCGATCAGCGCCCCGACGCCGGCGAGCGTCACCTGAGCGAGCGAGAGCTGTCCCGCGTAGCCGAGGACGATCACCAGCGACAGGACGATGATGCCGAACAGAATCGTCGTGATCGCCGCGTTGGCGGTGTCCTCGGATGCGCCCAGCAGCCAGGTCGCAGCAAGCACGTAGCCGACCGCGAGCGGGATCACCGGGATCCGTCCGCTGCCGACCGACGGCAGTCGCTCGCCGACGAAGCTGCGAAGCGGAAGCGACTTGCCACGCAGGAGCAGGACGCCGACGATCATGAGGAACGGCACCGCGTCGCTTGCCCCCCGGACACCGAGATCGTGCTGGGAGAGCACGGCCTGCAGCGCTCCGATCAGAAGTCCGCCCACGAGCGTAAGCGAGAACGAGGAAAGTCCACCGATCAGAGCTGCCGCGAGCACCGGAACGATCAACAGCACCCCGGCGTCGGAGGACACCCCGATGATCGGCGACAGCAGCACACCGGCAAGTCCCGCCAGTGCGCCGCCGAGCGCCCAGTTCGCGCCGCGGATGATCCCCACGCGCCATCCAAGCGCGGCCAGGTTCCGTGGACTCTCCGAAACTGCCGAGGTCGCCAGGCCGAACCTGGTGCGCCGGTACACCGTGCCGAGGGCGAGCGCCAGCACGACGGCAATCGCGAGCAGGATGATCCGGTCCTCGCTGACGGAGATGCCGCCGCCGAGGTCGAGCGGCTCGTGCGGGAGGAAGTCCTGAACGACCCGTGCTTCAGACTGATACCGCAGGCCGGCGGCGGCCTGCAGGATCAGCAAGACGGCCAGGCTGGCAATGACCCTCGTGAGGTTTGCCTCCGTCTTCGGGAGGCACATCACCAGCAGGTACGTGACGTAGCCGAGCAGCGCCGAGGCCAGGACACCGGCGATACCGGCGGGCACGGTCGCCCATCCGTGCTTTCGCGAGAGCTCGAAGAACACGAACGTCCCGACCATGCCGATAGCGGTGTGGGCGAAGTTCACCACGCCGCTGCTGCGGTAGACCAGCACGAGCCCGAGAGCGGCCAGTGCGTAGAGCGCTCCGCTTCCGAGGCCGAGCAAGACAAGCTGGGTGAGGTCGGTCATCGGACTCTCCCCCACGGTGAACACGCGGGCGTCCAGGCCACGTGCAGGCCGGTGTGTCGCGACGACGTCAGCGTGCCCACGTCAGGATCCCGTTGCTCGTCCCAGCTCAGGAACTGGCGCTGCGCCGTCGTCATCTCAGGCACCGGGCCGGGTGCGCCATGCCTGGATGAGACCTGCGTTCTGACCCGGGGTGCTGCCGTACGTGGTGACCTCGTCCGCACCGGCGTCCTTGAACGCCTGCAGCGTGTCGACGCACTCGCGGACGGTGCCGAGCGCGCACGACTCCTGCATCCACTGGTCGGGAACCATCGAGGCGGGATCCATCAGCTCCACGCGGTGGTACTGCCAGTCCACCGTCTTGCTCGAGCTGGCGAACTGGGGATGCTGGGCGATGCGCTGGACGAGATCCCAGTCCCAGCCGTTGACGGTCGTCAGGGTCTTGGCGTAGGACTCGGTCAGGAAGTAGGTCACCGTGCGGCTGTGCGCGAGCGACCGGGTCTCGAAGTCGTCGAGGTCGGGGGCGGTGACGACGGCCTGGGCGATGCGAATGCTCGCCGGGTCGCGACCGATCCGCTCGCATGCCTCGCGGATGCGGGTGACGGCGTTGTGGCTGGCTTCAGGGGTCATGATCGGCGGCAGCAGGACGCCGTCCATGGCCTTTGCTGCCGCGGCCGCTCCCTTGGGGTTGCCGAACGTCCCGAACCAGACCTGCGGTCGCGGCCCCTCGTAGGGGAATCCGAGGGCCAGCGATTCGTAGCTGCCGGCCGGACCGTCGTAGGCAACGGTTTCCCCGGCCCAGAGCCGCTGCAGGATGTCGACGTAGTCCGTCAGGGCGTCGTAGGTTGCTGCTCGCAGGCCCATGCCCTTGAAGTAGGAGGACACGCCGAGACCGAGGCCGAGGATGAATCGCGGCCCGTAGCAGGCGTGCATGGTGGCGCCGAGCGCGGCCATGAGCTGGGGGTGCCGCGTCCACGGGGAGATGACCCCGGTCCCCACGTCCAGGCGCCACGTGCGCGCGGCGATGCCACCGAGGAATGCGCCGGCCTCCTTGAGGTTCCAACGCTCGGAGAGAAAGGCGCGGCTGAATCCCAGCTGCTCGGCCTGAACTCCATCGTCGATGCCCTGGGCGGAGGTCCGAAAGGCGGACTCGTACTCGGACTCCCGCGGCTGTGAGACCACTTGGCCGGAAACCACGTAGGCGCTCATGTCCTCAACGACCGGGGCGGCGCCCAGCGACGGGGGGTGAGGGACTGCTTGGCTGGCGCTCACGAGAGCGCGCCGAAGAAGCTGGTGGTGCCGGCCGAGCTCGGGGCCGGCAGCCCGAGGAGCTCAGCGAGGATCTGCGAGGCCGGGTTGTCGATCGCCATCTCCGACTCCTGGGGCAGATAGCCCGCGTCCTTCATCAGGCGCGCGGTCCGGACCATGAGCAGGGACAGCCGCAGCGCAGCGAACACCTCGTAGTAGTGGAGGTTCTCGACGGTGCGGCCGCTCAGCTCCTCGTACCGCTTGGCGACGTCCTCCGTGCTGGGGAGTCCCTGCGGGCGCGGGACGCCGATGCCTTCGGTGTGGTGCCGGTTCAGCAGGATCCACCACCCCAGGTCGTACTCCGGGGCGGCGACGGCTGCAGCCTCCCAGTCGAGTACCGCGGTGACCCGGTTCTCGTCGTCGAAGATCATGTTCCCCACGCGGGCATCGCCGTGACACAGCACGTGCCGGTCGCTGTCGGCGGGCTGGTTCTCGTGGGCCCACGCCAGCCCCGCCTCGACCGTGGGGTTCGGCGTGCCCTCGCTCGCCCAGGTGAAGTAGTCCTCGTAGTACTTGACGAGCTGCGCGATGCCGGGCGCCGTGCCGCTGCGCCGGGTCACACGAGCGAGCGTCTGCTCGTTCCAGGAGACGGCGTGAAAGTCGACCAGCGCCTTGAGGGCCCCGTCGTGGAGCTCGTACTGCTGCTCGGTGGTCAGCTCCAGGAACCAGCCCGCGGCGGTGAACGGCGGGTCGTCGCCGAGCGTCCGGCCAGCGACGAAGTCCATCAGGATGAAGCCCGATCCGAGCACCGACGGGTCGAGCTCCAGCCAGCGAACCGTCGGCACCGGGACTGAGGAGTGCTCGCCGACGGCCGCTATGAGGTCGAACTCGACCTGGAGGTCGTAGTCCGGGAAGACGCCTGCGCCATCCGCGGGGAGCACGCGAGCAACCATCCGCTGCGTGTGCTGCTGACCGTCTTCGGTCCAGGCGGCGTCCAGCAGGACGGTCTCGTTGGAGCCGCCGCTGCCCGAGGGAATCGTCACGTTGCTGACGCGCACGTCGGTGGCACGGGGGAGCTTCGCAGCGAGCCAGGCGGTGAGGTTGATCTCCGCCGACTGCGGATCGATCGAGTTGACAATCGCCATGTGCGTTGCTCCTTCGCGGCAGGCCGCGTTGCGGTGTGAGTTACGGGCGCCGGACGGCATCAACCCTGATGTGCTGTTTGTCTCATACTCGCCGGCAATACGCCGCGTATGAACTCTTCGTTCCGAACCTATCCGCAGGCGGATCGCGAAGTCAAGAGCAATCCGTATCGTATACGCATTGATTTGACATTCGCCCGTAAATCCGCGGGTTTTGCGCGGACAACTCGACGCATGACGTAGTCAGTCAGGCACTGACGAAGCACCCGCAGGGCGGACTGCGGCACGGACGGCGCAGCCCGCGAGGATGTCCCGAAGGCCGCGCAGGTACTGGTCGGCGTCGACGGCGCTCGCCGGGGCATCGCGCTGCTTGGTCACGAAGGGGAACTCCTCGGGTTCGAGCGCCTCGAGCCACGCGCGGCGCGGGCTCTCGGCGCCTTCGTAGGAGATCTGCAGCAGCGCGTACCCGAGCGTGTACGTCCGGAGGGTGCGATGCATGCTGACCGCCTCTTCGACCGAGAACCCAGCGTGGTCGAGAACTGCGAGGATCGCCTCGAAGAGCCTGACCTGCTCCTCACCGAAGACCGGCGCCCGGGCTATGGCCTGGGTGACGTGACGGTGGACGATGAGTCGCTGATAGACGGCTGAGTAGCAGTCCTCGATGACAGCATCCCACGGCCCGTCGACGCCCAGCGGCGGCAGGTCGTCGAGCAGGACCCCCGGAAGCATGGCCACGATCGCGCTCTTGGACTCGACGTAGCCGTAGAGCGTCATCGTCCCGCAACCGAGGCGCCGCGCCAGGCGGGCGACGGTGAGCGCCTCCTCGCCCTCGGCGTCGACGAGAGCGAACGCCGCTTGGGCGATCACCGCGTGAGTAAGGAGTCGGCTGCGACCCCCCTTGCGCTTAACGGTGGACGGTGCGTTTTCCTCGGCCATCGCGAGAGACTAACCCGAGATGAGCGAAACCGTATGACGTACCGAAAGCTCGTGGGCTTGCGTGCGACCCGACGACTCTGGCTTGGACACGATCGATCACGGCATCCTCGACCTCCTGCGCGCGAACGGCCGCGCCACACTCGCCGACATCGGCCATGAGGTCGGCCTCTCTGCTCCCGCGGTCAAGCGCCGCATCGGCCGCCTCGAGCAGCACAGCATCATCACCGGGTATACCGTCCTCATCGACGAGCCGCGGCTCGGCAGCGCTCTCGAAGCGTTACCGAGTTACGGTTTGCCGGCGACACCAAGGTGGGCGACATCTCTGCCATCGCTCAGGGGATGTCCGAGGTCCAGACGGTCTTCACCACCGCCGGCGATCCGGACGCCCTCGTCCACATCCGAGTCCGCGATGTCCAGCACCTCACGCAAGTCATCGACCGCCTCCGTCGCAGCGGCAGGATCACCGGGACGAAAACGCTCATGGTGCTCGACACCTGGAAACCACAACGGCGCGCCTGAGCGCTCCACGACGGTCTCGTTTCGTCGCGACCACAGCGCCCAGCGATCTCTAGCGGCGGCATGGCAGAGAGACACGGTAACCACGGCATCGGGACGCTGAGGCGGTCGGCGTCGAGCCTGCGCGTCGTGGCCTCCACCCACCTCGGCCTCGGCTCGGACCAGCGCCGGCCTGAGATACGCGCTGCCAAGGACGGACGATCCGTGCCTCGACGTCTCCGAGGCATAGCGCGTGTGCCGCGCGCGTATGTGAGCGTGCCGCTCGGCTGCCGCGCTGCCCGAGCGCCGTGACACATCCGTCGACGTCGAACGGAGAACTTGGAGCGAACGGGCTCGGAGTATCAGGCAGCAGTGACCGAGGCGCCGCCTGGCCCCACCACGGCGGCCGACGTCACCGTGGCGGCGGCCTCAAGTCCCTGCCGGTCGACCGCCTTACTGGTCATGAGCCACATGACGATGTACCAGCTGAAGAATGCGGTAAGGGGGATCCACCAGACGAAGATGCCGTCCCAGGCGAACGGCCCCGTCTTGAAGAAGTAGAGCAGCGAACCCGGGAGGAAGAGCAGCGCGACCCAGACGTTGTAGTAGCCGAGCCATCGCGGGTAGACGCGCTGGGAGGTGTCTTGGAACACGCAGGTCGCGACCACCAGGCACTGGACGACCACGCAGCAGTAGGTGCCGATCAGCATGATCCAGCCGATGTCGTGAATGGCCAGGATCGTGTTCGGATCTCGGTCAGGCCGGAAGGCAGCCGCCTGCATGATCATGACGGGCAGCGCGAACAGCAGGATCCCGAGCATGCCGGTCCCGAGCTGCGCGTACGCCAGCGGTGAGTGCTCGCCTTCGATCCGTCGCATCTGGACGGTGATGCCGGCGACGAACGGCGCGGTCGCCGCGCCGGCGATCATCGTCAGTACGAGCCCGATCCGGATGCGGGTGGCGTGGTCGGCGTAGAACGCCGCGATCTTGGTCGCTCCGTCTGCCGGTGACGGAGGCGGCACGAGGCCTGCGACCACGACGAAGCCCACGATGAACAGACCCATGGCGGCGGGCCCGCCCCATAGGCAGAGCTTTTGCGATCTGGTGTTCGGCACGGTGTCGTCCGATCTTGTGGTCATCAAGAGAGAGCGCGGTGGGCCGGCACGGTCACGCCGAGGGAGTCATGCCACGCCTCGATCCGGCTGCCCCGCACGCGAAACGCTCCGCAGGCATCGACCCAGCTCATTGGGTTCCCGCTCGGCGAGAGGGACACATCCACGCGTTCGACGCACACGACCGACCCGATGGACGCCGACCGGATGACGATCGAGTCGACGTGCGTGCTGACGGTCTGCGTGAACACCTCCACGCGATCCAGGCACGCCTCCTTGCCATGAGCGATCCACGAGCCGGAGCTGCTCCAGACGCAGTTGGGGGTCAGCCAGTCGTCGACCGCGGCGAGCATGTCGCCGCGTCGGGCGGACAGGAAGTTGGCCACGACCCGCTCGGCATGGCTGACCGGCCACGGTCGCCCGAGCGCCGTGCGGAGATCGCTGACTGCCGCGGCGGTCACCGCGAGTCCGTCCGCGGCGTCGGACCGAGCCATTCCTAGAGCGCCTCGATGATGGTGGCGTTGGCCATGCCGCCGCCTTCGCACATGGTCTGCAGGCCGTAGCGGCCGCCGCTGTCGCGGAGGTGGTGGACGAGGGTCGTCATGATGCGGGCGCCGGAGCCGCCGATCGGGTGGCCGAGGGCGATCGCGCCGCCGTTGACGTTGAGCTTCTTGCGGTCGGCGCCGGTGTCGGCCAGCCAGGCGAGGGCGACGGACGCGAACGCCTCGTTGACCTCGAACGCGTCGATGTCCACGATGCCCAGGCCGGCTCGCGAGAGCACCTTGGCGGTGGCGGGGATCGGCGCGGTGAGCATGATCACCGGGTCCTCGGCCGCGACCGCGACCGCGTGTATCCGGGCGATCGGCTCAAGGCCCAGCTCCGCCGCCTTCTGCGAGGTCATCATCAGCAGCGCGCCGCCGCCGTCGCTGATCTGCGACGCGTTGCCCGCGGTGACGGTGCCGTTCTCCTTGAAGGCGCTGCGGATCTTCGCCAGGCCCTGGACCGTCCCGCCGCGGCGCACGCCCTCATCGGTGTCGACGAGCACGCCCTCGCCGTTGGTCACCGGCGCGATCTGCCCCGTGAAGCGGCCCACGTCGATCGCGGCCGCCGCACGCTCGTGCGAGGACAGCGCGAACTCATCCAGCTGCGTACGGCTGAACCCCCAGCGCTCGGCGATCATCTCCGCGCCGACGCCCTGATTCGGGACGATGCCGTCGTAGCGGGCGATCAGCTCGGGGCCGTAGGGCTCGCCGCCGTTCGCGGAGACGCCCATCGGCACGCGCGACATCGACTCGATGCCGCCCGCGACCGCGACGTCGTAGTGCCCGGCGACGAGGCCCGCCGCCGCGAAGTGCACCGCCTGCTGCGAGGAGCCGCACTGGCGATCGATCGTCACGCCGGGGATCCCGTCCGGCCAGCCGGCCGCGAGGACCGCGCTGCGCGCGACGTTGAACGACTGGTCGCCGACCTGCGCGCCACAGCCCCAGACGACGTCCTCGACCTGCGCCGGGTCAACGCCGGAGCGCTCGGCCAGGGACCGCAGCAGGTGGGCGGAGAGATCCACCGGATGCACGGACGAGAGCCCGCCCTCACGCCGCCCGACCGGAGTGCGGACCGCCTCGACGATCACGGCATCGCGAGCGGAGGACATTTAGCCCGCCATCCCGAGCGCGAGGCCGCCGCTGACGTTCAGCACCTGGCCGTGGACGTAGTCCGACGCCGGCGAGCAGAGGAAGTACACGCCGCGCGCCGCCTCCTCCGGGGACGCGGCCCGCCCGAGTGGGATCGCCATGCCGAAGTTCTGCCGCACGACCTCGGGGACGCCGAGTGTGATCTTCTCACCGGTGGACCCGGCCTCGACCTCGCCGACCGTGCCGACCGCCGCCGTCAGGCGCGTGTCGATGACCCCGAACGCGACGCAGTTGACGTTGATCTTCAAGCCGCCCCACTCCTTCGCGGTGGCGCGCGTGAGGCCGACGATCGCGCCTTTGCCGCTCGCGTACGCCACCTGCCCGGCGTTGCCCATCACGCCCGCCAAAGACGTGACGTTGACGACCTTGCGGAAGACCTCCCGGCCCTCGGCCTTCTCAGCCTTCGCAGGGTCGCGCAGGTGCGGCGCCGCTGCGCGCAGCACCCGGAACGGCACCACCGTGTGGATGTCGAGCATCGCCTGGTACTGCTCGTCGGTGACCTTGTGCAGCGGCCCGTCCCAGGCGTAGCCCGCGTTGTTGACCACGATGTCGAGCTGGCCGAAGCGGCCGACCGCCGCCGCCACGAGGTCGTCGCAGACGCCGGGCGCCGTCAGGTCGCCGACATGCGCGAGCCCCTCCGCCGCCAGCGCGCCGACCACCGCATTCGCCTCGTCGCCGTCGCGGTCGGAGACCACCACGTGCGCCCCGGCGTCCGCCAGCTTGCGCGCGACCTGCTCGCCGATGCCCCGGCCCGCCCCCGTGACGATCGCCACCTTGCCGTCAAGCTCACCCATCAGAAAGACCTCGATCCAGTACGTACCGTCCATACTGTCCGTACGGACGTTGAGTGCGAGCATATCGAGGCGGCACGCGACGTGCGGGGCGAATGCCTCGACGGCCGACGGCCCCTCCCCGTTCCGGGCTATGTGCCATCGAAGTGCGGGGGTCGCCGCTCGAGGAACGCGGCGATGCCCTCCTTCGCGTCGCGGGAGCACGCCCGGGCGCTCAAGAGCGCTGCTTCGTCGGACAGGCACTCCTGTAGCGTCCGGCGTTGACCGGCGTTCAGGAGCGACTTGATCGCGCCGTAGGCGCCGGTGGGCCCGGCGGCGAGTTCAGCGGCCAGCCGATCGGTGAGTGCCTGGAGGCTGTCGTCTTCTGCGACGTGCGTGATCAAGCCCCACCGCAACGCCTCCTCGGCGTCGACGGTCCGATTGGACACCGCGAACTCGTACGCGCGCCGGACACCGATGAGACGGGGAAGGAAGTAGGAGGCCCCGCCGTCTGGTGAGAGCCCGGCCGCTGTGTAGCCAAAGGTGAACGACGCTCGCGACCCGGCCACGACAAGGTCGGCCCCGGCGACGAGCGACACGGCGGCGCCCGCGGCCGGACCCTGGACCTCGACGATCACCGGGGCATCGAGCGCATCGAACGTCAGAACTGCATCGTGCAGCGCTGAGGTCGTGGCCTGGACGCGGGCCTCCACCTCCTCAGGGTCTCCTGCCAGTGTGCGTAGGTCGCCGCCGACCGAGAAGATCCGCCCGCTCGAGCGCAGGAGCACGACGCGCGCTGAGCCTGCGCTCGACACCGCTTCCCGGAGCGCGAGCGCGACATCCAGGTCGATCGCGTTGGCGCTGGCAGGGCGCGAAAGGCGGATCGTCGTGATCCCCGCGCGGTGCTCAACCGTGATTGGCGCCCGTTCGCTCATGCGAGTCTGCCCTCTCGGATCGGCGGTGACGGTGTCAGGAGGCGAGGAACGTCCCGAGGACTGCGGCGCAGACCACGAGGCAATAACCCTCGAAGACGAGTCGCAGCGGCAGCGGCGAGTCGCGGAGCTCCATGAAGTAGAGCCCGACCAGCCGGATCTTCACGAAGGCGACGAGGACGATCACCGAGCTCACGAGGCGATGGTCGTCGTCGGAGCTGAGGCCGTGGTCGGTTCCCAGGCGCCACGAGAGGAGCGTGGCGAGGATCAGGAAGAGCCATGCGATGCTCGCGCGGTTCTTCAGGAGCGGGGTGAGCGTGGACATCGCGGCTCCTACTTGACGAGGTACAGCAGCGGGAACAGGACGATCCAGAGCAAGTCGACCATGTGCCAGAAGCAGGCTCCGCCCTCGAAGAACCCGAACTGCCGCTTGGACATCTCCGGTTTGCGCGCGAGGTAGAAGAGGAAGCTCAGCACGAACAGGCCGATGATCAGGTGAAACCAGTGCAGGCCGGTCAGGACGAAGTAGTACATGTAGAAGTCGTTCGTGGCCGGCTTCAGGCCATGGCTAACCTTCTCGTGCCACTCGGCGATCTTCAGCCCTGAGAACGCCAGGCCACAGCTGAACGCGCCGGCGATCAGCCACGGGACGATCTGGACCTTGCGCGCCCGCACCGCTCGCACCGCGGTGGCGACCAGCAGCGAGCTGAGCAGCAGCAGCAGCGTGTTCACCGCGCCGTAGGTCTGGTCCAGGTGCTTCTGGGACGCGTCGAAGAGCTTCGGATCGTCAGCGCGGTAGTACAGGTACGTGACGAAAAGGATCGCGAAGATCGTCATGTCGCCGAAGATGAAGACCCAGGTCCCGACCTCACCGGGGACGTGCTGCTCAGTTTTCGGCCGGCCGACCTTCTCGTCGGCGGCTCTGGTGATCGTCGACATGTAACTCCTGCGGGGGTGTCGGGACAGCGTTCGGCGGGAGTCGGCCACTGGCCTCTCCCCAAGCACGGCGGGACGACAAGGGCGTCGCCCCTGTGGCCCGCGGCGGGTCAGATCAGGATGCGCCGGCCGGAACCTGCGTCGGCGCGGCGGACGACCGCCGCGCGACCGCAGGCGTCGCGGATTCCTCGGCGGTCGCGGCCTCGAGGCCCTCCTCGTAGCGCATCCGGCGCAGGAGGAGCACCGCCGTCATCGACATGCCGGCGGCGAAGGCGATGACCGGGATCCAGTAGCCCATGATGCCGTTCCACGAGAACGGGCCGGAGTGGAAGAACACGGCGAGGACACCACCGGCCCCGGTGATCGCGACCCAGATGTTCACGTACGACGCCCACCGTGGCCAGATCGGCTCGGGGCGACGGTCCATGAAGCCCGCGACGGCCATGCAGATGAACTGCAACGAGTACGTCGGGATCAGGATCGTCCAGACCAGCCAGCCGTAGTCGTTGAACGCGCGGATGACCTCCGGATCGCGCCCGGGCCGAAGACTCGAAACGAGCCAGAACAGCGCGATGATCTGGAAGAACGCGACGAGGATCATCGCGGCGCCGAACTGGATCGGCGCCAGCAGCGACATGCGGCCCTCGATCTTCTTCATCTCGGCCGAGATGACGGTGAAGAACGGCAGCATCAGCGCCGAGGCGAACATCGAGCCGATCAGTCCGATGCGGATGCCGGTGAGGTTGTCCGAGTAGAACTCCGCGAGACGGTCGGCGCTCCAGTTCTCCTTCGGCGGCGGGATGAAGCCCGCGATCGGCAGGAAGAAGATCAGGAACGTGATCAGGCAGACCGGCCAGCAGTAGATGCAGGCCTTCCACAGTCGCTTCTGGAACAGCGCTGCCTGGGGGTTGTCGTCCCAGAAGCCGATCGTCGATCCGTCGGTAGCGTCGCGCATGCGGAGAACCTACCATACTCATCGTATGAACGCCACGTATGTACTGTGAGGTACAACGTCCCACCGTCAGCAGTCCGCCTTCACATCCGGGTACTTGTACCCCGACTTCTTCGCGAACTCCTCGGGCCCGAAGACACTCGGCTCCGATGCGGTCGCTTCACCATGGGCGATCTGCCCGGGCTTCGTGATGGGACGGTAGGTCAGCTTCATGCTGTTCCCCAGGAGTCCGGCGTGCAGCAGCTTGAAGGCGGCTTCGCTCTGGGCCTTCGGCAGGCCGACGAGGGAGTTCTCGCTGAGCACCGGCGCCAGCCGCACCAGGTGCCCGATCGCGTCGTAGCTGTTGGCCCACGACCCGACGTTGACGAGGAACGAGGTGAGGTCGGGGGCCCACGGCTTGAAGAACCGCAGCGCGGGGTTGACCTCGCACAGCGCCTGCTCCAGCTGGTTGAACGTCGCGGGCGCGGGGTCGGCGAGGGGCTTGATCAAGTCAAGCGTCCGCGTCAGCCGCGGCGCGGTGCGCCCGACGTCCCTGAGCAGATCGCGCCCGTCCTGAGCTGCGGTCGGCAGGCGCGTGAGCGCAGGGCGCAGAGCCCCGACCGCCGCGGCGAGGTCGGCGACCACCGGCGTGCTCTGCT
>JAOPZJ010000224.1 GCA_025964155.1 Solirubrobacterales bacterium
ACCGGGGACCTCGTGCGCCGCTTCGCCCACCGCCCGGGCGTGCTCGCCGGGGCGGGGGCGCGCGCACTCGCCGGCCTGCCCTGGGTCCTGCGTGACCGCCGCCCGGTGCCAGCCGCGGTAGAGCGGCAACTGCGGGCGGTGGAGCGGGGCTGACAGCCTCGCGCTCCGGCGCGGGAGCGGCCGGGCTGGTGTCTGGCGAAGGCCCCGCTGGGCGCGGTCTTCGTCAGCCTCCCGTCCTGTTGCGCTCACATTCCAGGGTGCGGGGGCGACGTTGTTCCTGTGGCCTCAGGGGGGCGCTTGATCGACGTCGCCAGCGACCCCGGACCACGACGTCATGCACGCCCGGCCCGGTGCTGTGCACTATAGTTGCCGACAGTCCATTATGACTGACGACTCCACAGGGCTCTCGACGCGCATCGGCGTCGCCGTCCGCACGCATCGTGCCGCGCGCTCGCTCTCGGTCGCGGAGCTCGCACGTGCCTCCGGGCTCTCGAAGACGATCCTCGGCCGGATCGAAGCAGGCGCCGGGAACCCGTCGGTCGAGACGCTCTTCCGGATCGCGCGGGCGCTCGACCTGCCGCTCGGCGCGCTGCTGGCCGAGTCCACCGCGCCGCGCGTGCGCGCCATCCCCAAGGGCTCGGGGGACGCGCTGCCCACCGACGCCGGCTCCGTGCGCCTCCTGCACGCCGACGGGCGCCCGCGCCGCTCGGAGCTCTTTCATCTCGTCCTGGAGGCCGGGACCGAGCAGGCCAACGAGGGACACCTCCCCGGGACGGAGGAGGTCGTCGTGTGTACGGCCGGCCGGCTGCGGGTGGGACCGCTCGGTGACGAGATTGCGCTGCGGCCCGGCGACGCGGTCTGGTTTGCGGCCGACACGCCGCACCGCTACGTGGCCGAGCGCGACGGGCGCGCGCTGAACTGGATCTCCTATCCGGTCGGCGCCGCCACGTGATCACCCGCGCCGGCGACCCCGCCGTGCGGGCCGAGGGCAGCACGCTCCAGCCCGTGCTCGCCGGGGTCGTCACCTCCGTCGTCGGCTTCGCGGGCGCCTTCACGGTCGTGCTGGCGGGCCTGGCCGGCGTCGGTGCCAGCGACGCCCAGGCGGCCTCGGGGCTGCTAGCACTGTGCGTGACGATGGGCGCGGTGGCGATCTGGCTGGGGCTGCGCCACCGCATGCCGATCTCGATCGCCTGGTCGACCCCGGGCGCCGCGCTGCTGGTGACGGTCGGCGTGCCGGACGGCGGCTGGCCGGCGGTCATCGGCGCGTTCGTCGTCGCCGGCGTGCTGACGGTGCTCGCCGGTCTCTGGCGCCCGCTGGGCCGGGCGATCGCCGCGATCCCGGCGCCGCTGGCCAGCGCCATGCTCGCCGGGGTCCTGCTGCCGATCTGCACCGCGCCCGCCCGTGCCGTCGTGGAGTTGCCCGGCCAGTCGGCGCCGATCATCGTCACCTGGCTCGTGCTCCTGCGCGTCGCGCGTCGTTGGGCCGTGCCCGGTGCCCTGGTGGCCGCCGCCCTCGCCGTGGCGGTCTCGGGTGGCGTCGACGTGCCCCCCGGCGGGCTGCTCCCGCACCCCGAGCTCACGCTGCCGGCGTTTCATGCGGGCGCGATCGTCGGCATCGCACTGCCGTTGTTCATCGTGACGATGGCGTCGCAGAACGTGACCGGCATGACGGTCCTGGCCTCGTTCGGCTACCGCCCGCCGCTGCGTCCACTCCTCGTCGCCACGGGCCTCGGATCGGTGGCTGCCGCGCCGCTCGGCGGGCACGCGGTCAACATCGCGGCGATCACCGCAGCGCTGTCGGCCGGCCCGGACGCGCATCCGGATCCCGGACGCCGGTGGATCGCGTCGGTCAGCGGCGGCACGGTCTACCTCGTCCTCGGGCTGGGGGCGGGACTGGCCACCGCGCTCATGTCGTCCGCGCCGCCGCTGCTCGTGCAGGCCGTTGCCGGGCTCGCGTTGCTGGGGGCGCTGGCCGGCGCGCTCGCGGCCACGGTGGTCGACCCGGTGCAGCGGGACGCCGCCGTGGCGACCCTCGTCGTCAGCGCGTCGGGCATCACGGCGTTCGGGATCAGCGCCCCGTTTTGGGCACTGCTCACGGGCCTTGTGCTGCTTGGGGTCCAGCGGCTCGGGGTCGTGCGGTTGGCCTCGTAGAGGGCGGCACGCCCCGGGGGTGTGAACGGAGTTTCACCCACCTCTGTGGGGCCTGAGGTTCCACGCACCCGCCACCGGGGCGCGCACAACGCGGCGAGCGGAGGATCGGTGGTCACCGTGACGACCTATCCTCCACTCACCGCACGCGCCTACGCCAAGCGTCCGCTCAGCGACCGGGCGCCGGCGCGCCGAGCAGCCCGGTGAGGCCACCCAGGAAGCCGGCCGGCAGGCCCGTCGGCAGCGACATGAGGCCGCCCAGCAGGCCGCCGGACTGCGCGCCGCCACCCAGGCCGGGCAGGCCGCCGCCGCCACCGAGGAGGCCGCCGAGCAGCGACCCCAGCAGACCCTGGACGATGCCCGTGGCCTGCTGGACGCCCGTCGTCGCGCCCGTGGTCGCGATGCCCATGACCTGCTGCAACAGCGGCAGCAGCTGCTGCATCGTCGCGGTGATCGTCTGCAGCGCTGCGGTGATCTGCGTCTGAGTGCCCGCGGGGAGCTCGGGGGCCACGGCCGTCAGAGCCGTCAGGCCGGTCTGCAGCGCCGTCGTGGCGGTTGCCAGCGCCTGCTGGATCAGGGTGCTGATCATCGTCGGCAGCTCGCCCAGACCGGCGACCTCGGCGATCTGCTGCACCTGGGCCGGTGCGGCAGCCTGCAGCGCGGCGAGCGCCTGCGCGGCGATCGCCTGAGCCTCGCCGGAGAGCTCGTCGACGAGGGCGGTGAGCGCGGCGATGAGCTGCTCACGGCCGGCGATCGTGCCCGGGAGCGCACCGGCGAGGGAGCCCTGAAGGGCAGTGCCCTGCGCGCTCGGGATGAGGCCGGCAAAGCGCTCCATGGCGGCGCCGTAGGTGCCCGCGGCGGCGGTCAGCGACCAGATCGCGGTCTTTGCGGCCGGCAGGCTGTCGCCCGCGTCCTTGGCCAGGGCACGGGCGCCGCGGGCGGCGGCGGTGGCCTCGCGGCGGGCGCTCTTCAGCGCCTTGGCGGCGGCGGCGCTGTCGCCCCGACGGATCAGGCGTGTCACGCGCTTGGCGGCGCGCTGCGCCTCCTGCAGGTGCGCGCCGACCTTCGCCTCAGGGCTGGTCGGCGCGGCGGCCTGCGCGGCGGCGGGCAATCCGGCGGTCATCATGGCGGCGGCGGCGACGAGCGCGGCCACGGGACGGGTACGTCGGTGCATCTCGGGACTCCAATCGGGTAACTGGGCGGCCTGCGGTGCAGGCCCCTGGCTTTGCGTCCCCGCCTCGCAGCGGGTTTGCCTTTCTCCGAGGCGATGCGCCTCACCGGTAAAGAGGGGCGGCACGTCGCGGTTGTGAGGTCCTACTTCAAGAACTGGCGCGTCGGCGCTCCGAAAGGGGGTTCTTAGCCCTGCGGGTGCATGAGACGCCGCAGCAGCTCCAGCTGCGCCTGCACGCCCGTCAGCGCCGTGGTCGTCACCTGCTGCATGATCTGCTGCGCCGCCGCCGTGGACTGCCGGACGGTCTGCACCGTTGCCGCGGCGGCCTGGGCGACGGCCTCCTGCGTGCGGCGCTGCAGCTCGAGGGCGAGCTGCTGACGATTCGTGCCGGCGCTCACGGTCGCAGCGGGCGCGGCGGGGCTGGGGATCGTGGCCGCCGGCGTGGTCGGAGTGGGAGTGGCAACGGCGGGCTCCGTCGTCGCGGGGGCCGACGCGGTGGGCCGTGCGCCCTTGCCTGACGCCGGGAGCCCCGAGGTCGTGGACGCACGGAGGCCGGACGCCGCGTCGTGCCGGACGGCGGTGGCGCGCACCGTCACGCCCACGGGCACCGTCCGCCGCGAGCGTGCGCGCGGCTTCGCGGA
>JAOPZJ010000226.1 GCA_025964155.1 Solirubrobacterales bacterium
GGACCTCCTCACTAGTCCTGGGGTCAGCCGGAGCCACTCTCCGGCCAGACAAACCCCCGCGAGGAGCGTCCGGCCACTAGCTTCGGCAGTCAACCCCAGCCCGGGGCGACCGGCTCATAGGGTCTAGCCCGACGTTCGCGCGAGGCCGGGCTCCCCCGCGCCGCGCGTCGCGTCACCGGGGACGCTCGCCGACGTGGGCGCGCTGATCGTCGCGTCGCCCCGCAGGTACCCGGCGAGGATCGGCAGCGCCTTTGTGACGAAGTGGACGCACGCGAGGCTGAGGGCGATCGACGCGACCGCGCAGGCGTACTTCGCGCCCATCGACCAGTCGGAGCTCAGCGCCGTCGAGATCGGCCAGCCCACGATGCCGGCGGACGCCCCGAGGGCAATCGACGGGACGAGCACGAGCCACGCCTGGCTGCGACCGCGCAGGTGGGGCAGAAGGACGAACACGATCGCGCCGCCGAGGACCACGTCCAGCCCGTCGATGCCCGCCCACCACAGCGGGTAACCGAGGACCTTCATCGGGGGGCCGCCGTAGAACTCGAGGATGCCGATCCAGGATGAGAGCCCGATCGCGACGAAGTCGACGACCGCGACGGCGGCGTAGAGCTGCCACACCTTTGCGGCGGTGATCCCGCGCCGGTACGCGCGTGCGACGAGGTAGAGCAGCCCGCCGCAGAACCAGCCGTAGCCGATGGGGACGAACATCGGGACCGAGCGCCCGAACGCCTCGAGCACCGGCAGATTCTGGTCCGGCGGGTAGCCGACGAGCACGACGTTGTCGAGCCACGACTCCATGAGCCCGGAGAGCACGCCGCCGAGCAGGATGAGCGGGAGCGCCGGGCCAGCGCGCCGCTCGGCCGGGCTGACGAACCAGTACACGAGGAAACCGGCGGTGACCGCGATCATGAGCGTCGTGTAGACGATGAGGGCCGCCTCCGGCGCATCACGGATCGGCATCGGCGGGACGGCGGCGACGTTCATGGCGCGAGGACCCCTCGGGTCACGTGGTCTGGGTGAGCACGCGGGCTTCGGGCGGGGCGGGCGCCTCCTGCGGCGCAGCGGCCACGGTGAACCGCGCCGCGATCCAGCGCATCGTCGCGAGCGAGATCGCGATGCTCAGGAGCGCGGCCGCGCACCGCACCCATGACGCGACGTCGGCGTGCAGCGCGGTCGCGACCGGAGCCATCGGCACGAGCAGCAGCCCTCCGGCGACGGCGGGTGCGGCGGCCACGCGCCAGGCGACGCCGCCTTGGCCGAACGGCCAGCGCTCGACCGCGACATACATCAGCGCACCGGCCACGACCGGCACCGTGCCGTTCATGAAGACCCAATGGATCGGGAAGCCGCCGACGGTGAACGGCTGGTCGCCGTAGTAGGTGTACATGCCCCACCGCAGGAACGGGAGCTCGAACAGGAGGTCGGCCAGCCCCCAGGCGGCGAAGGTGAGCCAGATCGCGCGCGCACCGCGGCCGGCCCGCAGCTGCTCGCAGAGGAACCAGCCACCGAACCCGATGAACAGCGCGTAGCCGACGAGGTCGAAGAAGGGGTCCTTCATCCCGAAGGCCGTGATGAACGGCGCCGGGATGTTGGACGGGAACCACACGAGCGTCAGCGCGTTGTAGATCGGCGGGAGCACGACGCCGATCGCAAGGCCGCCGCCGAGCGCCGCGAGCGGCAGCCGCGACCGCGTCGCGTGTGCCCGCCACGCCAGCCAGCCGACCGACCCGACGAGATTTGCCACGAACAGGACGTAGAAGACCGTGTAGGCCCCGCTCGGCGCATGCATGTGGATCGGTGGCTCGACGTTCATCCCGCACCCTCCCTCGGAAACCCTGGTGGGCTGATTCTACGCATAATCCATTTTTGGTCAACCGAATGCTGGATAAGAACGCGGTAGAAGGGGCGAACGATTCGCAAGATATGGGTGGCCTCGCCGAGAGGGTACGTCAGTCGACGAGCCGCACCCAGGTGTAGATGTGCTTCAGCGTGCCCGCGCTCTCGAACGTCTCGGTGCTGCGGATCTCCGGGATGTCCTGGATCTGCGTGAGCACGACGTCGAGCAGCGCGACGCGCGACTCGGCGAGCACGATCAGCATGAAGTCGAACTCGCCCAGGCTGCGGATGACCGCCGCGACGCCGTCGAGGCGCATGAGCTGGTCGGCGGCGCCATCGATCCTGCCGTCGCGCGCGTGGACGCCGACCACGGCGGCCGCGCCGAAGCCAAAGGACTCCACGTCCGACACCGCCCGGATCCGGATGAGGTGATCGTCCTCCATCCGGCGCAGTCGCCCGCGGACGGTGCCCTCGGACACGTCGAGCTCCGCGGCGACGCTGCGGTTGCTGCTGCGGGCGTCGCGCTGTAGGGCCCCGATGATCTGGAGGTCGAGCGCGTCGACCGCCTCCGGAGGGACGGACGGGCGCGGCTGGGTGCTGATGTCGCCGCCGGCGCCGAGCGCGGCCCACGCGGAGTCGAACCGCAGGACGTCGACCGCCAGCTCGCTGCGCACCGACCGCACGCCGCTGATCCCCGGGATCGCCTCACCGATGACCTGCCCGAGCTCGGCCCGGTCCCGCGCCAGCACGCCGCATACGACGTCGTAGCGGCCCGTGTGCAAGTTGACGAAGATCGTCTGCGGCACCGCCGCGATCTCGGCGGCGACCTCGGTGATCGGGCGGTCGCTCGTGGTGACCATCGCGAACGCGAAATACGGGAAGCCGAGGCGGTGCATGTCCGTGAGCGCGACGACGTGCACGACGTTGCTCGACTCCAGGCGGCGCAGCCGGGCGGCGATCGTCGCCTCGTTGACGCCGAGGGCGGTCGCCAGCGAGCGGTTGGTCTCGCGGCCGTCGACGCGGAGCCGCTCGACGATGCTCCGATCGAGGTCGTCGATCGCCCGCGCGTCCGGTGCCATGCCCGGAACCTACCTGGATACGGCCGATGGCAATTGTCGCTCGGGCGCTGAGGGATCAACGAACGCGTAGGGGATGCTGATACGAGCTACTCGTCCTGCCGGTCCTGATGATTCGCGTTTCAAAATCACAATCGCAATACGCAAATCAGTAATTCACGATAGATTTCTGCCCAGATGTCTGGCACAGTTCGTCGTATGAGTACTTTCGGGGCAGAGGTCCGGCCCGGTGGCGCCGACGAGCAGCGCGGCGGGGACGTGGACTGGGCGTTCGGGCCGGGCGCGGTCTCGTGGGAGATCATGCGGAACCCGGCGGTCTTCGTGGTCGGGATCCTTCGCGAGGCGATCCTGCTCACCCTGCACCTGCCGTTCGCCGCCGCCGCCACCGACCACGACGGTGTGCACTCGGATCCCATCAAGCGGTTCCGGACGATCGCCCGCTACGCGTACAGCGCGACCTACGGCACGAAGGCCGACGCGGAGCTCGTCAGCGGGTACGTCCGCCGCCGCCACACGCAGGTCGTCGGCGTGGAGCCGGTCAGCGGCGAGCCATACCGCGCGAACTCCGACTACGAGCTCGTGCTGACGCAGGCACTCCTCACGTCGTCGTGGATCGCCGCGTACGAGGCGATCAACGGTCGGCTCTCCGACCGCGAGCGCGACCAGTTCGTCGTCGAGCAGCAGACGGCCGGAGCCCTGCTCGGGATCCGCCCGCACCATCTGCCGAGCACGATGCCGGAGCTCGAGGCGTTCCTCGCGAAGGCCCGGCTCACCTGGGCGGCCGGGGAGCAGGCCCGTGAGGTGCTCAAGCCGTTCGCATCCGGCGTGTACCCCGAAGGCAGCGTCATCGGGAGCCTGCCGCCCGTGCAGCGCCGCGCCGCGGCGTGGGTCGTGCGCCTCCTCACGGACATCGCGACGTCGACCATGGGCCCGGAGGATCGCGCGCTGCTCGCGATCGACCGCCGCCCCGAGCTGCGCTTCCAGGTGGCAGTGCGGGCGTCGCGCCGCAGCCTGGCGCGTTTCCTCGGCAGCGAGCGCGGCCTGGCGATCTTCGACCGCTTCCTCAAGCCCGATGTCGCGAAGATCATGCGCCGCGCCCGCGACGCCGAGGCGGCCGCTGGTGGCTACGGGATCGCCGCCGCGTCGTTCGTCCCGCCGAATCCGGAGCCGTTCGTCGTGCACCTCGAGGACCGCGTCGAGAACATGCCCGGTTAGCTCGCCGCGTCGACCAGCAGCACAGGCCCGAAGATCGCGCGCACGGCGGCGGCCACGTCGGTGATCGGCCGCGGCTCGGGTGGGGTCACCGCGAGGCGGGCCAACGCGATGACGGACGCGGTGAGCGCCGCGGCCAGCTCAGCCGGCTCTGCGGCGAGGTGGGGTAGACGCGGCTGCGCGGCGATCAGCGCGGCGAGGCGGTCGTGGAACTGCTGCACGTACGCGGCGTAGGGATCCCGCCCCGCGGCGCGCAGCTTCTCGGGGACGCCCTCGCTGCCGCGGACGTAGAGCAGGAAGAAGCTGCGGTCGGCCTCCATCGCTGCGAGTACCCCGGTGATCAGCGTGAGCACCTGCTCGCCGGGACCGGCGTCGGCGGGCGTCGGAGCGGCGAGGACGGGGGTGACGTGCTGCTCGAAGCGGTCGGCGATCACCGCCTCGAACAGGTCGGCCTTGCTGGCGAACACCTCGTAGAGCGCCTTCAACGACACGCCGGCGTCGGCCGCGACCGCCGCCATCTTCGTCGCCTCGAACCCGTTCGTCGCGAACTGCCGCGCCCCGCTGTCGAGCGCGGCGCGCCGGGTGATGTCGCGCCGGGCGGCGAGCACCGCGTCCTTGCGGGCGGCTCGGGCAGCGGCGCCGCTGCCGGCGTCACCGTCGGTAGGCGGCGAGTTGAGAATGGTGGTTCTCTGTGAGAGAGTCATGGTTGTCCGTCGCAGTGTACGCCACCGACAGGAGTGCAGCGCATGAACGAGACCGTCGACGTGGTCGTCATCGGCGGAGGCCACAACGGCCTCACGGCGGGGTGCTACCTCGCCCGCGCCGGGCACTCCGTGCTCGTGCTGGAGAAGGAGTCGCGGCTGGGCGGCATGGCGATGAGCGCGCCGCTCATCCCGCAGGCGCCCGGGCACCTCGTCTCGCCGTGTGCGTTCGAGGATCTGTTCTTCCGGATCGGCGGGGTGGCGGACGACCTGGGTCTCGCCGCGCACGGCTTCCGCGAGCACGAGTCCGACGGCTGGATGTGGCTCGCCCCGAGCGGCGACTCGCTGTGGATCCAGCGCGATGTCGACAAGACCGTCCAGGACATCGCGCGCTTCTCGACGGTCGACGCGGCGCGCTACCGCGAGCTCATGCAGGTCGCGTTCCGCTGCGTGGACATCTTCTACGGCTACCTGACGAGCCACCCGACGCGCACAGACAAGCGGCAGCTCGCGTCGTGGATGAAGACGCTCGTCACCGACCGGACGCTCCGCTCGACGCTCGCGGACATGTGCACCGCGAACGCGGTCGACATGCTGGCGGGGACGTTCGAGAGCGAGGCCGTCCGCTCGATCTTCGCGAACACGATCCTCGGTTCGCCGTTCGCGGACGGGAACGGCTTCACGCTGATGAACACGACGCTGCTGCACCGCAGCGGCATCGGGCGGCCCGTCGGGGGCATGGGCGGGATCGTCAGCGCCCTGGACCGCTGCCTCCACAGCCACGGCGGCGAGTCGCGCGTCGACGCCCAGGTGGCGCACGTCACGACCGTCGGCGGCGAGGCCCGCGGCGTCGTCCTCGCCAACGGCGACGAGATCGCCGCCCGCGTCGGCGTCATCGCCGCGTGCCCGCCGCAGGCCGTCCCGCGGCTGGTCGGCCACGCCTTCCCGCAGCGCATCGCCGAGCGGCTGTGCAGCGCCCCGGACGACGCGTGGGGCATCGGCCAGCTGACCGTCACCGTGGCGCTGAGCGAACAGGTGGAGCTGCCGCTGCACGCCTCCGGGCGCGACGACGTCGATGTCCGGCGCCCGACGCTGATGGCGGGGACCTTCGATTCGATCATCGCCGCGGCGCGCGAGTCGATGCTGGGCCAGGTCCCTGCGCAGCTGCCGTGGTGGGCGACGATCTTCAACGCCATCGACACGACGCAGGCGCCGGAGGGCCAGGACGTCATCGACCTCTACTCGCCGATGGTGCCCAGCATGCCCCACGGCGGCTGGTCGGGCGCCCGCGCCGACGCCGCCGACCGCCTTGTGGAGCAGGCTGCGCCGCTGCTGTCGACGCGCCTGGCGGAGATGGAGCTCGGTCGCCACATCGAGACCCCGGCGGATCGCGCCGAGCGCGTGGGGACCACCAACGGCTGCATCTACCACGTCGACTTCCTGCCGACCCGGGTCGGCCCGTTGCGCCCGGTGCGCGGCGTCGGGCAGTACCGAACGCCGATCGGCGGGCTCTACCTTTCGGGCGTGGGGACCCACCCGCCGGCGGGTGTGTCAGGGCTCAACGGCAAGCTGACGGCGGAGACGCTGCTGCGCGACCGAGGACCGTCGGCCACCGGCATCGGCCGCGCGCGGCGCGTGCTCGCGTCGGCCTCGGCCTCGCTGCGAAGGTAGCCAACGAATCGTGCTTGCACTCCTTGATCCGCCAGTCGTCAGCGCGTCCGACGCCGCCCTCAGCGCGACGCTCGTCGTCCTCGTGGTCGCGGCGCTCGGGCTGCTCGCCTGGTCCGCCGCCGACGGCCGCCGCCGGCGGTCGTGGATCCCGCTGCTCGCGTTTGGCGGCGGCGTCCTCGCGCTCCCGATCGAGCCGTTCTGGGACGTCAACGTGCAGTTCTCGTTCGCGGCCAACTCGCACCCCGTCGCGTTCACCGCGTTCGGGCGGGAGATCCCGGTCTACCTCGCGTTCATCTACCCGGCGTTCATCGGCTGGGGCTCGTACCTGGGCTACCTGCTGATCCTCCGCGGCGCGACGCGGCGCCAGCTCCTCATGCTGCCGGCGGCGTTCTTCGTCGCGGACCTGCTGATCGAGGTCGCCGGCGCGGCGGCAGACCTGTGGGACTACTACGGCCACCAAGCGTGGAACCCGCTCGACTGGCCGATGTACTTCGGGGTCCTGAACGGCTCGATCACCCTGCTCGGCGGGGCGCTGCTCGTCATGGCGGAGCGGCGGCTGCGCGGCGCGGGGCGGATGGCCACGCTACTCGTCGTGCCGACCGCGTACGTCGGGGTCTACGCCGTCGCGGGCTGGCCGACCTGGGCCGCGCTCAACGCCGCTGTCCCGGGCGTCGTGGTCTGGTTCGCGGGCGCGCTCACGATGAGCATCGCGGCCGGGACCTGCTGGCTCGTGGCCGACGAGGTCGGCGTCGACTGCCCAGCCGCCGAGCCCCGGCCGGCACCCATCACGGCGCCCGCCGAGCCCGCGGACCTCACGGTCAGTCGGGCGTAGCGTCCCGCGCCGGAGGGCCTGGATCGCCGGCAGCCGCAGCATCGTCAGCGGCACGTAGGCGTTGATCGCGGCCGCCGCGAGCGCGAGCGGGATGAACACCGCAGTGGGCGCCCCGCCGTGGAGGGCGAGGTACGCCGGCCAGGTGCACAGCAGCGCCACCGCGTAGTAGCAGCCGGGGATGATCGGCAGGAACAGCAGCGCGCGCCAGCCCTTGATGTACGGGACGCTCAGCGCGAACACGCACGCCATGAAGACGTAGATGAAGCAGTTCTGCACCATGCTCGTCAGCGGCAGGCCGAAGATGCGGGACGGGTTGTCCCCGTAGTACTCGAAGACGTTGTAGTGGATGGCCAGCATCTCGAGCGGCCAGTCGATGATGCCGGCGAGCACCGCCACCGTGATGATCTTCCGGTTCGTGGCGCCGCTCAGGATCAGGCGGTAGACGAACCAGGTGAACAGGAAGAACATGGCGCCGATGCCGAGCGCGCTCACCGGGATCGAGCGACCGGCGAGGGTGAACAGCGTGGCGGGCGTGTCGGCCGCGTACTGGAAGCCGAGCACGGTGTCGATGAACGGCTCGTTCGGGAGCCACAGCGCCGCGCTCGCGAACAGCACGAGCGGCAGGGGCGACCGCAGCCGGACCGCCTCGCGCACGGCGATCAGCACGGACGCTCCGACCATGACGAACGTCGCCGCGGCGAAGAGCCAGAACACCGTCGTGTTCGAGCCGGTGAGCGGACCGGACGGGTCCAGGAAACCGGAGCGGCTCCGTTCGTTCATCACGTCACCTCAGGCATCGACGGCGGCCAGGGAATCGAGGTCGACGCAGGCGGTGCTGATGCGCCGCAGCAGCTCCCCCGAGACCGCGCGCGGCTGCATGTCCGCCGGCATGAGCCGCGGCGGGCTGTAGGTCGGCGCCCAGTAGGCGAGGGCGCCCCAGGCCTGCTGGCGGTACCGCACCCACGCCTCGTCGGCGGTGACCGCGGACCCACCCGCGGCGCTCAGCTTCGCCGCGTACAGCGCGACGAGCTCGCGGTCCCACGCACGCCGGTCCTCGACCGTCAGCATCGTCGTCACCGCGTACGCGAGGTCCCGCGACCAATGCCCGCTCACGACCGCCTGCCAGTCGCACAGGCCGAGGCGGCCGTCCCCGGTCCGGTACCAGTTGCCGAGGTGCACGTCGTTGTGGATCAGCGTCGCCGGCAGCGTGTCGTGTAAGGCGATGGACGCGAGGACGGCACGCCAGGCCCGTGCTGGGTCCGCGCGCAGCGGGGCCGCCAGCAGCTCGTCGGCCTCGTCGAAGCAGCGCAGGAAGTAGCGCTCGACGTTGACGAGCGCCAGGGCGTCGCGCCAGTGGCCCGCGTAGCTCTTCAGGTAGTCCGGCGTGGGGAGGGGCGCGAACGTCGCGTGCACCGTCGCGAGCGTGTCGATCACCTGCTCGGCCATGTCCCGCGTCACCCGCGCGGTCGGGCCGAGGAATACCGCCTGCTTGGTCTCGACGAGGTCCTCGAGGACGGTGATCGCCGTCATCCGCCGCGCGTCGACGGCGCCGTGGAAGCAGACCGGCGCCTCGATGCTCAGCAGCGGACGCAGCCGGGTGTAGAAGC
>JAOPZJ010000231.1 GCA_025964155.1 Solirubrobacterales bacterium
GGCCCTGTCAACCAGCCGCCGCGCCGTCAGCGTCGCGGGCGGCGCCGTCGTGGCACGTACAACGACTCGGTCAACGAGCTCGACGTCTCGGCGCAGAGCTCGATCGATCTCATCAAGATCAACTCCGGGTCGACCGTCAAGGACGTCGCGGAGTACCTCGGCGTGCCCGTCCCCGACGTCATCAAGAAGCTCATGATGCTCGGCGAGATGGCGACCCTCACGCAGACCCTCTCCGACGATGCCATCCAGGTCATCGCCGACGAGTTCGAGCGCGAGATCGAGATCGTCCACGCCGGCGACGACGACGACGTCATCGAGTACGAGGACGACGAGGCCGATCTGGTCTACCGCCCGCCGGTGGTCACCATCATGGGCCACGTCGACCACGGCAAGACCTCGTTGCTGGACGCGGTGCGCCCGGCGGACGTCGTCGCCGGGGAGTCCGGTGGCCTCACGCAGCACATCGGCGCCTACCAGGTGCACCACAACGACAAGGTCATCACCTTCCTGGACACGCCCGGACACGAGGCGTTCACCGCGATGCGCGCCCGCGGCGCCCGCGTGACCGACATCGCCGTGATCGTGGTCGCCGCGGACGACGGCGTCATGCCCCAGACCGAGGAGGCGATCGATCACGCCAAGGCGGCGGACGTTCCGATCGTCGTCGCGGTCAACAAGATCGACAAGGAGGGCGCGGACCCCACCCGTGTGCGCACGGAGATGACGACCCGCGACCTGCAGCCGTCTGAGTGGGGGGGCGACACCGAGTACGTCGACGTCTCCGCGAAGGCGAAGCTGAACCTCGAGGACCTGCTGGACACGATCCTCGTGGTGGCCGAGCTCGAGGACCTGAAGGCCAACCCGGCCGCCGAGGCGTCGGGCGTCGTCATCGAGTCCAAGCTCGACCCGGGCCGTGGCCCCGTGGTCACCGTCCTCATCCAGCGCGGCACGCTGCGGGTCGGCGACGCGCTGCTGGCGGGGCCACAGTGGGGCAAGGTCCGCGCGATGCAGGACTACACCGGCGCCCGCATCAAGCAGGCGATCCCCGGTGACCCGGTCGAGATCCTTGGGTTCGACGGCGTCCCCGATGCCGGTGAGACCGTCCGCGTGGTCGAGAACGACCGCCAGGCCCGGACCCTCGCGGGTGAGCGCGAGCACCGCCTCAAGACGGAGTCCCTGGCGCGCCGCTCCGGCCGCAAGGTCTCGCTGGACGACGTCTTCAAGCGCGTCCTGGGCAGCGAGTACAAGGAGCTGAACCTCATCCTCAAGGTGGATGTGGCCGGCTCCCTGGAGGCGATCGAGGACGAGATCGCCAAGCTGCCCCAGCAGGAGGTCCAGGTCAACATCATCCACTCGGGCGTCGGTGGCATCACCGAGTCCGACGTCATGCTGGCGACCGCCTCCGATGCGGCCATCCTCGGCTTCAACGTACGCCCCGTGGGCGACGCGCGGGCCGCGGCCGACCGCGAGGGCGTCGAGGTCCTCAACTACTCCGTCATCTACAAGGCGATGGACGACCTTCGCGACGCGATGGAGGGGATGCTGGATCCCGAGGAGGTCGAGGACACCGTCGGCGAGGTCGAGGTCCGTCAGATCTTCCGTGCCTCCAAGATCGGCATCATCGCCGGCTGCATGGTCACGTCCGGCAAGGTCACGCGGGGCGCCAAGCTGCGGGTCGTCCGCGACGGGCGTGTCGTCACCGAGACGAAGATCGACTCCCTCAAGCGCTTCAACGAGGACGTGCGCGAAGTCGCGAGCGGCTTCGAGTGCGGCATCACGCTCGCGGGCACGCAGGACATCCAGGAAGGCGACGTCTTCGAGGTGTTCGCCACACGCAAGGTCGACCGCGTTCTGGCCCGATAGCAGGGACCTGAGGTGGCAACCGACCGCATGCGGCGGGTGGATGAGGCGGTGCGCGAGGTGCTCAGCGCCTCCACCGTCGACCTCAAGGACCCCCGCATCGGCTTCGTCACCGTGACCGACGTGAAGACGAGTCCCGACCTGCGGCACGCTCGCGTCTACGTGAGCGTGCTCGGGACACCCGAGCAGCACGAGGCGTCCCTGAAGGGCCTGCAGTCCGCCCACGGGTACCTGCAGGCACGCCTGGCCCGTGAGCTGCGCATGAAGCACACACCGGCGCTGACGTTCATCCTCGACGACACCGCCGAGCGCGCCAGCCGCGTCGAGCGGCTTGTCTCGGAAACGCCACGCCCGAGCGACGCATGAGCACCGTGGACCCGACCACGTCGCGCGACGCGACGCTCCGCGAGCTCCGCGACAACGACCGCTTCATCCTCGTCACGCACGAGCATCCGGACGGCGACGCGCTCGGATCCCTCGTGGCGATGCACGAGATCCTCACGGCCCTTGGCAAGGATTCGGTGATGTTCGTCGCGGCCGAGGAGTTCCCGCTGCCGTACGAGTACCGCTTCTTCGTCTTCGACGGCCTCGTCAGCCAGGCGCCGCCGGACCTGGATCAGCGCACGGTCATCTTCCTGGACTGCGGCAACATCGACCGCAACGCACTGGACGCCGTCAAGGGCGACGACGTGCGCATCGTGAACATCGACCACCATCACGACAACACGCGCTTCGGGACCATCGACCACGTGGTCGAGGAGGCCTCGTGCACCGCGGAGATCGTGTGGGATCTCATGCGCGAACTGGAGGTCATGCCGACGTCGACGATCGCCGACGCGCTCTACGTCGGCCTCGTCACCGACACCGGCAAGTTCATGTACGAGAACACCGGGACCCGTGCGCACCTCATGGCCGCCGAGCTCATCGCCGCGGGCGTGGACGTCAACGCGGTCTACCGGCGGCTGTACGAGGAGATGCCCTACAGCAAGCTCGAGCTGCTCGCGCTGGGGCTCGCGAACCTGCGCCGGTACGACGACGGCCGCGTGACATTCACGATCCTGCACCGCGCCGACTTTCACAAGGCCGACGCCGAGGAGAGCTCCTCCGAGGGCCTCATCGACCACCTGCGCTCCGTCCGCGGGACGAAGGTCGCCGCCGTCGCCCGCGAGCTGCTGGCCGACGGCAACGAGCGGCCGCCGATCCGCAAGAAGGTCTCGCTGCGCGCCACCGACGGGGAGGTCGACGTTTCGATGATCGCCCGGGCCGGCGGCGGGGGCGGGCACCGCCAGGCCGCCGGCTTCACGACCGAGCTGTCCGAGGACGAGCTCGTCGCGTTCCTGCGCGAGCAGGTCACGCTCCAGCTCGGTCCGCCCTCGCTGGGCTGACCAGCGGTCGTCACAGCGCCGTGGACCGCGTCCTGCTGATCGACAAGCCCCCGGGCAAGACGTCCCACGACATCGTGGCCGAGATCCGGCGGTCCGTCGGCGGCCCGCGCAAGGGCCCGGGGACGGTGCGCGTGGGACATGCCGGAACGCTGGACCCGTTCGCCACGGGCCTGCTCGTCGTGCTCACCGGCCGCGCCACCCGGGCGCAATCGCTGTTCATGGGCCTACCCAAGACGTACGTGACAAAGGCGCGTTTCGGGGCCGTCTCCTCGACCGGGGACCCCGAAGGGGAGATCACCGAGACGGGCGTGCTGCCGGCCCGGCCGCTGACGCTTCCGACGGGGCCCGTGCTTCAGCGCCCGCCCGCCTACAGCGCCGTGAAGATCGACGGAGAACGGGCGTACGCACGGGCACGGCGCGGGGAGGAGGTGGTGATGCCCGAGCGCGAGGTCACCGTGTCCCGCTTCGACGAGCTGCCCGGCGACGAGTTCCTCATCGAGTGCTCATCCGGGACGTACGTGCGCTCGCTCATCGCCGGCCTCGGCGACGCGTACTGCACCGCGTTGCGGCGCACGGCGATCGGTCCCTTCCGGATCGAGGATGCCCTCCGGCACGGCACGTTGGACACCGGTATCCCGCTCGGGGAAGCCCTCGCGCGGTTCCTTGAGGTGATCGACCTGGCCCCGGAGGAGGCCGTGCGGGCAAGCCACGGCGTGGCGATCGCCGACCCCGACCCTGGCGCACGAGCGACCGATCCGGAGGCATGGGTGCTGCTCCGGGACGCGGCGGGCGTTATCGCGCTGGCGCACCAGATCGATGGCGGGCGGCTCAAACCGGTGGTCGGCTTCAGAGGGTAAGAGCCGGTCCCGGCACCCTGATCATCGACGTGGAGTTCAGGCTGTAGGGCCTGGCACCGGGGGCCAGGGTTTTACAGACCTAGAAACTAGTGTGTTGCGGACCCGTCGTGCTCAACGCACCGGTTCCTGCACCGACCCGTGATCTTCCGGAAATCACCGC
>JAOPZJ010000235.1 GCA_025964155.1 Solirubrobacterales bacterium
CTCGACGCGCAGGACGTCCCGATCCCGCTGGGCGGGACCTCGAACCACTTCATCACCGACCTGCTGATCGACCTCGCGGCGTGGGACCCGTTCAACGTCACGTAGGACGCCGACCTCGGCATCCGGCTGCACAAGGCCGGCTACAAGACCGCGATGGTCGACTCCACCACGCTGGAGGAGGCCAACTCGGACCTCAACAACTGGATCCGCCAGCGCTCGCGCTGGATCAAGGGCTACATCCAGACCTATCTGGTCCACATGCGCCATCCGATCCGCATGCTCAACCAGATCGGCCTGAAGTCGTTCCTGAGCTTCCAGCTCGTGATCGGTGGCACGTTCATCTTCCTGCTGAACCCGATCTTCTGGGCGCTGACGACGCTGTTCTTCTTCACCGAGGCAGGCTTCATCCAGCAGCTGTTCCCGAGCTTCGTGTTCTACGCGGCCGCCTTCCAGCTGTTCATCGGGAACTTCGTCTTCATGTACCTCAACGTCGCGGGCTCCGTCCAGCGCGGCTACTTCGACCTCGCCAAGTACGCGCTGCTCTCGCCGTTGTACTGGGGCCTGATGTCGATCGCCGCGTGGAAGGGCTTCCTGCAGCTGTTCTACGCCCCCTTCTACTGGGAGAAGACCGTCCACGGCCTCGACGCTCCCGCCGCGGACGCGGGGTAGGAGACGGCCATGGCCATCGCCCTTGAAGACCGTCCACGCACGGGTGACCACGGCCACCGTGCCGGGACGCGGCTGGACGTCGAACCGCACGAGATCCAGACGTCCCTGCCCGGTCGCCGGGCGACCTTCGGCCTGTTCGTGCTCGCCGCGGTCTTCTACGGCTGGATCGGCTACCGCACGACGATCGGCTCGCACGTCGTCGTGTTCGACGCGCTGGACCGCCTCGCGGGCTCCTACCTCGTGTGGCACAACGACCCGCCGAAGCTTGCCGCCATCGGCTTCGTGTTCCCGCCGATCACGACGATGGCGCTGCTGCCCTTCGCGGTCGTCAAGCCGTTCGCGACATCGCTCGTGGCGCTCCCGGTGGCCAGCGCGATGTTCGCCGCCGGGACAGTCGTGGTGCTCGACCGCACGCTCGCCCGCTGCGACATCGTGCCGCGACTGCGCTACCCGTTGCTGGCTGCCTTTGGCCTGAACCCGTTCTGGCTCTTCTACGCCGGCAACGGGATGAGCGAGGTCGTCTACTCCTTCTTCCTCGCGTTCATGCTCTACAGCTTCATCAGCTGGTACGCCACCACCGAGCCGCGCTACCTCATCTCCGCCGGCTTCGCGCTGAGCGTCCTCGTCCTCGTCCGCTACGCGTTCATCGCCTGGGCGGTCCTGCTCGCCGTCCTCATCGCCGTGGCGCTCATCCGGCGGGCGGCGCGCGCCATCGAGGTCGAGGGCTCGGTGATCGCCTTCGCGGCGCCGATCATGTACGTCCTGGCGCTGTGGGTGTTGTTCAACTCGCTCATCATCGGCGACCCCTTCGGCTGGGTCACGGAGACGCTGACGTCCACCCAGGCGATCAACGCGGCGGGCATCAGCGACTCGGGCTCGCTGGGCGTGCAGGAGGTCGCCCGACGCCTCGTGGAGCTGAACCTCGCCGTCTTCCCGCTGGCCTTCGTCGCCGTCCCCGCGCTCGTGGCCAGCTTCGTCACCCAGCGCAACGACATGGCGCTGTGGCTTGCGTCGTTCGTCGTCCTGGGCATCGTCATCATCGGCGTGCACGCCTACGCGGCGGACAAGGAGAGCCTGCTCACCCTGCGCGACTCGATGCCGATGTACGTGGCGTCCTTCGTCGGGGCGGCGTGGTTGTACCGCTCGCTGCCCGCCTTCCGGCTCCCGGTCTTCGCCGTCACGATCGTGCTGCTCATCGTCGGCATGTTCACGGCGTGGAACGGCATGAAGACCTACCCGTTCCAGTCGCTGGAGCAGGCCTACACGCGGGCGCTCTTCAGCGGGGACGATCAGGAGGGCCGCTCGTCCCGTGGCGGCTACACCGTAGGCATCGCCTCCGAGGCCCGGATGGCGGACTACATCAACAAGGAGATCCCGCAGAAGAAGGCCTCGATCCTCGCGGACGACGCGCAGACCTTCGGCGTGATCCTCCTCAGCGGCCGCCCGCAGAACATCTTCGACCGGATCGACAAGGGTGACACGAAGTTCCGCCAGGTGCTCGCCCGGCCGTTCGGCAAGGTCGACTACCTGCTGTTCGCCACGAACGCGCGCTCCGGCGACACCATCCGCCGCGCCTACCCGGACGCGAGCACGAACGGCGTGCCGGGGCTGACCGTCGTCTTCCGGACCGGGCGCTACGTGCTCGTGCGCGTCGCCCAGGCGGTTCCGGCGGCCGCCACCAACATCACCACGACGCCGTGAGCCCGCTGCCTTCCTCCTTCATGCGACCGCGCGCCCACGCGGCGAGCCTGTTGGCGGCGGCCGTCCTGATCGCGGGCTGCGGCGGCACCGGCGGGCAGACCACGACCAGTGCCCGGACGACATCGACCGCGGCGGCTGCGACGGGCACGTCACCGTCCATCGGCCAGGGCCAGGGTGCGGTCGGCGGCCCCGGGTCCGAGTCCGACATCCCGGACGCCACCGGCGCCCCCGCGGCCGCCGGCATCGGCTCGACGTCGGCGACCGGGGTCATCCGGCCCTTCAGCGCGTCGTCGCCGTGGAACACGACCGTCACGAACCTCCAGGTCGACCCGCGGTCCGCGGGCTGGCTGGACAAGGCCAAGACCCGGCGGGGCGTGGAGGAGACGGCGAACACCGTCCGGGTCCGCCCGCGCACGGTTCAGGAGGGCCTGTTCATCAACACGAAGGAGTGGACGACGCCCGTGGTCGACGAGGTCGGGGGCGTCCCGACCCGGGTCGTCTGCCGGCAGTTGCCGCCCTATTGCGGTGACGGCACCCGTGTCGCCTCGCTGCTGATCCCGCCGAACGAGGACCCGCTGCCCCAGTACGACGGCTGGTTCACGGTGCTCAACCGTCGACAGGGCGTGGCCTACGACCTCTGGCGCGCCCGCCGCGGCGGCGAAAACGGCGACGTCATGTCCTACCAGTTCATGCGCAAGTGGGACCTGAACGGACCCGGCTACCAGGCCCCCGACCAGGTCTCGGCGCGGGGTTCGGGGCTGCCGCTCTTCGCCGGATTGATCCTGCCCGAGGAGATCAAGGCCGGGCGCATCGACCATGCGCTGGCGATCTCGCTCCCCGGACCGGCCCAGCGCAAGTACGTGCCGCCGGCGTCGTCCACGGACGGCGTCGGTGCGCTCAACTCGCTGCCGGAGGGCGCACGGGTGCGCCTGAAGTCCAGCGTCAGCCTCGAGTTCGACATGTGCCCGAAGACGATCAGGCCGACGACGCGCTGCTTCACCTCTCGGACGAACCAGCGCGCCGCCCAGGCGATCTACACCGCGCTGCGTCGTTACGGCGCGATCGTCGTGGACCGTTCGCGCGTTCCCACGCTCTACGCCAAGCTGACCAACCGGTGGGACTCGGTGCTCAAGGACCGCAACGGCCGCCTGCTGAACAGCAACGGCCGGCTGCTGAGCCGCTTCCTCCGCCGCCTGCCCAACGCGGGCACCCCGCTCCTGCGTGGCAGCGAGGTCCAGCAGCTGCACATCGACGACTTCGAGGTCGTCCGCGTCCCCGGCAGCCTGCTGAACTTCCCCGACCTCAAGACCACATCGACGTCGAACACCCGCGGCGTGGCCCCGCAGGGGCAGACCTTCTCGGGAGGGATCCCGTGAACCGGACCAAGCGAGCCGTGTCGATCTTCGCCGTCGGCGTCCTGGGCGTCGTCGCGGCAGGCTGCGGCGTGAACACGGCGAAGGACGGTGCGCCGGCCAAGGCCTCCACCGCGGCGGTCCCGCCGTCCGCGACCGGAACGACGGGCACCGGCGCGGTCGCGCCGACCACGCCCCGCACGTCGCTGCCACGCCGGCCCGACGGGACGCTCGCGATGGACGTCCAGGACCGCGGCGGCATCAGCGCGATGGCGGCGAGCCGCTTCGGCGGCGCCCGCGTGGCGATGGCCCAGACGTCCGAGGACCGCGCGTACGGCGACCTGTGCGACGGCACCGTCGACGTCATCGAGACGTCGAACGTCCCCACGACGGCGAACTACACCGCGTGCTCGGACAACGGCCTGCAGATCGCCGACGCGATCCAGACCGCCTCGGACGCGATCGTGCTGGCGACGAAGAACGAGTCCGACATCGGCGGCGACTGCATCACGGTCCAGCAGGCGCGCGACATCTTCCGCTCCGGGTCCCCGTACTCGAACTGGTCGCAGCTGGGCTTCGACAGCTATCCGCTGCGCACCGCCGGCCGGGAGGCCGGTTCCGACAGCTTCCAGTTCTTCGGGTTCGAGGTCCTCGGGCTCAACAGTGCGGCGCTCGCCGACGTGCGCCCGGACTACCGGATCTTCACGCAGGACGGCCGGCTGCGCGCCGACGTGACGAACACGCGGCGGATCGCGGCAGCCAACCGCCAGGCGACGCTGCGGGCGAGCGATCTGCGGGCGTCGACCCGCCCTGCGCGCCGGGCGGCCATCGCCCGCGCCGAGCGCCTCGCCGATGCGCGTGTGCAGAAGGAGATCAAGCGCGTCAACGACCGCAACCGCAGGCTGGGCATCACCGTCGACGGCGTGAAGCTCGCCGCGGCCAATAGCCGCAAGGTCGAGGCGGCCAAGCGCGTCGCCCGCAGGCGCGCCAACGCGGCCTTCGACGCAGGCCTCCAGCGGCAGGTCCGCGCGTTTCGCCGTCGCGTCGTCGCCGCGGCCGACGTGCCGGGCGTCGTCGGTCCGTTCCGCTTCAGCTACTACGAGCTCTTCGAGGATCACCTTCGTCCGCTGGAGATCGACTTCGGTCTACCGGAGACCGAGTCCGGACAGCCAGTCCGCTACGGCGACCTGTCGCCCGCCCAGCAGCGTCGTGTGGCACCGATCCTGCAGCGCATCCGCGCCCGCAACGCCGGCACCGCGGTCTCGTCGAGCGGCGCCTCGTCGGTGCCGCCGGGCACGACCCTCGCCGGCCTGACCGACGCGGAGTTGCCCCAGAGGGACAAGAACGGCAAGCCGATCTTCAACCTGCCCAACTGTGTGTTCCCGGCCCGGACGACGATCACCTCCGGTGTCTACCCGCTGGCCCGGCGCACGTTCGTCGTGACGACGAAGACGGCGCTGCGCCGTCCCGAGGTCGCGTCCTACCTGAGGTTCTACCTCGAGAACGCCCAGCAGTTCGCGGAGGCCGACCAGCAGCGGCTCGTGCCGATCACGGACCAGCAGCGCCTCGACGGCCTGCGAACCGTCGGCGTGCCGAACCCGAAGCTCCCCGCCGATCCGGTGGCGCCGAGCGGTCCGACGACGTCGACGGGGGACAATCCGACGACCACCACCGTCGGCGGCTCGCCGACCACGCCGGCCACGACGTCGCCGACCACGCCCACCACCACCACGACAACGGCGCCGGACTCCAGCGGGATCCCCGGCGTCTCCAATCGGGGGGGTTGAACGGGCGCGAGGGCGTCGACGTTGCCTGGATGCTCTCGGCGCTGACGCGAGCGCGCTCGGCGGGGTACGTGCCGTAGGAACGGCGGCATTGATGGGGGAGTGCGAGAGCGGTGGTGCTGCGGGGCGCTCTCGGGCGCCAACGCGCCAGCCACGGCGTGGGTGGAATCTCATCCACCACAGAGGGGCATGAGCTTCCGCGCACCCATGGCGGCGAGCGGCGACGCGCCACGCAACGGGGTTTCCGGGGTCCGCACGACCACGACGGAGGCGGCCGCGCACCAGTGCGCTGTCCGCTCCGCCGTCAATGTCGGCCGTTGTGACGCTCCGCACTCCGCGGAGCCTCCTCGCGTCAGCGCCAGCTGGTAGCTGGACCCTGCCCCGGCCGACCGTCCGCCTCACCGCCGGCGATGGCGCTCGTGATCGCGGCGGCCAGGTCCTCGTACTCACGCCCTTTCAGGACGTGCGCCGCGGCGCCCGCGTCCTTCAGCGAGGCCCACAGCCCGTCGCCCTCCAGGCCGCTGAGCACCACGACCGGTGGGGCGCCGGCCGCGTGGAGCTGCACGATGACCTGGATGCCTTGCGCGTCGGGCAGGCCCAGGTCCACGACCAGGACATCCGGGCGGGCGGCGTCCTCGTCGGCGAGCGTGCGCAGGGCGTCGCCCATCGTCTGCACGTGGGTCACGCGCACCGCGCCGGCGAAGCCCTCGTCGAGCGTCAGCTCGGTGAGGCGGGCGTAGGCGGGGTTGTCCTCGACGAGCAGGATGTGGGGGACGTCCGGCATGCGCTCGTGTTTCTCGACGGCTCCCGTACTGGTGGAGTGTGCCGTGCGCTCCACTAGCGACCGGGTTGCAGGACCTGGGCGGCGACGTAGCAGAAGTTGAAGTCGGCCGGGTCGCCCGGATCGGCGTTGAGCTTGATCTCGGAGGACAGCGTGAGCGTCGCGGGGGCCGGGCCGCCGCCCCCGTCACCGCCGAGCGGCTCGATCGAGAAGACGGCGGTGATCATGCCGTTGACCGGGAGCGGGACGATGATCGGGTCACCACCCGAGGCGCGGCGTTCGTGCGCGCCGCTGGCGCTCTGAAAGCGATCGACCGTCGCCACCGTGCGGGCATCGGAGCGCGACGGCGTCAGGCGAAGCTCCTGCGTGTCCGGCGTGCACTTCAGGTCCAGGCGCCCGATCGACGGGACGTCGGCGGTGGCGGTGTCGCGACCGGCGAAGGTCTTGCCCTTCCAGTTGATCGTCAGCGAACGTGCGACGTCGGACGCGGACGTGCCTGCCGGCCCCTGCGCTCCGGGCGTGCCCTTGGCGCCTTTGGCGCCGGCCTTGCCGCGTGCGCCCGTCTTGCCGCGCAGGCCACGCTTGACGAGGACCCGGACGGGTGCGGCGTTCGACGTGGACGCGGCCTGCGCCGTCGCGCCCGTGGCCCGCCGCTCCTCCTGGGCGCCCGCGAGCGTGCCCGCGACCGCGACACCGGCCAGGGCCGCGGCTCCGGCGGCGATTGCGGTGGTGCGCCGGGTGCGGCGGCCGTCGCGGGCGCGCGGCGGCGTGTCGTCGCCGGGCAGGGGACAGCTGGGTGCAGGGCTCATGGTCAGGTGGCTTCCGTGAAGAACGATCCCGCCACGTAGCAGCGGGGGTTGCCGTCGTCGAAGGTCCAGTGCCAGGTGAGGCGGAACGTCGTGGGCGCCGGCCCGGGCCCGCCGATGACCTTGCGGTCCCCGCGCGAGCTGATGATGCCGATGAAGCTTCCCTGCGCGCGGTACGTCGGCGCAAAGGCCTTGAGGTTGAAGCCCTCGTTGAACTCGGGACCCGTGTTGGCTTCGCGGCGCGCGGCGCGCACGGCCACGGGACTCTCGGCCGCGCGGGCCGGGTCGTCGTAGTAGGTGAGCGGGCGGTCGTCGGTGCGCAGGGTCCACATCGTCGTGTCGGCCTGCTGGTCGAACGGGCGGAACGTGATCATCTGCGCGCCGGAATCGGTGACGTTCTGGATGTTCGGTGAGCAGATGACGGTGCCCTGGCCGATGCCGGGCGCGACGTACGTCACCTGCTCGCGACCCTGCCAGCGGTTGTTCTGCCAGTTGATCGAGAACGGCGTGACGATGACGCGGTCCTTCCCGGCGGCGCCGCGTGCGCCGTTCGTGCCGGCGGCGCCCCGCGCTCCGGTGCGGCCCCGCGGGCCGCGCTTGCCGAGCACGCCCTTGGGCGCGCGCGGAGTGGTGACCGTCGCGGTGACGGTAGGGGCGGCCGTGGTCGTGGCGGCCGCGGCAGCGGCGGTGTGCGACGTGCCGGATGGTCCGGTGCTCAGCGCC
>JAOPZJ010000284.1 GCA_025964155.1 Solirubrobacterales bacterium
CACGGGCGCCGCCGCGCGCGCCGTCAGCGGCGACCTCGCGTGCGCGCCGCTCGACGCCCGCGACGGCCGGCTGCTGCTCGCGATCAGCACGATGCACCAACCGCCGGACCTCTGGCTCGCTGATGTCGGGGCGCCGAGCCCGGCGGCATCACGCCACCGCCTCACCGCGCTCAACGCCCATCGCTTCCCGGATGCGGCGGCCTTCGCTGTCGAGCACCTGCGCGCGACGGCGCCGGACGGTACGCCGGTCGAAGGCTGGTTCCTGCGTCCCCACGGGCACGACGGCCCCGTGCCGACGGTGCTGAGCCTGCACGGCGGTCCGGCGGCCGCCTGGGGGCACGCCTTCTCGTACGACCACTGCCTGCTCGCGGCCGCGGGCTACGGCGTCCTGCTCTGCAACCCGCGTGGCTCGACCGGCTATGACCCCGAGTTCGCCGTGGCGCTGCGCGAGCACTGGGGGGACCTCGAGGCCGCCGACGTCATCGCGATGCTCGACCACGCGATTGCCGTGGGGCTCGCCGATCCCGAGCGGCTCGCGGTCAGCGGCCTGTCGGCGGGCGGCTACCTCGGCGCCTGGCTGATCACCCACGGCGACCGCTTCAACGCGGCGGTGCTCGAGAACCCGGCGATCGACTGGTTCACCTCGACCGGCGCCGACATCGGGGCGATCCTCGTCGAGGGCTGGACGGGTGTCCGCCCCGGGACCGGCCTCGACGCGGCGCAGACGCTCGCGCGCACCTCCGTGACGACGTACGCCGACGCCTGCTCGACGCCGACGCTCCTGATCGTCCACGAGCGGGACCTGCGCACCCCGCCGAACGGGACCGAGGCGTTCTACACGCTGCTGAAGCTCCACGGCTGCGAGGCTGAGCTGCTGACGCTACCGGGCACCTTCCACAACGGCTCGATCGACCTCGGCCGCCCCGACCACCGCGTCGCGCAGAACGAGGCGCTGCTGGACTGGTTGGACCGTCACGCGCCGGCGCGGCCGCCGCGCGATCCGTGAGCGGTGCCGTCGCCGAGCGCCCCGAGCGCGCCGAGGAGCTCACGCGCGGTCGCCTCGCCGAGCCGCAGGCTTTCGAGCCGGAAGGACTCGTTCGGCGCGTGGATCGTGTCGGCGTGCGTCGCGAAGCCGCTGACGATCACCGGCATTCCCAGCGCCGCGAGCTCCGCGACGATCGGGATCGTCGCCCCGAGACGCACGTAAGCCGGTGCCGTGCCCGTCGCACGCTCGATCGCGTTGGCGGCGAGACGGATCGGCGGCTCGTCGAGGGCGAAGCGGATCGGGTCGGCCGTCTCGGCGGCGATCTGCACCTCCACGCCCGCCGGCGCCGCCGCCCGCAGCAGCCGTTCGAGCGTTGCCGCGATCTCGGCGGCGCGCTGCCCGGGTGCGAGCCGCTGCGAGAGCGTCGCAGTGGCGACGGCAGGGACGATCGTGCGCGTCTCGCCGCCTGCGATCGCGTGGACGTCGAGCGACGCGCCGGCGCCGTTGCGCGCGTAGTACTCGGCGCCGGCGCCAGGGTGCAGCGGCCGCCCGCCGGAGGCCGCGAGCAGCGCGTCACCAGAGGCGAGGCGGGCCCACGACTCAAGCTCGGCCGCGTCGGGTGGCTCGATCCCGGTGCACAGCTCCTCGCGTAGCGTCCCGTCGAGGCCGGGAAGCACCGTCGCGAGCATCGCGTGGAGGACGTGCAGGGCGTTGACGACGCTGCCGCCGTAGATGCCCGAGTGCAGGTCGCGCGGCGCGCTGCGGACGGTGACGTGCAGTCGCGCCATCCCGCGCAGCGCGACGGTGATCGCGGGCGTCGCCTCGTCCGCCATCCCGGCGTCGAACACGATCGCGCAGTCGGCGCCGCGGCGGTCCTCGCGCAGCCACCGGCCGACGCCGGGGCTGCCGATCTCCTCCTCCCCCTCCACGAGCACGCGCACGTGGACCGGCAACGCGCCGGCGCGGTGCAGCTCACAGGCCGCGTGCAGGAGCGGGAGGAAGTTCCCCTTGTCGTCGGAGGCACCGCGCGCGTAGAGGCGTCCGTCACGCACGGCGGGCTCGAACGGGGGCGTTCGCCACGCTCCGAGGTCCCCGGGCGCCTGCACGTCGTAGTGGCCGTAGATCAGGACGGTCGGCGCGTCCGCGCGGGCGGCGCGCAGCTCCCCGACGACGAGCGGGTGGCCGTAGCCGTCGAGCACCTCCGCAACGCCGGCGGCGTCGCGGACGCGCGCGCAGGCCCACATCGCGGCGGCGCGCAGCCCCTCGCGGTCGGGCACCCCCGTCGAGATCGAGGGAATCCTCAACCATTCCACGAGGTCGTGGAGCAGGCGGTCGGTCATCCTCTAGATGTTGATTTCACGAAGCGGCCCGTGGGATCACTCATCTAAATCTGCTCGAAGTACCGCTGGATCTCCCAGTCGGTGACCTGCGCCATGAACTGGTCCCACTCGAACTCGGCGACCTTGGTGTAGTGGCCGACGGCCTCGTCGCCGAACCAGCGTCGCGCGGTGCCGCTGGCACCGAACAGCGCGCCGGCCTTGCCGAGATCGCTCGGGAGCGGCGGACGGTCCTGGTCGTAGGCGTTGCCCAATCGCGGCGGCCCAGGGTCGGTGCGGCGCTCAATGCCTTCGGCGATCGACGCGAGCAGGGCAGCGAAGGTCAGGTACGGGTTGTGATCGGCGCCCGGTAGCCGGAACTCCAGGCGCAGGTCGTCGGCGTCGTTGCCGATCGTGCGGACCGAGACGGTGCGGTTGTCGTAGCCCCAGGTGCAGCCGGCGCCGGCGACGAGCTCGTCGCGCGACACGCGCCGGTAGGAGTTGATCGTGGGCGCGTACCACACCATCATCTCGGGGGCGTGGTCCAAGATGCCGCCGACGGCCCAGCGGTAGAGGTCGCTGAGGCGGTCCTCGGCCGTGGCGTCATGAAAGACGCGCTCGCCCTCGCGATCGCGCAGCGAGCAGTGCACGTGACCCGATGAGCCGATCTCGCCCGTCGAGGGACGAGCCATGAATGTGGCGACCATCCCGTCCCGTGCGGCCAGGTCCTTGACGGCCATCTTGAACAGCACGTGGGCGTCGGCCGTGCTGAGCGCGCGGTCGTAGCGGATCCCGATCTCCCACTGGCCGAGGCCCCATTCGATCTGCCCCAGCTCGAGCACGACACCGGCGGGCTCCAGTCCCTTGCGCAGGCGACGGAAAAAGTCCTCGGTCTCGTTGCCCGCGGCGATCAGGTAGTCGGCATGGTGACGGGTGGTGGGCGGCAGATCGCGGTACCCGCGCGCCCGCGCCTCGTCAGGGGTCGCGCGGTAGAGGAAGAACTCGAGCTCGGTCCCGACGTACGGCTCGTACCCGAGGCCGGCGAGCCGGTCGATCTGCGTGCGCAGCAGGTTGCGCGGGGCGATGGGCAGCGGCACGCCGTCCTCGCCCTGGACGTCGGCGAAGCACAGCGCCACGCCGTCGAGCCATCCGAGCGGCCGCAGCGTCGCCAGGTCCGGCACGAGCCGCATGTCCGGCCAGCCGTTGTGGAACCCGGCGAAGTCGACCTGCAGCTCGAGCTCCTGCTCGATGTCCCAGGCCAGCGTGCACGTGCACACCTCGATCCCGCCGATCTTGGACAGGAACATCGACGGGCTCATACGCCGGCCGAACAGCCGGCCCTGCATGTCGGGCGCCGCGACGATCACCGTCTCGATGCCTGCGAGCTCCAGGCCTTCGGGATCCAGCGGCGCGCCGACGCCGGGCAGCGGGCTGGGCGGGCTCGGCTCCACGCTCATCGGACCATCCATCCGCCGTCGACGGGCAGCTGCACGCCGGTGATGTACGACGCGTCGTCCGAGAGCAGGAACGACACGGCCGCGGCGATGTCATCAGGCTCGGCGACCCGCTTGATGAGCAGGTGGTCGGTCAGGAACGCGAAGATGTCCGGCGAGTGTAGGTCCATCCCGGTCAACGGCGTGTCGACGGGGCCCGGGGCGACCGCGTTGACGCGCACGCCGTCCCCCGAGAGCTCGGCGGCGAGTGCCTTGGTCAGCATCTTGACGCCGCCCTTGGAGGCGTTGTAGTGCACCTGGCAGTGGCCCGAGGAGCTCACGACGCGGTCGGCCTCCACGGTCGAGATGTTGACGATCGCCGCGCCCGAGGCAAGGACCTTGGCCGCCTCTTGAGCGACGATGAAGCACCCTTTGAGGTTGACGTCGATGACGCGGTCCCATTCGTCGTCGGTGACGTCGCGGAATCCCGACATCGTGATGATGCCCGCGGCGTTGACGAGCAGATCGAGGGCGCCGAACGTCTGCACCGTTCGCTGCACCGCAGCGCGGACGGCCATGCGATCACGGACGTCGGCGGCCACGGCCAGACCGCGGGGCGCCTCGCCCGAGGCGCCGTCGTCGATCCGCGCCGCGGTGCGTGACGCACCGTCGCCGTCGATGTCGAGGCATGCCACGCCGGCGCCCTCCCCGGCCAGCCGGAGCGCGACGGCCCGGCCGATGCCGGAGGCCGCGCCGGTGACCAATGCCACCCGCCCGGCATGGCGCCCGGGGTTCAATAGTCGTCGCGGTTCAGTTGTGATGCTCACGGCACGTTCCTTCCCGGGACGCTCTCGGCGCCCCGCGTTCATCGGCTTGGTCGATCAGCCAGGTCAGCAGCGGATCCAGCTCCGCGAGCATCTCCGGATGCCACTGCACGCCGACGGCGCGGGCGCCGTCGACCTCGATGCTCTCAACGATCCTGTCCGGGGCAAGACCTGTGGCGCGGACGCCGTCGCCGAGCCTGCCGATCCCCTGGTGGTGAAACGAGTTGACCCAGATCTCGGGGCCGTACACGCCGGCGAGCGCCGAGCCGGTCAGAAACCGGACCGGATGCACGCGCGCGTCGGGCGGATAGAGGACGACGGAGTGCTCGATCTCCTGCTCGCCGGCGAGGTCGTCGATCAGGGTCCCGCCCAGCGCGACGTTCAGCAGCTGCGCCCCGCGGCAGATGCCCAGCAGCGGCCGGTCGTGGTTCAGCGCGGCCAGCGCCAGGTCGATCTCGAAGCGATCGCGAGCCGGATCCATCATCGTCGCCGCCGGAGTCGGCTGGCTGTCGTACAGGCGCGGATCGATGTCCTGGCCGCCGGCCAGCACGATCGCGTCAAGCCGCGCGCAGACGGCTTGGGCGTCGTTCTCGCGCGGCACGTACACCGGCAGCCCGCCGGCCCGCGCCACCGCCTGGGCGTAGCAGGCGTAGTAGGCGTCGGCGAACGCGTGCAGGAGGATCGCCGGTGTCGTGGAGATCTGCGCGGCGTGGATCCGGGGGCCGGTGATGCCGACCAGCGGGCGGTGGGCACCCGCCGGTCGCAGGTCGCTGACGGTCGAGGCGCTCACAGGCTCAGCCGGTGGCCACGCCCGCCGGCGCGCCCCCGGAGGGCAATGCAGCGGGGACGGGCTCCGTCTCGCCGGCGAGGATGCGCCCGGCGTCGGCCATCTGCGCCGGCCGCGCGCGACGGACCCAGGCCACGTAGGCGACCGACACGACCGCCGCGCCGGCCAGCACCCAGGGCACGAGGTCCAGCGGCGAGGCCTGACCAGGCTTCAGGTTGTAGTAGTACGGCGACGCGAGCACGGCGATGCCCGCGGCCGGCACCGCCACGCAGGTGAGCGGGTTGTGACGACTCCCCGCGCGACGCTCGCGCGCCCACCAGGCGATCAGGGCGGCGTTGATCAACACGTACATCGCGATGATCAGCAGCGATCCCGCTGTCGACAGCAGCGTGACCGCGGTCAGGGTGTCGGTGATCAGCTTGGAGCCCAGCGCGATGGCGAGGCCGAGGCCGGCGAACGTGGCGGCCGCCGCGGCCGGGGTGCGGTAGCGGGCGTGCAGCCTGCCAAGCGCCGGCGGCAGCAGCCCGTCGCGCGCCGTGTTGAACAGGATGCGCGACACGGCGGTGATGGCCGCCACCCCGAACCCGAGAAACGACCCCAGCAGCACCCACTTGACCGCCGGGGCCAGCCAACCGACGTACCCGTCGGCCGCGGCGTGCAGCGGGTCGGCCTGCTGGGCCAGACCCGCGCCGTCGCCGAACGCGATAACCAGCGCCCAGGAGGCCAGTACGTAGAGGGCGCCGACGCCGACGACGCACAGCAGCACGGCCAGCGGGACATCTCGGCGTGGGTTGCGCGTCTCTTCGGCCAGCGGCACCGGGTGCTCGAACCCGCCGAACAGGAACACGGTGACCGCGAAGCCCAAGGCGACCGGCTCGAAGCCGCCGGAAGGGAGGGCGAACGGATGCAGGCTGACGCCGTTGGGGCCGCCGTCGATGAGCACCGCGGCGCAGATGATGCCGATCACCGCAACCTCGACCGCGAGCGCCACCAGGCTTACGCGGACGCTGATCGACACGCCCCGGATGACGAGCATCAGGACGACCCCGACAAAGGCCACCATGGCCAGGCTGGTGGTCAGATCCGACGTCGAGCCGCCGAGGAAGTCGTTGGCGATGAAGTCCCCGACGAAGAGGAACACGGCCGCGTAGGCGACGAGCCAGCCCAGCAGGGCGGCGACGCCGATCCACAGTCCGACGGTGGGGCCGAAGACGCGGGTGATGAACGTGACGAAGGATCCCGCGCTCGGCCACTGACGGCCGAAGCGCGCCAACGAGTTGCCGGTGGCGAGCACCCCCAGGGCGGCGATCACGAAGATCAGCGGCACCGCGGAGCCCGCAATCGCGGCCACGACGGCGACCCCGAACAGGATGCTCGCCGACGGCGCCATGATGGCCGCCCCGGTCATGACGGCGCCGAGGAGGCCGACCTGACCCTCTTTGAGACGCTGGCTCTGCTCGTCCACTTCCATGATGCTCCTCCTCACTCCGCCGCGGGGTCTCAGTCCACCGCGATGTAGACGTTCTTGATCTCCGTGTACTGCCGGAGCGCCTCGGTCCCGAGCTCCCGGCCGAGCCCGCTGCGCTTCACGCCCCCGAACGGGGCCTCCACATGGACGCTCTGGTTGGAGTTGACCGACAGCGCACCGCTGCGCACGCCGCGCGCCACGCGCACCGCCCGGCTCAGGTCGCGTGTCCAGATCGAGCCCGACAGGCCCAGGTCCACGTCGTTGGCCAGGGCCACGGCCTCCTCCTCGTCGTCGAAGGGGATCACCATCGCCACTGGTCCGAAGATCTCCTCCTGGGCAATGCGCATCCGGGACGCCACGTCGCCGAACACGGTCGGCTCCACGTAGGGACCGGCAGCAAGGCGCTCGTCGGCCGGGGCGCCGCCTCCGCGCAACAGCGTCGCGCCGGCGCGGCCACCGTCCTCGATGTACCCGAGCACGCGCTCCTGGTGAGACCGGGAGACGAGCGGCCCCATGTCGGTCGACTCGTCGAGCGGATCGCCGACGCGCACCGCGTCGGTCGCCTCCAGGAAGCGCTCGAGGAACGCCTCGAGGACCGTGCGCTGCACCAGCACCCGGCTGCGCGCGCAGCAGTCCTGACCGGCGTTGCCGAACACCGCCGCGGCCGCGGCCGGCGCGGCCACATCGAGGTCGGCATCGGCGAAGATGAGGTTGCTGGACTTCCCACCGAGCTCCAGCGCGACCCGTCCGATCTTGGGCGCGGCCGCGCGCAGCACCGCGACGCCGACATCGGTCGACCCGGTGAACGACACCTTCGCCACGCGGGGGTCGGCCGCCAGCGCCGCGCCCACCACCGGGCCCTCGCCGGGCAACACGGAGACGCAACCGGCCGGAATGCCCGCCGCGAGCAGCACGTCGCCCAGCACCAGGGCCGACAGCGGGGTGAGCTCCGCCGGTTTAAGGACGATGGGATTGCCGGCGGCCAACGCCGGCGCGGCCTTGATGACGGCGATGAAGAGCGGGAAGTTCCACGGCACGATCAACGCGCACACACCGACCGGCTCGCGCAGCGCCAGGTCAAGCCCCGGCGCCGAGACGGGCAGCACCTGCCCTTCGAGCGTCGCCACCGCCCCCGCGTAGAAGTCCAGCGCGGCGATGGCGCCGCCGACCTCGGCGCGCGCGTCGCGGATCGGCTTGCCCACGCTGCGCGCCTCGAGCCGGGCAAGTTCCTCAGCGCGCTTCTCGAGCCCTCGCGCAGCCTCACGCAGCATCGCACCGCGCCGGCTCGCGGGAGTCGCCGCCCACCCCGGAGCCGCCTCGGTCGCCCTGGCCAGCGCCTCGTCGACGTGCTCGAGGGTCGCCTCTTCGACGTGCGCCAGAAGGCCGCCCGTCGCCGGCTCGATGAGCGCCCTCGTCTGCCCCGAGATCCGGGTCCCCGCGACCAGCAGCTGGACATGCTCGATCTCTCCGGTGGCCATAGGAGGACGCTAACAGGGCTTTGGATCGTTGTCTAGTCCATTATTCCATGGGTCCTGCTTACGGTATGCTGCGCCCATGGAAGACGCGACGACCGAGCGCCTCGACGTCCCGCCGGCCTACGCCGTCGTCGTCGATCATCTGCGCCGCGCGATCCACCTGGGCCAGTACGCACCGGGAGACAAGTTCCCTCCCGAACGCCAACACGCCGAGGCGTTGGGCGTCTCACGAGTCACGGTCCGCGGCGCGCTCCGCGTGCTCGAGGGCGAGGGCGACGTCAAGTCCAGCCGCGGCTCCTTGGGAGGCGTGACGGTGCTCGGCTCCACAGAGACGCGGGGCCAGCTCGTCGAGCGTCTGCGGCACAGCATCGATGACCTCCTGGCGGTCCAGGAATTCCGCCTGGCGAACGAGCGCCTGGCCGCCGAGCGTGCGGCAACGCGCCTGACCGCGGAGGACCTCGACGGCCTCGAGCGCTCCGTCCAGCAGATCGCGAGCGCCGACGGGGTCGGGAGCTTCCGCCAGGCCGACTCGTTCTTTCACCTGAGCATCGCCGGGGCGGCGCAATGCGACCTCGTGCGCGACGCCGTCGAAGACGGACGAGCAGCGATGTTCCTGCCCCTCGACGCACTGGACTACAAGCTTCTGGTCACTGAGACACTCAGGGATCACCGCCGCATCCTGGCCGCACTGCAGGCTCGGGACGCCGTCCGTGCCGGCCGTGCGATGGCCGCACACATCCGGCGCACGAGCGAGCAACTCCAAGAGATCCTCGGCGACCCAGAGCACGGCCGATAGAAGATGAAGACGACGCCTCAGGTGAGCTGACGGAGCTGGACGGGTCCGCCCGGGCGGACGTCGGTGACGTGCCGAACTGCACCAAGGCGTTCTCGCTTCGCCCGGCCGTGTATGAGGCGTGGCGAGCACTCAACGCCGATCGGTGATCGCCTCGGCTCCGCTGCCGCGCCGCGGGGTCAGCGTGCCGTGAATCCCAGGATCAGCTGCGCCGTCTCCAGCGGGATGTCCAGCTGCGGGCAGTGGCCGATGCCTTGAAGCTGCACCCAGTCGGCGTGCGGCAGCCAGTCGTTGCGGAAGCGCTCGGCGGCGGAGGGCCACGCCAGGAGCTTGTCGTCGGTGCCCCACACGATCCGAACCGGACACGTGATGTTCTCCGCGTCGAGGTTGTAGCCTTCGCGGCCGGCGTAGTCGATCATCGGGCGCAGCGCCGCGCAGGCAGCGACGCCGCGCATCTGGTGCGCGAGCAGCGCGGCGGGGATGTGCTCGAAGTTCGTCGTGAGGAACTGCGTTGCCCGGCGCCGGCCCGCTGCGGTGCCCACGATGGCGTCTGCGTGCGGTGCGGCCGCCTTCAGCTGCTCCTGCATCGTCGCCTGGAAGTCGAGCGTCTGGAGGAACGACTGATCACCCTTCGCCCAGCCGCCGGCAGGGGCGAACGCCACGACGGACTCCGCCCGGCCACGCGCGGCGAGCTGCAACGCGACGTAGCCGCCGAGCGAGTTGCCGACGAGGTGCGCCGTCGCAAAGCCCGCCTCGTCCATCGCGCGCTCGATCGCATCGGGGATCAGGCCGCCGCTCATCTCACCCTCCAGCGGCGGCCCGCCCGCGTGGCCGAGCAGCGTCGGGGCCAGGACGTCATGGTGGCGCTCGAGTGCCGGCAGCACGAGCTCCCACGTCCGCCATGTGTCGGTGAATCCGTGCAGGCACACGAGCGGCGACCCGGAGCCGCCGCGGTGCGACGGCGTGAAAGAGCAGTACACACGCCGGACGGTAGTGACACGGGTCGAGCGAGCCGTCCGCTCTTGTGCTCGCAATGCGGGTACAGGAGCGGACGCCTCCGCATGGCGACTCAGGAGACCGACACGACGACCGCCGGTCGGCCTGGCAGGACACCCTCCTGAACGTCCGCACGGTCCGGGCCCTGAAGCTCACCGTGGGACAAGCGGGACGAATGGCACCCTCGTCAGCGTCAGGTAGATGCCGAACAGGACGGTGGCGATGCGCAGCCGGCGGCTGTCGCCGAGGGCCGCCAGCGGCGCGAGCCAGGTCAGGTACCAGGGCACCAGCCACGTCGAGCCGCACAGCAACGCGAGGGTCGCCCATCCCGCACACGTGATCCAGTCGGCTCCGCGCGCGGCACGCACCAGCAGGGCGACGAGGCACACGAGAACCGCGAGCGCCAGGACGGAGCGGGCCGCCGGGCCCACCGCGTCCGCTCCCAAGATGCGCGCTACGGCGCTCGGCACGCTGTGGGTCGCGATCACGCCGTTCGCGTCGGCCACCGCCGTCACCGATTTGCCGGCGTGAACCCCGAACCCGACGGTCGCCACCACCGCCACCGCGGCCGCCGCCACGGCGGCGCCGGCCACCGCCGCACGGCGGTCGCGCGCCCCGATCAGCGCGAACGGCGCCACGATGGCACCGGAGGCCTTCAGCGTCGCGGCGAGGACAAAGGTGCCGAAGCCCTCGGCTTCGCGGCGGTCCAGGACAAGGCCGATCCCGGCCAGCGCGATCACGACCACCAGCGTGTCGTTGTGGCCGCCGGCGACCGCGAACGCCAGAAGCGGTGGGCTCAGGCCCACCAGGACAGCGGCGGGGCGCGGGTCGCGGCCGAGGCGCGTGGCGATGCGCCACGTGAGCGCCACCGTCGCGAGGCTGGCGACGAAGGCGAGCACCTTGAACGTCCAGAACGCGCCGGCCACCCCGAGCGGCACCAGGGCGTAGCTCATGAGGGTGAACAGGGGCCCATAGGGCGAGTGCGCGTTGTGCCAGCGCAGAAACGGCTGCACCGGGTCGTGCGGTGCCCACGCCGTCCCGAACAAGTAGGGATTGAGATCGTGCACCGCGCCGACCCGCGCGAAGCCGATGTAGCCGAAGACGTCGGCCGAGAACAGCGGCGGCCCGAGCAGGAAGAGGAGGTGAGCCGCGACGATGGCGATCACGAGGTGCCGGGGTGGCAGCTCACGCGCACCGGCGAGCACGAGCAGCCAGGCGACGAGCATCACGACGAGCAGCACGCCCTGCCCGTCCGCGGTCGTCGGTTCGCCCACGCCCCTGAATGGACCGGCGAGCCAGCCCGGGAATGCCTTGTGCCCGGCGGGCACGAGCAGCGACGGACCCGCCGCCGCGTCGACCGCGAGCACAGCCGACGCGGCCAGCAGCGCCAGGAGGCCGAAGCTCGCCGCCGCCCGCGACCAAGAGCGCGGCTGCACGGACCACAGGGGCGTCGTGCTCGTCGGCTGTAGCGCCATCACCGGCCAGTGTGGCATTCAGGCGCATGACCCCAAGGGGCAGGACCTTGCCGAGAAAGGAGTCTTCGGCCCATCCGACAGCGGTCGTGACGTCGACGTCGCCTTGACGCGAGAGCCGCACGGTGTCGCGGTTCTCATCTCCGTCTCATCCGTGGACGTGAGCCTGCCGGGCCATGCACCCCATCTCCTACTTACAGGCTGCCCTCCTCGGGCTCCTCCAAGGGACCTCGGAGCTGTTTCCGGTCTCAAGCCTCGGCCACAGCGTCGTCCTGCCCCGGCTCCTCGGATGGGACATCCACCAGAACGACGACTATTTCGTCACCTTCCTCGTGGCGACGCACTTCGCCACCGCCGTGGTGCTGTTCGTGTTCTTCTGGTCGGACTGGATGCGGATCCTCACCGGCATGGGCCGCTCGCTACGCGACCGCGAGATCGGTGTGGATGACACCGACGCCAAGCTCGGCTGGCTGCTGGTCGTCGGCACGATCCCCGCCGGGCTGCTCGGCTTGGCGCTCGAGCATTCGCTGCGGAGCGTGTTCGCGTCCGCCCAGTCGGCGGCCGCGTTCCTGATGCTCAACGGCCTGATGCTCTACGGCGCGGAGCGACTGCGACGCCGAGCCCCGGCCGCGACAGCGGGCACCGTCGGCGCAGACCCGCCCGACGCCGTCATCGCCCGGCGCCTGACCTGGCGCTCGACCCTGGGCATCGGGGCTGCCCAGGCCATCGCCCTCATCCCCGGCTTCTCGCGCTCGGGCGCCTCGATGGGCGGCGGCCTCGTCGCCGGCCTCTCCAACGAGAACGCCGCCCGCTTCTCGTTCCTCCTCGCCACGCCGATCATCGGCGCCGCGGCGCTCTTGAAGCTCCCCGAGCTGTTCGGCGCCAAAGGCGACGGCGTCCGGGGGCCCGCCCTGGTCGGCGCAGTCGGCGCCGCCGCGACCGCCTACCTCACCGTGCGCTTCCTCTTGCGCTACTTCGAGACGAACCGCCTGACGCCCTTCGCCGCCTACTGCGTGGGCGCCGGCGCCGTGCTCAGCGTCGTCTTCGCCACCACCTGATCCCCCACCGGACCGGAGTCCTCATGACCAAGAACCCGAAGCTCATCCTCCCCGCCGCGCTGGCCGGCTTGCTGCTCCTCGTCGTCGCCGCCATCTACCTCGTCGAGCCCGCCTCCAGCCTGCCGTCGTTCTTCCCCGGCCACGCGGCCGGTTCCAGCCACCACCACGTCAAGCACGGCATCGCCGCCGGCGCCCTCGGCCTTGCCGCCTTCGTCCTGGCGTGGTTTCAGACCGAGTCCAAGGCCGGCGGTGCCGCGGGCGCACGCTGACGATGTCAGTTCTCGCGTCGCTCACGTCGAGCGCGT
>JAOPZJ010000330.1 GCA_025964155.1 Solirubrobacterales bacterium
TTGTCGCCCTCAGCGCCGTCGTCGCGTCCTTCAGCGAGGCGAGGGTCGGAGGCAGGGTGTCGAGCGTCTTCCGGAGTGCCGTGTCCTGACGTGCGATCGCACGGAAGGCGATGACCCCTCTGCCCGCGACGGTGGCGACGTCGTCCTGCCGCTGGCCGACGGCGGCGGCGACGTCCCCCAGCTGCTGCGTGAGCTGGCTGACCTGACGCCGATCGCGCGCCAGCACATCGACGATGGACGCGCCGGAGTCGACGGAGTCGCTCGCGCTTGCGAGCACGCCGTTGAACGAGGTCCCTCGTCCCTCGAGTCCTTCGGCGACGGCCTGGGCGAGCTCGCGAGTGAGCTGCTGCGTCGTCCCCTGCAGGATCGACAGGATCTGGTCGAGGTCGACGAACTGGTCGGCCTGGCCGGCGGCGAGCTCGCCGCCCGAGGGCAGCTTCTTCGCGGACGTGCCTGGGCTCAGCGCGATGTAGTTCTCGCCGGCCGGCGTGCGCGAGCGGATCCGGACGCGCGAGTCCACCGGGACCGGGGTCAGCCACTTCTTGGTGACGTCCAGCTCGACCACGGCCCCCACGCCGTGCCGCTGCACCTTTGTCACCCGGCCGACCTCGACGCCCGCCATCGTCACGCGAGCGCCCGATGCGAGGTTCGCGGCGGACGGGACGATCGCCCGGACGCGGTAGCCCCCGCCGCCCGGCAGGCGTCCGCCCCACGCCAGCAGGCCGACGACGAACGCCACCGACATCAGGACGGCGGCCAGCACGGTTCGCGCGTCGCGCCTCAGCCCTCGTGGTCGGGTCATCGGAAGTCCTTCGCTTCGGCGGGGCGGCCGGGGATCGGGCCGCCAGGGGTGCACGTCTTGTTCCTGAACTCGAAGCCGTTGGTCAGGACCGAGCTCGACGTAGCGCCGATCACGAGATTGCCGCGCGGGACGACGCCGCGCGCGTCGCCGAACTTCATCATCGAGGCATCCCATTGGAAGAAGCCCTGGATGCCCTTCCGGCAATCCGCCAGGTCACGCGCGACCTTCGCGACCGTGTCGGTCTGCGGCCGCAGGATGTCCACAGTCGTGCGCAGGTTGGTCGAGAGCGGAGCGAGCGCCGTGCTGAGCGGAACCAGGCGCGTGACGGGGCGTTGAAGCGCCCGCACGGCCGGCGCGGCGACCTTGTTGAGGTTGCGGAGGTCTGTCAGGGCACCGTCGAGGTGGTTCGCGACGGGCATCAGCCGCGCGACGGCCTTGTCGGTGGCCGGGAGCACCCCCCGGAGCGCGGCGAAGCTCGTGTCGACGGCATCCAGAGTTCGCGGCAGCTCGTGGATGGTCGCGTCGAGGTTTCCTGCGTTCTGCTGCAGCGCGGTGAGCGTGGCGCTCCCATCGGTGATGAGCGTGCGGAGCTCGCGCTGATGATGAGCGAGCGTGTCCGCGAGGGCCGCGGTGTTGTGCACCAACCGCCGGAGCTTGGGCGCCCGAGCTGAGAGCTGGTCGCCGATGCGGCCGGCCGTTCGCATCAGCGGGACCAGCTGGACGAACGCTGTCCGTAGTGAGGCTCCGCGGTCGCTAAGGCCGTTGCCGAGGTTCGCGAGCAGCGCGCGCAGGTTGCGTCTGACGTCGCCGTCGAAGGTGTTGAGGACGTCGTTGATGTTGACGGGCGACCGGGCCTGGGTCATCGGGAGCGGCTGCGCCGGGTCGGCGACCCCTGCGGCGCGGGTTCCGCGATCGATGACATCGAGGTACATGTCCTGCAACGGAGTCTGAGGGCGGATCTCGACGCGGGCATTGCGGTAGATGGGTCCGAACTCGTTCCGGAGCTTGACGGTGACCACCGCCCGCCCATGCTCGAGGGCGACGGCGGACAGGGTGCCAGCGGGGATCCCGCGGAATCTCACCTCGTCCTGGCCGGGAACCACGCCGGTCGCATCCGGCACCGTGAACTGGACCGTGCGGGTCCCGCGGAGCGCCGTTCGCGAGAGGTTGACCGCGGTGTAGACCGTCAGCGCGACGCCCAGCGCGACGCCCAGCGCGACGATGATCGCGGGCCGGCTTGCCCGCTTGAGCTCCAGGGCGATCCGCCGACGGTCGATGCGGTCGGAGATCGCGCGGCGCGGGTCAAGCTGACGGAAGTCATCCGGCGAGCTCATCGGCCAGCTCCTCCGCGCCGGGACTCGGGGGGCCCTGGGGACGGCCCGAACGGATTGTGCAGCACGGATGTCAGCGCCGCCTGCAGCGACTGACACTCGATCCACTTGGCCTTGTCGGGATTGCCGAGGTAGGTCTGGCACGGCAGGTAGGCCGGCGTGCTTCCCAGACCGAGCGGGAACCGGATGAAGCGGCCGTTCTGGTCGGTCTGCGCGGCCGCCCCGGGGCCGATGCCGCCCAGCCACGTGCCGACCATCTGCGCGGCCGAGTGCTGCGTGGCCGGGTCGATCTCATTCGTGGCAGGCAGGATCACGTCGGCCAGCTTGTCGAGGCTGGGTGTGAGCCCGTCGAGGGTGGGCACGGCGTTCCTCGATGCGGTCGCGAGCTCACGCGCGGCGGGATGCAGCGCGCGGACGAGCGGACGGGCGCGCTGAAGCAGTGCCTGAGCCTGGTTCACCGTGGGCCGGAGGGCCGCGAGCGTCGGACCGACGGCCGTGGCCGGTCGCTGCAGGCGCGCGACCAGCGGGTCGGCCAGGTCGAGGGTCTGGTCGACCTGCACGAAGGTCTGGCGCACGCGGCGCATCACGGCCGGCGTGCGGTGCAGCAGACGTCCGACGTCGGCGCGGCGGCCGCTGATGGTGTCGAGTGTGGCGGCGGCACCGCTGACCAGACCTCGCATCTCCTCTGCCGGGGTGTCCAGGGCGTCGACCGCGACGGCCGTCGACGACACCAGCCTCTGCAGGTCCGCGTCGGGAGCAGCGCCGCGCGCAGCGTTCAGGCTGCGGGTCAGCGAC
>JAOPZJ010000310.1 GCA_025964155.1 Solirubrobacterales bacterium
GCCACGCGGGCCTACCGGCTCACCGCCCGGCAGGTCGCGTTCGGACAGCGCCCGGCCGGGTCCCCGCAGCTCGCCAAGCTCGCCGAGGAGCTACGGCCGCTGTTGCCGTCAGGCCGGTTCGAGCCGCTCCCGGACTCGACGGCCGCCAAGCCGCTGCGCAACATCGTCGGGACGATCCCCGGCAGCAAACCGGCGATCGTCATCGGCGCGCACTACGACACCCTCGTCAAACCCGCCGGCTTCGTCGGCGCCAACAACGGCGCGGCCGGCAGCGCGATCGTCATCGAGCTCGCGCGGGCGATGCGGAAGGTCAAGCGGCCCGCCGGTGCCCCAGCGCTGACGTTCGTCCTCTTTGACGGCGAGGAGCCGGACGCGGGCCTGCCCGAGGAGCAGGCCGACTTCTACAACGTCGGCCTGCGGGGATCACGGGCCTACGTGGCCCGGCACCCGAAGCAGACGCGGCAGATGCTGCTGCTCGACTACGTCGGCAACACCGGCCTTACGCTGCCTCGCGAGGCCAGCTCGGACCCCGGTCTCTGGCAGGCCATCCGCAGCGCGGCCGGCCGGGTCGGCGTCGACGCCAGCTTCCCGGACCGTGTCGGCCCCTCCATCGAGGACGACCACACGCCGTTCGAGCGCGCCGGCGTCGCTGCGGTGGACTTCATCGACTGGTCCTACCCGGGGCACTCGCTGCAGGACTCGATGACGCGCATCTCGCCCCTTGCGCTGGACGCGGTGGGCGAGACGGTCGTGCAGTACCTGCGCACCGCACGCTGAGGCCCGCCGGCCGCTGTCAGACGCCGGCGCAGAACTCCCGGAACCTGGCCGGGTCCCGGTGCGCCGGCCCGTGGCCGAAGAGCACGATCGCGGGGTCCAGCTCCCCGAGCCGGCGGATCGACTGGCGGTTGCGCTCGGGGTCCGGGGTGAAGAAGCTCAGCGGTTCACGCAGCCCGCGCGGGAAGCCGAGGAGCGGGTGCTGGTTGTTGAGGACGTCGCCGACGATGAGGGTGCGGTCGGCCTCGCGCCACAAGGACATGTGCCCGGCGCTGTGGCCCGGGGTGTCCAGTACCGTGAAGCCCGCCACATCGTCGCCTTCGCGCAGCACGCGTGACACCGGGTGGCTCGGCCCGGTCATGAGCTTCTCGAACAGGCGGTTGATCGGGTGGTCGGGCTGACGCTGGGCGATCAGCGCGGAGTCCTCCACCGCAGGCACGTCGAGCTCCGGCGCCCACAGCGGGATCCCGAGCGTCTCGCACACCGCATGCGACGCGCCCTGGTGGTCGGGGTGGGCGTGCGTGATCGCGTGCGCGACGACCGGATGTCCTCGCAGTGCCTTCAGGATCCGCTTGGCGTCCCGTTTGGTCATCGCGTCGACGAGGACGTCACCGACAAGATAGGCGTTGATCGCGTACGGCGGGACGCCGGTGATGAGGTGAACGTCTTCAGTGATCTGCTTCACGGTGTGATCGTATCCATGCCTCCGCCGCCGCGGAGCAGGGACGGCGTACCATGGGGCCATGTCCGCCGCTCCGAAGAAGCTGCTGCTCGCCGCCCCACGTGGATACTGCGCGGGCGTGGACCGTGCCGTGCAGACCGTCGAGCGGGCGCTGGAGCTCTACGGCCCGCCGGTCTACGTCCGCAAGGAGATCGTCCACAACAAGCACGTCGTCGAGACCCTCCGGGGCAAGGGCGCGATCTTCGTCGACGAACTGGACGACACGATCCCGGAGGGCGCGATGACGGTCTTCAGCGCGCACGGCGTCTCCCCGATGGTGCACGCCGAGGCCGAGCGCCGGCAGCTGCGCACGATCGACGCGACCTGCCCGCTCGTGACGAAGGTCCACCGCGAGGCCGTCAAGTTCGCCCAGGACGGCTACACGATCGTCCTCATCGGCCACGACGGGCACGAGGAGGTGGAAGGCACGATGGGCGAGGCGCCCGACCACATCGTCCTCGTCGAGACCGAGGCGGACGTCGACGCCCTCGAGCTCGAGGATCCGTCGAAGGTCGCGTACATCTCCCAGACCACGCTCAGCGTCGACGAGACGAAGACGATCATCGCCCGCCTGCGGGGACGCTTCCCCCAGATCACCGGGCCCCGCACCGACGACATCTGTTACGCCACCACGAACCGGCAGGTGGCCGTCAAGCAGATGGCTCCCCAGTGCGATCTCGTGCTCGTCATCGGCTCGCAGAACTCCTCCAACTCCAACCGCCTCGTGCAGGTCGCCGAGGAGCTCGGGACCCCTGCGCATCTCATCGACAACGGCTCCCAGATCAAGGAGGCGTGGCTGGAGGGCGTGAGCACCGTCGGCATCTCGTCGGGCGCCAGCGCCCCCGAGGAGCTCGTGCAGGGTGTCGTGAACTACTTCCGCGCCCGGGGCACCGAGGACGTGAGCGAGTTCGAGGTCATGAAGGAGGACGTGCGCTTCATGCTGCCCAAGCAGATCCGCACGGCGATGGCGGCCGCCGAGGCCTGACCCCTGCTCCAAGAACCTGACGGCCGCTGGTGGGCGGGGTAGGCTGCGCGCCATGCGCCGCCTCCCGCTGCTCACCACCGCCGCGACGTGCGCGGCTCTCACCGTCCCGGCCGCCGCCCAGGCCGTACATAAGACGTTCAAGACGCCCACGGGCAAGATCCAGTGCGCGTACTACGACGTCGAGGGCGCCTTCCAGATCCGCTGTGACCTGCTCTTCCTCAACGACCGCGCGGTCGTGCTGAAGACCTCCGGCAAGGCCCGGAAGGAGCACGTCTACGACGCGGTGGGGGACCCGAAGGGCAAGACGCTCGCCTACGGCTCCGTCACCCGCTACGGCGCCTTTGAGTGCACGTCCCGCCGCACCGGCCTGACCTGCAAGAGCCGCAAGACCGGCCATGGCTTCACGGTGAGCAAGGAGTCCCAGCAGGTCTTCTGAACGTGCGCACCCTTGTCGTCAGCGACCTTCACCTCGGCGCGCTGCGCAAGACGGACGTGCTGCGGCGCCCCGGCCCGCTGGCGGAGTTCTGTGAGCGCCTGCGTGGCGTGGACCGGCTCGTGCTGCTGGGGGACACGATCGAGCTGCGCCATGGTCCGGCCCGCGAGGCGCTGGCCGTCGCCGAGCCGGTGTTCGCCGCTCTGGGCGACGCACTCGGGGCGGGCGGGGAGATCGTCCTTGTCGCCGGCAACCACGACCACGCGCTGCTCACGCCGTGGCTGCGCGGTCGCGGGGCCCGCAGGCGCCCGCCGCCGCTGAAGCTCGACGAGGCCGGCGGGCCACGCGCGAGCCCGGCGATCGCACGCCTGGCCAAGGCGGCCGCGCCCGCGGTCCTCACGGTCCGGTACCCCGGCATCTTCGTCCGGCCGGACGTCTACGCCACCCACGGGCACTACCTGGACTGCCTGACCACGCTGCCGGCGTTCGAGCGCCTCGGCGCGGGCGTGATGGCGCGCATCGAGGGGCGTGTTCGCGAGACGGACGCGACCCCCGACGACTTCGAAGCACTGCTCGCCCCGATGTACGCGTGGCTCGACGCGCTCGCCGACAGCCGCGGGGGCTCCTGGTCAGAGGACCGCCAAGGCGCCTCGACCTCCGCGTGGGAGCTGCTCAGCGCGACGGGGCCGCGCCCCCTGAAGGCTCGCGCGCTCGCCTCCCTGTTCCCGCTCGGCATCCACGGGCTCAACCGGATCGGGATCGGGCCGTTGACCGCCGACCTCTCCGGCGAGGCACTGCGCGACGCCGGCCTGGCCGCGATGGGCGGAGTGGTCACGCGCCTCGGGATCACCGCCGAGCACGTGCTCTTCGGGCACACCCACCGTGCCGGGCCGCTGCCGGAGGACCACGACGACCTGTGGCGGGTCGCAGGGACCGGGAGCCGGTTGTACAACAGCGGCTGCTGGATCGACGAGCCGGTCTTCGCCCGCGGCGGTGAGGCCTCCCCGTACTGGGCGGGACGGGCGATCGAGGTCGACGACGCCGGACCGCCGCGCGTCGTGCGGGTGATCACCGAGCTGGGCTCGCCGGGCTGAAGCGCGGCCTACGCGGATCCGTCGTCGGCTTCGCTGCCCGGGGGTGCAAGCCCGGGGGTGAAGCAGGTCGCCAGGCACTGCACGCGCTCGCCGACCTCGAGCGTCAGTACGCCCGCGGTGTGCTCTTCGTGCCAGATGAGGTTGAAGGCGCCGGGTCCCGTGAGCTGCATGCTCACGCCGTTCGCCGTCACCGTGCCGGCGCCGGCGAAGACGCCCCAGACCCCGCCGGCCTCGTAGGGCCCGTTGTAGGCGCCGGCCACGTCCTCGGTCGGGATCACGAGTAGCGCCTCCGGGTCGTCCTCGGCGCGCTGCAGGCCGACGTCGTCGCCATCGTCGCCGAGGAGCTCGCGGATCGCGGCCTCGGTCTCCAGGTAGCCACCCTCGCCGTGGTGCACGTCGACGAGCCGCTGCTCGCCGTTGAACAGGTAGCGCGCCGGCCAGCCCGGGTTGGCGTACACCTGCCAGAGCTCGAAGTCCGAGTCGATGAGGACGGGGTGCTCGATGCCGAGCCGGCTGACGGCCTCGCGGATCGCGTCCTCGTCCGTTGACGCCTCGTACCCACCGCAGTGCACCGAGACGACGCGCAGGCCATCCGTGCCGCGGCCGTACCGCTCGTGCCACGCCTTGAGATAGGGGAGCGTGCGCAACGACGGAACACGCAGGAAGTCCCAGAACTCGATGAGCACCGGGCGTCCGCGCTGCTTGTCCATCCGCAGCGAGGCGACGTTGACCCACGGCAACCTCGCCGGGAACGGCGGGGCGGGAATGTCGGCGGTAACGCGCACAGCGGCGGGACCGTAGCAGCGCGCGCCCGAGCTAGGACGTTCGTCCAGGCACCGCATCGGTCCACCACCGCACGGTATTTCGACCATCCAGGGGAATCGCTCAAGGATTCTCGGCAGATGTTCGATACGGCTTTCAACGGGCAGTGGCAATTCCAGGCCCAACCCTGGTACTGCTTACCCCCACGCCAGTACCCCGTCCAAGTACCCCAGGAGGAAGTATGCGCAAGGTCGCATTGCTGACGGCACTCTGTGCCATGTTGTTTGGCGCCGTAGGCGTCGCCTATGCCGCGGTCACGGCTGACCAGGGCCTCAAGGTTGTAACGAAGGGCAAGAAGGGCACGAAGACGAAGCCGTCGGCCATCACGCTGTCCGTCACGACGACGACCAAGGGCAACGGCTCGACCCCGGACGGCACCTTCGGCACGAAGCAGGCGGTCATCCACTTCGACAAGAACCTGAAGTTCAACAACACGAAGTTCCCGACCTGCGACGCGCAGACGGTCGCTTCGGACGCCTCGAAGTGCCCCACCGGTTCCAAGGTCGGCACCGGCGCGGCCGACGCCCAGATCAACCCCGCGCCGGGCCTGAAGGCGAACCCGAGCATCGAGGCCTACAACGGCCCCAGCGGTCAGTTCTTCCTGAAGCTCATCCGCGGCCCCAACGACGCGGTCGACTCGTCCGGCGTCATCTCGGCCAAGCTCGCGTCCGACACGGGCAAGTACGGCAAGAAGCTCGTCGTCACGATTCCGGCGATCTTCTACTACCAGCTCGGCTTGCCGATCACGCTGACCCGCTTCCTGACGAACGTCAAGGCGACGTACAAGAAGACGTCGTACATCGTGTCCACGGGCTGCACCGGCGGCAAGTACAACTTCGGCGGCGACTTCACCTTCGTCCAGGTCGACAAGACCACGAAGGCGGAGACCACGAACAAGAAGTCGGTCAAGACGACCTCCAAGTGCTGAGCCTCTGACTCACGGCAGGGTCGCAGGACCGCGGGCGGGCCATCGTGGCCCGCCCGTCGTCGTTCACAGGCGCGCCGTGGGGAGGCGCTCACTACGATGAGCGCCCATGACGCGAACTCAGCGCTTGGCGCTCATCGTCGCCGCGGCCGCCCTGCTCGTCGGCGGCTTTTTCGTCGCGAAGGGCAGTGACGGTGACACGACCACCACGGCGGCCGGTGGCCCGGCCGCGACCGCGGTGACCCCGGACACCACCACGACGGCCACGGCGACCGTGAAGACCCCGACGACACCGACGACGCCGGTCGTCGTCGTGCGCGACGGCAAGCCCGCGGGCGGCGTCAAGAAGCTGAACTTCGCCAAGGGCGACGAGATCCGTTTCACCGTGACCTCCGACGTCTCGGACGAGGTGCACGTGCACGGCTACGACATCATGAAGAACGTCACCGCCGGCAAGAGCGTCACCTTCGCCTTCAAGGGGGACATCGACGGGATCTTCGAGGTCGAGCTGGAAGGCGCGGGCGTGCAGATCGCCTCGTTGAAGGTCTCCCCGTGAAAGGAGCGGTCGTCCGCGCGCTCGGGGGCGCCGGCCTGGCGAGTGCGGCACTCGCCGTGCTCGGGCCGGCCACGGCGTCCGCGCACGGCCTCGTCGGTCGGCAGGATCTGCCGATCCCGCGCTGGCTCTTCGCGTGGGCGGCGGCCGTCGTGCTCGTCATCTCGTTCGTCGCCCTGGCGACGCTGTGGCCCAGGCCGCGGCTCGAGCACCTCAGCGACGAAGCAGGCCGCCGGCTGTTCGCCGTCCCGCGGCTGCCGGCCGAGATCCTCCTCGGCGCCTTCGGCGTCTTCGTGTTCGTTCTGACCGTCTACGCCGGGCTGGCAGGGACCCAGACCGAGACCGCCAACCTCGCGCCGACCCTCATCTACGTCATCTTCTGGATCGGGATCCCGATCCTGAGCGTGGTGTTCGGGGACGTCTTCCGCGCCATCAACCCGTGGCGGGCGATCGGCCGAGTGCTGGGGACCGTGGCCAAGCGGGTCGGCTCTGGCGCGATGCCCGAGCCGCTGCCCTACCCGGAGAAGCTCGGCCGCTGGCCCGCCGCCGCGGGCATCCTCGTGTTCGCCTGGGTCGAGCTCGTGTACGCCGGTCGCAGCGATCCGAGCCAGCTCGCCATCATGGCCCTGGCCTACGCGGCGGTGCAGCTCATCGGCATGAGCCTCTATGGCGTGGAGGCCTGGACGCAGCGCGCGGACGCGTTCGGGGTGCTCTTCAACCTCTACGGGCGCATCGCCCCGCTGCACTTCACGGGCGGCGTGCTGCGCGCCCGCCCGCTACTCGGCGGGCTGCCGTCACTGCAGGTGGTGCCGGGGACCGTCGCCCTGCTGTGCGTCATGATCGGGACGACGAGCTTCGACGGCTTCTCCCAGGGGCCGACATGGTCGAACGCGGCGCCGCACCTGCAGAACTTCTTCACGAAGCTCGGCTTCAGCCAGGAGCACGCGCTGGAAGCCGCCTTCACGGTCGGGCTCGTGCTCGTCGTCCTCGCGATCAGCGGGCTCTACCGCCTGGGCATCGCCGGGATGCGCAGCGTGGGGGGGATACCGCGCTCGACGGATCTCGCCGGGCGCTTCGTGCACACGCTCGTCCCGATCTCGTTCGCCTATGTGGTCGCGCACTACGCGTCGTTGCTGCTCTATCAGGGCCAGGCGATGTCCTACCTGCTCTCCGATCCGCTCGGTGACGGCTCGAACTACCTCGGGACCGCCGGCCAGACGATCGACTACGGGATCATCAGCGCGACGGGCATCTGGTACGTGCAGGTGGCCGCGCTCGTCCTCGGGCACGCCGCCGGCCTCGTGCTGGCGCACGACCGCGCCCTCGCGCTCTACCGCAAACCGCGGGACGCGACCCGCTCGCAGTACTGGATGCTGGCCATCATGGTCGGCTTCACGAGCCTCGGCCTCTGGCTGCTGAGCGCACAGAGCCAGTAGCCCAGGTGGCGGCCAACAGGCGCTTGAGGTCGTGCGCCAGCCCCTCGGGGCTGAGCTCGCTGACCGGGAAGCCGACGCGCAGGTGGCCCTGACGGTCCACGAGAAACACCTTGGCCGAGTGCTCGAACGCGCGCGGGTCGACGCCCGGCGGTCGCTTACCCTGACCTTGCGGCTGAATCCCGTAGGCCTTCCAGACCGGCTGCAGCTGCGCTTGGGACCCGAGCAGGAAGCTCATGCGCCCGGTCAGCGACTGCTTGTTGAGGAAGCGCTTGGCGTTCAGGGCGGTGTCGCCCCCCTGGGGCGGCGGATCGACGCTCACGGCGAGCGCGGGGACGTGCTCGGCCTCACTACCCAGGTCGTCGAGCGCGAGGCGGATCTGCTGGGCGGTTGTCGGGCAGGTGTCCTGGCACGTGGAGTACATGAACGTCACGACCACGACCTTGCCGCGGTAGTCGGCCAGCGAGACGCGCTTGCCGTTCTGGTCGGAGAGCGCAAAGCTCGGCCTGATGCCGTCGGGCGCCAAGGCCCCGACGAAGCCGGTGGGGCCCACCGACAGGGCGCCGGCGCCCGACGTGCTCGTGACCTTCCCGTCGGGCCCGAGGAGCAGCACGCCACCGAGTGCCACCGCCACGAGGAGCAGGGCGGCGGCGAGGGTCAGCTGGACACGGGCGAGCACTGCCCACAGGGTAGGCGAGGGCCGCGGGCGCAGGCGTCATGCTCGTGGCGGGATCGCGCCGGCCCGGCTGCCTACGGCTCGATGAGCCCGCGGCGGATCGCGTAGCGCACGAGCTCGACGCGGTCCCGCATCCCGAGCTTGCGCAGCAGGTTGCCGCGGTGCGACTCGACGGTCTTCGCCGAAAGGTGGAGGATCTCGCCGATCTCGCGGTTGGTGTGTGCCTCGGCGATGAGCTTCAGGACCTCCTGCTCGCGCGGGCTCAGCGGCTCTGTCGGGCCGGAGGACGGGTCCGCCAGCCAGTCGCGCACGAGCCGCCGCTGAGCGCCCCTCGTCAGGAACGGCTCGCCGCGGGCCACCGCGCGCACCGCCTCGACGAGCGCCTGGTCGGCCTCGGACTTCAGGACGTAGCCCCCGGCACCGGCCTTCAGCGCCTCGAAGAGGTAGCGCTCGTCGTCGTGCATCGACAGGATCAGGACGTCGATCTCCGGCGCCTGCAGCTTGATCTCCCGCGTCGCCTGCAGTCCGGTGAGCTTCGGCATCGACACGTCGAGGATGCACAGCTCGGGACGGTGCTCCAGCGCCACGGCGACCGCCTCGGCCCCGTCCGCGGCCTCGGCCACCACCTCGAAGTCGGGCTGGCGGTCGAGCAGAAGCTTCAGCCCGCCGCGGACGACCCCATGGTCGTCGGCGATCATGAGGCGCACAAGCGGATCCTCCCGGGCGACGGATTCACGCCCAGGCCCGCCGGGCGGGCCGTGGGGCGGACGGAATGGTGCAGCCGAGTTCGAGCTCGATGGTGGTGCCGCCGCCGGGAGTCGTCAGGACGTCCAGGCGCCCTCCGGCCTGACGGGCGCGCTCGCGCATGCCGGCCAGGCCGTGGCCGCGGATCGCCTGCGGGTCGATTCCGCGCCCGTCATCGGAGACGCGCACGACGCCGTGGGCGCCCTTGCGTCGCACCGTGATCGTGATGTGGCGCGCCTCGGCGTGGCGCGCGGCGTTCGACAGGGACTCCTGCACCACCCGGTAGACGACGAGCTGCTCGTCCTCGCGGAAGTCGTCGACGTCGCCGCTCAGCTGCAGGCGTGCGTCGATCCCGGCCTTCGCGGCGAACGTGTCGACCTGCGTGCGCAGCGCGGCCGCGAGGCCATGGTCGTCCAGGGCGGTGGGGCGCAGCTCATGCGCCAGGCGCCGCAGCTCGCCCATCGCCTGGGTGGCGACCGCCTGGGTCTCCCTCAACTCGCCGGCCAGCTCGGGCGGGGCGGCGAGCGCGGTCGCCTGCAGGCGCAGCAGGACGGCGGTGAGCGCCTGGTTGACCTCGTCGTGCAGGTCGCGCGCCAGGCGTGCGCGTTCGTCCTCCTGAGCGCGCAGGACAGCGTCCGCGGCTTCGGCCCGCTCGTGCTCCAGGCGATCCATCATGCGGTTGAAGGCGGCGTGCAGGCGGGCGACCTCCTCCGTGTCGGTCCGGCCGCTGGCCCGCAGACCGCCCTGACTGAGGTCCACCCGCTCCATCGTCTCGATGATCGCCTGCAATGGGGCCAGCCGCCGCCGCAGCACGAGCCCGTTCACGAGGACGGTCGCCAGGATCCCCGCCACGATCACCAGGTACTGGCGGCGTTCGGCGGCGGCGGTGATGTCGAGCCTTCCGGCCGCGCTCGTGGCGAGGACGGTGAGCGCGATCAGGATCGAGTTGATCGCGAGGAGCTGGGTGACGAAGGTGGGGCGGCGCATGGATGGGGTCTGCACCCCATATCGGCCTGCGGCGGCTGGTCCGATACCCCTGGTGAGCAGCACGGACGCCCGGCCGCATCACCACCCCCGGCGGACCGGGGACGTCCTTGGACCTGAGTACCGCACCCGAGCGCCAGCACCGATCCATCACCCTCCGGGGCCGGAGCCATCCACGGGAAGGCTCCGGCCCCCGAGCTGTTTCCGGGCGACCTGCAGGTGCCGCCGGGACCTCGCTATATTTTGTGCAGTAAACCCGAGCTAGATTCAGGTGTTTGACAAGTGAGCCCCTCCGGCGCAGAGTTCCTCAAGCAGGTCAAGAGCGATATCTCCGAGGTCGACCCCTCCGAGGTCAACCAGCTTCTTCACGAAGGCGTGGTCGTGGTCGACGTGCGCGAGACCGAAGAGGTCACGGCCGGCAAGCTGCCCGGGGCCAAGCACATCCCGCGCGGCTTCCTGGAGTCTCGCATCGAGTCGGTCGCCCCCGACCGCTCCCAGCGCGTGATCCTCTACTGCGCGTCCGGCAACCGCAGCGCATTCGCCGCCAACACGCTCGTGCGCGACATGGGCTACGCGCAGGTGGACTCGATGACCGGTGGCTACACGTTGTGGAAGGACCGCGGCTACGAGGTCGAGGTGCCGTTTGCCTTCGCGCCCGAGCAGCGCCAGCGCTACAGCCGCCACTTCCTGCTGCCCGAGGTGGGCGAGGAGGGTCAGCGCAAGCTCCTGGAGGCCAAGGTGCTCCTGCTCGGCGCCGGCGGCCTCGGATCCCCGACCGCGCTGTACCTCGCCGCGGCGGGCGTCGGCACCCTCGGCATCGTCGACGACGACGTCGTGGACGTCTCCAACCTCCAGCGGCAGGTCATCCACCGCACCGACACGGTGAACCTGCCCAAGGTGGACTCCGCCGAGCAGGCCATCAACGCGCTGAACCCCGACGTGACGGTCGTCAAGTACCAGACCCGCCTGGACGCCTCCAACATCATGGAGATCATCGAGGGCTACGACGTCATCGTCGACGGCGTCGACAACTTCCCCACGCGCTACCTGCTCAACGACGCCTCCGTCCGCCTGAAGATCCCGGTGGTCAGCGCGGCGATCCTCGGGTTCGAGGGTCAGCTCAGCATCTTCGCCCCCTATGAGGGCCCGTGCTACCGCTGCCTCTTCCGCGTGCCGCCACCGGCCGAGCTCGCACCGTCCTGCGGCGCCAACGGCGTCCTCGGCGTGCTCCCTGGCACGATGGGCCTGCTGCAGGCCACCGAGGTGGTGAAGCTCATCATCGGCGCCGGCAGCCCGCTCATCGGGCGCCTGCTCATGTACGACGCCCTCGACGCGTCCACGAGCGAGGTCAAGGTGCGCCGCGATCCGGAGTGCCCGATCTGCTCGAAGGACCCCAATGAGATCTCCGACAGCGAGATGGGTGTCTTCCCGGACTACGAGGCGTTCTGCGCCGCGGCGGGATAGCGTCCCGCCGCACGCAGCGCACCTCGACGACCCCGAACCTTCTCAAGGACCCAACAGAACCATGGCCAACATCCGCATCCCTCCAGTCCTGCGCGCCTCCGTCGGTGGCGAACGTGAGGTGACCGCCGAGGGCGACACCATCGAGGCCGTCCTGCGCTCGCTGATCGCCGCGCATCCCGATACCGAGGCGCAGATCTTCGGCGCGGACGGCGACCTGAACCGCTACGTCAACGTCTACCTCAACGACGAGGACGTCCGCGTGCTGGACGGCCTGCAGACGGCCGTCGGCGCCGGTGACTCGCTCGTCATCCTCCCGGCGATGGCCGGGGGCCGCTGACCGCCGGCCTAGGCGGTCAGGCCCGTGATCGGGGCCCGCATGCGACCGCTACACTTTGTGAAGTATGGGTCTGCCTCCGCTCCAGAACCGTCCCTGCGGCGGTCGCTACGGCGACCTCGTGCAGGCGATCGGGCACACACCGCTCGTCGAGCTCAAGCGCCTCTCTCCCAAGCCGGGGGTGCGCATCTGGGCGAAGCTCGAGTCGCACAACCCGACGGGGTCGGTGAAGGATCGCGTCGCTCGTGCCCTCATCGAGGACGCTGAGGAGAAGGGGGCGATCGGCCCCGGGATGACCATCCTGGAGCCGACGTCCGGCAACACCGGGATCGCGCTGGCCATGATCGCCCGTCGCAAGGGCTACAAGCTGCGGGTCGTCATGCCCGACAACGTCACGCCGGAGCGCACGCAGCTCCTGACGATGTACGGCGCGGAGATCGTGTACTCGCCCGGCGACCAGGGCTCCAACGGCGCCGTCGCCATGTCCCTCGAGCTTGCCGCGTCGGACGCCACGCTCTACATGCCCTACCAATACGGCAACCCGGCCAACCCGCTGGCCCACTACCACGGGACGGCGATCGAGATCCTCGACGAGCTCGACGGTCAGGTCGACGCGTTCGTCGCCGGGCTGGGCACCGGCGGGACGCTCATGGGTAACGGCCGGCGCTTCAAGGAGGAGCTCGGGGACCGCGTGAAGATCGTCGCGGCCGAGCCGATGCAGGGCGAGCCGGTGCAGGGGCTGCGGTCCCTGGAGGACGGCTTCATCCCGCCGATCATCGATCTCAGCGTGCTGGATCGGAAGATCTTCGTGACCAACCGTGACGCGATTGTCTGGACGCGCCGGCTGCTTGACGAGGAGGGGCTGTTCGCCGGGGTGTCCAGCGGGGCCATCGCGTCGATCGCCGTCCGCGTGGCGAACGAGATGGACGAGGGCAACATCGTCTTCATCGTGTGCGACGACGGGTGGAAGTACCTGAGCTCGGGCATCTACACCCGGCCCATCGACGAGATCGAGAACATGGACTCCACCATCTGGTGGTGACCGGGTCCGGCGAAGATTGCGTTAATCCCCCTTGAGGTTCACCGTCTCAGGCGGCACCATGTCCGCCTGTACCAAAACCAGAAAGTTGTGACCTGAATGCCGAACATCGGCCCCATGGAGCTCATCATCGTGCTCGCCATCGCCCTCATCGTCCTGGGCCCGAAGAAGCTGCCGGAGGTCGGGCGGTCCGTCGGCAAGGGCATGCGTGAGTTCAAGGACGCCGTCTCGGGCGGCTCCGACGACGACCGCGACGAACGCGCCGCGCTGAAGTCCGAGTAGTCCCCCGCCTCGTGCCTTGCGCGCAGGGCGCGCGGGGCACCCAGGGCGCGCGGATCACTTCGCTAAGTTCGTCTGGTGAAGATCGACCAGTCGCTCCTGCAGATCGTCATCGATCACGCGCTGCGCGATGCTCCGAACGAGTGTTGTGGCGTCCTCGCCGTGCGGGACGGCATCGTCGAGCGCGTCATGCCGCTCGAGAGCGCCAAGCCGAGCCCGTTCAGCTTCGAGATCGAGCCGTCGGTCCTCCTCAAGGCGTACACGGAGATCGAGGACTCCGGGGCCGAACTGGGCGTCATCTATCACTCGCACACCCGCTCCGCCCCGGTGCCGTCGCAGACCGACATCAACTTCGGTGAGCGCTGGCCGGGCGTCGAGTGGCTCATCGTCGGCACCAAGGGCGAGACGACGGTGCAGAGCTGGCTCATCTCCGAACGGGGCGTCGTCACCGAGGTGCCGGTGCACATCAGCGTCACGGGATGAAGCCACACGAGCCACTCGTCTGTCCCACCTGCGCCACGACGCATCCGCTGGACGAGCGGTTCTGCCCCACCTGCGGCATGCCGCTGGTGTACGCCGGCCACACGGGCGTCGACGAACCGGTGACCGCGGCACACGCGCGCGCCCGCAAGGTCAAGAAGCAGTACCTCGACGGGGACCTCGTCGTCGTGGCCGGCGCTCGCCACCAGGCCGAGGCCGAGCTGATCCAGGGCATCCTGCTCGAGGAGGGCGTGCCGTCGATGCTGCGCCGCTCGCGTGGCTTCGACGTGCCGGACATGCTGGCCGCCGGGCCGCGGGACGTGCTCGTGCCCGCCGCCGGCGCCCAGGCCGCTCGTGAGGTGCTCCTTCAGGCGGAGATGGTGCCGCCGGATGGTGGCGGCGTGCGGATCGACGGCCCCGGGCGCGTGGCCGCCGGGTTGTTCGTCGCGCTCGTCGCCGTCGCGCTCATCGCGTGGATCGGGACGCTGCTCGCCGGCTGATGCCGGTCAGGACGCTGCCGAGATGGGGCATCCGGTCAGGCAGCGACGCGCTCGGGGACCGGCTGCCCCGCCAGCACGTACTCGGCGGGATCGAACGCTCCGAGCGCCCGGGTGAACTCCCAGGTCGTACCGGGCCACAGGACCGAAGACCCGCCATCCCTGTCGAGGTACCAGCTGCGGCAGCCGCCGACCGTCCAGATCGTGCCGCGGAGGCGCTCGCGCAGGCGGGCGCAGAACGCGACCTGCACGTCCGCGCGGACCTCGAGCGACTGCGCGCCGCTGTCCTCGACGTGCTGCAGACATCGCAGCACGTACTCGAACTGCGCCTCGGCGTAGAGCAGGGCTGAGGTGTGCCCGGTGGCGGTGTTCGGGCCGATGAGCATGAAGTAATTGGGGTAGCCGGCCACGGTGGTGCCGAGGTACGCCTCGCGACGGACGCTCCAGCGCTGCGCGAGCGCGACCCCGTCCCGGCCACGCAGGGGGTCGGCGACCGGCATGATCTGGAAGCCGGTCCCGAGGATGATGGTGTCGACCGCGTGCTCGGTGCCGTCGGCCGTCACGACCCCGTTCGGGCGGACCTCCGTGATCGGGTCGGTGATGACCTGGACGTTCGGCTTGGCGAGCGCGGGATAGAAGTCGTCGGCGACGATGAGGCGCTTGCAACCGGCCGCATACGACGGCGTCAGCTTCGCCCGGAGCTGCGGGTCGCGCACCTGCCGGCGCAGGTGCGTGCGGGCCAACGCCTGGACTACGCGCCCGCGGCGTGGATCGCGCACGAGGAGCCCGAGGAACTCGCGGTAGACGAACTGGCGCCGGCGTACGAGGCGCTGGAGCGCCGGGAAGCGCCGGTAGAGCGCACGCTCGGAGCTCGTGATGCGCCGGTTGAAGCGCGGAATCGTCCAGCCCGGCGTCCGCTGGAAGACGAGCAGCTGGGCAACGCGCGGCTGGATCTCCGGGATGAACTGCGCGGCCGAGGAGCCCGTGCCGATCGCGGCGACGCGCCGGCCGCTCAGGTCGTGGTCGTGGTCCCAGCGCGCGGAGTGAAAGCACTGCCCGGCGAACGTGTCCAGCCCCGGGACTGCAGGCGCGGTCGGGTTGCTCAGCGGCCCCATGCCGGACACGATGAACTGCGCCTGCACCTCGCCGGCGGTCGTGTGCAGCCGCCAGCGTTGCGACTCGTCGTCCCAGTCGCCCCCGATGACGTCGTGCCCGAAGCGGACGTGGCCGGTCAGGCCGTGCGCGTCGGCGACGCGCCGCTGGTAGGCCCACAGCTCGGCCTGCGGCGCGTAGACCTGGGACCACTCGGGGTTCGGCGCGAACGAGAACGAGTACAGATGCGACTGCACGTCGACGGCGCAGCCGGGGTAGCTGTTGTCCCGCCATGTCCCGCCGATCTCGTCGGCGCGCTCGAGGAGCACGAAGTCCTCGATGCCCGACTGCTTCAG
>JAOPZJ010000334.1 GCA_025964155.1 Solirubrobacterales bacterium
GACGGGCCATGTTGTACGTGGAGTTCATCGAGACGGTGGAGCAGGAGGCGAGCCTCCCTCCGGTGATCGCGGAGCGAGCCGTCGTGGCCACGCTGCAGACGCTGTCCGAGCGGATCTCGGCCGGCGAGTCGCACGACATGGCGCGCGAGCTGCCCACCGAGCTTCAGCTCGTGCTGGAGAGCGACGACATCGCCGAGTCCTTCGGCCTGGACGAGTTCCTGCGCCGTGTCGCCGAGCGCGAGGGCGTGCTGGTGTCGGCGGCCGAGCAGCACGCTCGAGCCGTGTTCACCGCGCTCGGCCGGGCCGTCCCGGAGGGCGAGTTCGCCGACATGCGATCCGGACTGCCCGACGACTTCGAGCCGTTGATGATGACGGCCCCATCGCCGCCGGCGCCCGAGCCGGACCCCGCGGCCGCGCAGCCGTCCCAGGCCGTGTCCCTCGACGAGTTCCTCGACCGCGTGGGCCGCCGCGCCGGCATGGACCGCGAGGCCGCCCGGCGTGCCACCGACGCCGTGCTCGAAACGCTGGGCGAGCGGGTCACGGGCGGCGAGATCGAGGACATCGCCGCGCAACTGCCGCCCGAGCTGCGTGAGCCGCTGCGACGCGGCGATGCCGCCAGCCACGGGGCAGCCCGTGCCATGGACCTGGGATCGTTCCTGCGCCTGATCGCCGAACGCGAAGGCGCAACGCCCGACGAGGCCCGCCAGCACGCGCGGGCGGTGTTCGCGACGCTCCGCGAGAGCATCACCGAGAAGGAGTTCTCGGACATGGCCGCACAGCTGCCCAAGGACTACGCCGTCGTGCTCGCCCACGACTGACCGCGACGACACGGCCGTGGACCCGCGATTTGTAGGGTCCGCGCATGCACCTGGACCTGGATGACCTGCGCAAGACGTTCGGCTTCGGCGTGGCCGGGAACTTCGCCGGCCATCTGGAGCAGGCGGGCGAGGCCGCGGACTTCGCGACGGTGCAGTCCGTCTCCCCGGTGGCGCCCAAGGGCATCTTCCCGTGGTACGTCCCAGGCGGCACCACGTTCCTCGGCGACTTCCCGCTCTCGCACGACCGGATCGCCAAGCCCGCATCCGACGGGCCGGTGAACCTGCAGATCGAGCCCGAGGTGGGCGTGCTGTGTGCCGTCACCTACGCCGACGACGGCACCGTCGCCCGCCTGGCCCCCACGCTGCTCGGCGCCTTCAACGACTGCTCGATCCGCCGGCCCGGCGCACCTAAGATCAGCCACAAGAAGAACTGGGGCGCGGATTCCAAGGGCATGGCGCGGACGTGCTTCGCCGTCACCGATCTGGATCCGGACGGCCCGACAGCGACGTTCCGCCTCGCGAGCTTCCTGCGCCGCGACGGTGAAACCCACCCCTACGGCGTCGACAGCCCGCTGCCGGGCTACTCGTACTACGGCGTGCAGCTGCTGGACTGGATCGTCGACCGCCTGAACCACCAGACCGGGTCGCCGGACACGCCCTTGGAGCACGTCGGTCAGGCGCTGGACGGCGCCGGCCGGCCGGCGTCGGTCCTCGTCGGCATCGGCGCCACGCGCTACACGCCGTTCGGCGCGCAGACCTTCCTCGACGTCGGCGACGAGTCGATCGTCGTCGTGTACGACACCGCGTCGTGCTCCCCGGAGGAGCTCGTGGATGCCGTGACCGCCGGCGCAGAGGACACGCTCATCGGCGCCTCGGTCCTACGCCAGACCGTGTACGCCGGCGGCGCGGCCTGACGTCGGGACGGGGCATTCAGCCCGGCAGTGCGGCGTACAACTCCGCGAACTCCGCTTCGATGTCCCCCACGAGCTCCCAGGCGTCCGGGACGAGCTCCCGGTCACCGACGACGCCGATCTCCAGCTGCCCCGCGTAGCTGACGACGGTGATGTTCAGCGCCACGCCGTCGAAGACAAGGCTCAGTGGTGCGACCTGGACCATCGGCGCGCCATCCATGTGCAGGCGGAGCGGCGGGCCGGGGACGTTGGAGAGCACGAGGTTCAGCGGCGGCGCGAAGAGGCCGCTGCCCATCAGGCGCAGGATCCCGCCGGCCAGGGGGGCGAAGACGATCGGGAAGATGAGCTCGTTCGCGTCGTCCAGCAAGGTGATCGGCGCGTCCGCGTGGCGGGTCTTGGCGTTCGTCATCCCGGCCGCGGCGGCGCGCACGCGATCCGCGGCCTGCGGCAGGTGCGTCGGCACCGGGACCACGAACGAGGAGATCGCGTTGCTGATCCGCCCGTCATCGCCGGGCGTGCGCACGCTAGAGGGCACGAACGCCAGCAACGGCTCGGACGGAACGCCGTCGGTGGCGTCGAGGCGGCGTCGCAGCCCTCCGGCGACGGCCGCCACCACGACGTCGTTGAAGGAGACGGCGGCCGCCGTCTTCAGCGCCTTGACGAGCTCGAGGTCGACCCGCCCGAAGGCGATCGAGCGCCCCGGGGAGAGCGGGCCGTTGAACCGCACCTTCGGCGCGCGCAGGTACTCGCCGTGGTCCTTGGCCGTGCCCGTCAGGTCCTGGGCGCGCCGGGCGGTCCGCGCGATCGTGCGCGCCCCGGGCAGGGCGCGCATCATCGGCACCTGGTCCAGGTAGGGCAGCGACTTGGCCCCGGCCCGCAGCGCTCGCATAGGGTGCGACGCCGTCCGCCGGGCGACCGTCACGGCGCGCACGCTCGCCGGCGGCGGCACGAGGTACGCGGCGACCGCCGGCAGGTCCTGCCGGTCCGCCGGATCGGGGGCCGTGTCGAGCAGCAGGCTCATGAGCGTCGCCGCGGCCAGCGCATCCGCGGAGGCGTGGTGGAAGGTCATGGCCACCGCGACACGCCCGTCCGCAAGGCCGTCGATGACGTGGAACTGCCACAGCGGACGGCGCCGGTCCAGGCGCGTGGACATGATCTGCGCCGTCGCCTCGGCGAGCTGCGGCCGACCGCCCGGCGCCGAGAGCGTCCATCCGAGCACGTGGTCGTCCAGGTTCACCGGGCCGTCGACGAACGACGGGTGGTCCAGCCCCAGCGGCGTGGTCTGCAGGCGCCAGCGCAGCGCCGGGATGCGCTCGATCCGCGCGGCGAGGAGTGCGCGGACGCGATCGCGCGTCAGCGGCCGCCCGCCGGCGTCGGCACCGAAGATTCCCAGCGCGCAGTAGCTGCTCGTCATGTTCCCGGCCTCGGCGGCGAGGAACTGCGCATCGAAGGCGGTCAGCGGGCGTGCCCGCTCGGGCGTGCTGCTCATAGTCTGGTCTCCCGACTCAGTGCTGCGAGCCGGGTACCATATCGGACAATTCGTTCGCACACATTGTCCGACCGCCGGAGAAGATCGTACGGGTTGTAGGCGCGGCCTCGGCCCGCGGTCGGCCGTCTACCAGGGATCCGGGCCCGCGTCCCGCGCAGCGTGGGCCAACTTCACAAGCTCGCTGAAGCGCTGGAACTGCGCTTCGTCCAGCTCGACCGGCGTGCGGGACATGCCCAGGTGCAGCTCGTCGCCGTCGAGGGTGCCTATCAGCGCCTTGTAGCGGCCATGGCGATCGGGGCCTTTGACGGCAAAACCGACGGCGTCGACATGGACGCGCTGCATGTAGCCCGAGTTGTCGGAGAGCACCTCGAAGACGCGGCCGTCGAGCCGCAGGAACAGGTGCTCGACCCGCATCTCATACACCACGACACACCTCCGACGTGGGTCAGCGTCCACGGAGGGACTCGACGACGGACTTGGCCTCCCGCAGCCCGGAGCCGGTCTGCGCGCGATAGCTCTTGATCGCGCCAAGCGTGTTCCCGGCCCGGACGAGCTCCAGGACCTCGGACGACGGCGCCGCGGGCGGCCCACCACCGGCGAGCGTCCCAAGCTCGGGTGTGACGCCCAGCTGCTCCTCCATCGCCGCCATGCGCCGCTCGAGCGCCTCGAACCGCTCCTGCACGTGTGTTTCCATGCGGGCAGGCTATAACCGGATGCGCCCCTGACGGTCTCAAGTCAGGCTCAGGTCGACGGCAGCGCGGCGATGCTGCGGTGGTGCGCTCGGGTAGCCTGCGTCAGTGGCTGGACCAGGCGCTCTTTGCGTGCTGCTGATCGGCGAGGGACGACTCGCCGGCGCCACCGAGCGCGGGCTGCAGGACGCCGGCGCCACGGTACGCCGCCTGCACGAGCCGAACGATCGCGAGGTCCGCGACGCGGTGGACGACGACGTCGATCGGGTCGTCATCGCCGGCGCCGCGCTCGCTGCCGCGGCGCTCGGCCACGACGCCCGCGAGGCGTTCCCGTACAGGGACACGATGTTCCTCGTCGACCCGTCTGGCGACATCGCGCCGTTCGTCCCAACCGACCGCCGGGACTAGGCCGCCCTGGCCCAGGCGATCGGGCAGGCGGTTTGTGGTCAGACGTGCTGTTGCGGGACGGCATCCGACGCGGGACAATGATCCCTGAGATGGCCTCCGCAGCGCCCGCGCGCGTGCTGATCGTGGCTCACCGAACCGCGGCATCGCCGAGGCTCCTGGACGAAGTCCGCGCTCGCGCCCGAAGGTCGCCCAGCACGTTCACGCTCGTGGTCCCACGCCCGTACTGGGACCCGGACACCGACCAGGCCGCGGCCACGCTCGAGCTCGCCCTCCCGCTGCTCGACGAGGCGGCGGGCGGCCACGTGGAAGGGATCGTCGGCGTCAGCGATCCATTCGCGGCGGTCCAGCGGGCGATCGAGGCAGGCGACTTCGACGAGATCATCATCTCCACGCTTCCGGAGCGCATCTCGCATTGGCTTGGCCGCGACCTCCCCCACCGCGTCGAGGCGCTCGGCCTGCCGGTCACGGTCGTCACCGCCCAGCAACTCGAGCGCAGCGTCTCCACCGCTCCCTGAGCCGCGCTAGGCGTCGCCACGCCACCGGAGCAGCGACGGGTCCAGCAACTTGTGCAGGGCGCCCTCGGGCAGCCAGGCGAGTGTCTCGAGCTCCAGCGGGTCGAGAAAGCCGACGTGACCGGTGCGGAGGTCCTCGATGCGCAGGCGCGGGCCGTTGCCGTCGTGGTCGATCGTCAGCTGCACGGAGGCGAACTCGCTGCTGAGCTCCCCCAGCGGCACGCGCTCGCCCGCCATCAGATGAGGAAGGCCAGGGTGTAGAGCGCGCGGTCGTTGTCCACGAGCGCGACCTTCTTGTAGGACATCCGCAGCCCATCCGGCGTGCGGCACAGCGTGTACTCGCTGCGTCCGGCCCACAGCGTCACGCCGCGCTCGCGCGATTCGTAGACGACGAAGTTCGCCCCGGCGCGGACCTGGCCGTCGTCGCCCTCGCCCAGCAGTTCGACGTTGGACACGAGGCGGCGTAGACGCGACGGCGGCGTCTGCGAGTGGCGCTTGCCGGTGTGCAACTGCTTGATCCGCGTGGCGATGCGCGCACGGTTGTCGAAGATGATCGACACCTGCTTGGTCGGATCGGTGTCGTCCCCGTTGGCCGGGACCCAGTAGACGCCGTCGTCGGTCCACAGCGCCTCCCACCGGTCGTACTCCAGCTCGTCCTGGAAGCGGGCCTCGCGGAAGATGAACTGCTCCACCTCGCGCAGGAGATCGGTGTCGATGCGCATGCCGGCCGCTTCGCTCGTCGCGTGCATCTACTGACCCTCCATCAACGAGCGGTAGTGCTTCCAGATCGCGCGCTGGGGCACCTCGTCGGTGGCGTCGCCGATGACGTGGTCGTTCTCGTCGCGGCGCTCGCGGTGCAGGCCGCGCTTGATCGTCAGCCACTCGGGGGTCCTGGCGTGAACGCCGCGCTGGTTGCGCTCGTACATCTCCGAGTCGTCGGCCAGGAGGAAGCCCGCCGGGCCCACGGAGCCGATGGTCTGCTGCAGCATCCGGCGGTTCATGTCCGGCGAGCCCTTGTACTGGACCGCCGTGACGTGCTGGACCGTCTCGTCGACGGCCAGCGGCTGGATGACGAACAGCTGGATCTCGGCGATGAAGAGGTTGGGGAACACCATGACGTGCGGGGATCCGTCGATGAGGATCTCGCGCGTGTTGTCGCCGTGCACCGCGGTGAGTTGGTCGACGTAGCCGGGCACCTTGGCCGGGTCGGTGCCGAACCAGCCCAGCGGCTGGTCCAGGCGCCGGAACTCCGGGCGCAGGTCGTTCTCGGTGTGCCCGTTGCCGAGGTCGCGGCAGACCGCGACGGACTTGTCGCCGTACAGCTCGCCGATCCCGCTGTCCGCCACGCTGAAGATCGAGGCATGCACGAACTGCGGGTGGTAGCCGTCCGTCTCGTTCTCGACGAGCATCTTCCAGTTGGCCTTGACCTTGTGCTTGAGCCAGCCGGCGGTCAGCTCCACCTCGCCCGTCGGCGACAGGCGTACGAGACGGTCGAAGGCGTCGGTCGCCGCGCCCAGGTGCTCCTCGAGCGTCGGGCCATCCTGCGCGAACGAGCCGAACACGAAGCCCTGGTAGCTCGCCACGCGCGCGACACGGCCCAGCCCGAGCTCGGACTTCAGCGCCGTGCCGTCGTAGCCGCTGTTGAACGGGTAGCCGAGCAGCTTGCCCGTATTGGAGAACGTCCACCCGTGGTACGGGCAACGGAAGGCCGACGAGTTGCCCTTCTGCGCGTCGCAGACGAGGTTGGCGCGGTGCGAGCAGCGGTTGAGCAGCAGGTGGATCTGGCCCTGCTTGTCCCGGCTCATGATCACCGGCTGCGGCCCGATCGACTTCAGCACGTAGTCGTTGGGCTCAGGGACCTCGCTGACGTGCCCGACGTACACCCACGTGCGATACCAGATGCGCTCCAGTTCCGCCGCGTAGATGTCCGGGTCCGTGTAGAGCGATCCGTGTACCCGGCCCGGCTCGATGAGGGAGTCCCACCGATTCGCAAGATCAGCGCTGGTCATGATGTTCATCCTACATGATTTTACGAGTTGTCCGGACAAGCTGTCCGACCATGGTGCGACAGCCGGGTCACGCCGTCGCCACCTGACCCTCCAGCAGCTCCTGCACGACGATTCGCGCGGTCGTCGCGCACGACTGCGTGCCGCCGTCGCCGTAGTCGCGCACGCCGTCACCCACGTTGAAGAGATTGTCCAGCGGTGTGTTGCGAGGCAGCTCGTAGCCTGAGGCGGCCCGCTGCGCCGGCCAGTCGTCGCGCATGACACGCGCGTCGATGACGCGCGTGTCGGGATCCTTCATCCCCGGCAGCTCCTCCTGCAGCTCCTGCAGCGCGAGCGCGAGCTCAATGGCGGAGTCGAAGTCGCCGACGGCCGGGCGCGGGACCGCGTACACGACCGTAAGGTGCCACCCCTCGGGCGCCAGCTCGGGGCAGGTCGCCGTCATGTTGCCGGCGTTGCAGATCCGCTCGGTAGCCGAGAACACGATCAGACCGGGCGTATCGAGCAGCGGCTGACGGCTGGCGACGTGGATGATCATGTTGGCCGACGGCCGCGCACCCGCGCGGATCGAGCCGACGTACTCCGCGCCGAGGGCCGCCTCGCCGCAGAGCCCGATCGTCGCCTCCGGGCCGACGTTCGAGATGACCGCCCCGCACGTGACCTGCACGGTCCGCCCGTCGCGCTCGATGGTGGCGCCGGTGACGCGCGCGCCGTCGGTCCGCAGCGCGGTGACGGTGCTGCTGAGCCACACCTCACCACCATCGCGCGTGACGACGTCGGCCAGCGCCCGGCAGACCCCGATGGTGCCCTCGGGATGGAAGCCGAAGGTGCGGAACGCGCCCTTCTGCATGAAGTAGGTGAGGAACGCCTTGGCCGGGATCTCGTCGGCGTTGACCGCGAAGATCGCCGCCGAGAGGTTGCGGAACAGGCGGTGGACGGTCTGGTTGGAGGTCGCGCCGGCGATCCACCGCTCGAGCGTCAGCTGCTCCTCGGGCATCTCGCCCCTGCGGGCGCTGCCGAGCTGGGTGAGCATCTTCGCGCCCTTCTTCGTGATCTGGTCCAGCAGGAAGGACCAGCCTCCCCGAGCCGGGTTGACCGTCTTGCCCTTGATGCGGAAGACGTTGGCGGGCTCGGGGTAGCGCAGCCGCAGCTCGGCCTCGACGTCCGTGAACGTCTGCTCCATGTCGCCGCCGTTCTCGATCGCCACGGCGCCCGTGTTGACCTTGAAGCCGTCGACCTCGAACGTCGACGCCCGGCCACCCACGCGGTCCGCGCGCTCCACGAGCAGCGTGCTGAGGCCCGCATGCTGCAGCCGCGCCGCGGCGCAGATGCCGCCCATCCCCGCGCCGATGACGAGGACGTCCACGTGCTTGGCCACGGTGGTGCTCATCGTCCCTTCCACTCCGGCGCGCGCTTCTCGGTGAAGGCGCGGGCGCCTTCGCGCGCGTCCTCCGAGGCCATGACCGGGCCCACGCGGCCCTCCTGATGGCCCCAGAACTCGGTGTCGTCCCAGGAGAACTGGTCGCGCATGATCGTCTTTGTCGCGCGTAGGGCGAGCGGGCCGTTCGCGGCGATGGCCTCGGCGAGCTTCAGCGCCTCGTCGAGCGTCTCGCCCGGCGCCACCAGGCGGTTGACCATGCCCAGCGCGTGCGCGCGGTCGGCGGTGATGAGCTCCCCGGTGAGCGCGAGCTCCATCGCCAGCGCGTAGGGCAGCAGGCGGGGCAGGCGCCGCAGCGCGCCGCCGGCGGCGACGAGCCCGCGCTTGACCTCGGGCACGCCGAGCTTCGTCCCCTCGGCCGCGACGATCAGGTCGCAGGCGAGCGCGATCTCCAAGCCACCTGCGACGGCGAAGCCCTCGAGCGCCGCGATCAGCGGCTTGTCGGAGGAGCGGCGGACGATGCCGGCAAAGCCACGGTCGCCGGCCCACGGCCGGTCGCCGGTCGCCGCGAACGCCTTGAGGTCCATGCCGGCGCAGAAGCCCTTGCCGGCGCCCGTGATGACGCCGACGCTCAGCGTGTCATCGGCGTCCAGCTCGTCGAGCGCCGCGGCGATCGCGTCGGCCAGCGGCTTGTCGACGGCGTTGCGGACCTCGGGGCGGTTGAGCGTGAGCACGAGGACCGCCCCGCGCCGCTCGACGAGCAGCCGCTGGGCGTCCGGCTCAGTCACGCTCGGGCCCGACGATCGAGACGAACGAGACGCACGTCCCCGGGCGCCCGCCGAGGTTGTGCGTCATGCCGAGCTTCGGGTCCTGCAGCTGCCGCTCGCCCGCCTCGCCGCGGAACTGCTGCCAGTTCTCGAAGAGCATCCGCAGGCCGCTGGCGCCGACCGGGTGGCCGAAGGACTTCAGTCCGCCGTCCGGGTTGACCGACAGGCGCCCGTCCAGGTCGAAGGCGCCGTCCAGCACGTCACGCCAGGCCTCACCGCGCTCGGAGAAGCCCATGTCCTCCATGAGGACCAGCTCGGTCGGGGTGAAGCAGTCGTGTACCTCGGCCAGGGAGATCTGGGTGCGCGGATCGGTGATCCCGGCCTGCTTGTAGGCGTCGCGCGAGCTGCGGACGACCTCCTCGAAGGTCGTGTAGTCGTAACCGGGATCCATGGGCCCGTTGGCGGGGCCGGCCGCGAGCGCAAGGGCCTTGATGAACAGCGGCTTGTCCGTGTACTTGTAGGCGTCCTCGGCGCGGACGATGAGCGCGCAGGCCGCACCGTCGGAGACCCCGGAGCAGTCGAAGACGCCGAGGCGTCCGGCCACGAGCGGCGAGGCGGCGATCTTCTCCTTGGAGACCTCCTTCTGGAACTGCGCCCGCGGGTTCAGCGCGCCGTTGTGGTGGTTCTTCCAGGCGATGTGGGTCATCGCGTCGCGCATGTCCTGCGGGTCCACGCCGTACTTGTTGCAGTACGCGGGATCCAGCAGGGAAAACGCGGCCGGCGCGGTCACCGTCATCTCGGGCGCCGTGCCGTCGCCGGCGACGTTCGAGCGCACGAGCCCCGAGTACCCGGTGTCCTTGAGCTTCTCGACCCCGACGGCCATGACCGTGTCGTACGCGCCCGAGGCGACGGCGTAGCACGCGTTGCGCACGGCCTCGGAGCCGGTCGCGCACATGTTCTCCACGCGCGTGACGGGCTTGTAGTCCAGCGCCAGCGGCCGGGAGAGCACCGCCCCGGACTGGCCGGAGTTCATGGTCCCCAGCCAGAACGCGTCGACGTCCTGAAGGCTCAGCTCCGGCGTGGACGCGAAGCATTCCTTGATGGCATCGACGAGTAGGTCGTCGGCGGAGCGGTCCCAGTGCTCGCCGAAGGGCGTGCAGCCCATGCCGACGATGGCGACGCGGTCGCGGATCCCGTTGCTGGCCATGGTCTAGCCCCCCTCCGCGACGCGCAGCGGCGTCGCCTTCCAGAAGTAGTTGTGGATGCCGTCGACGGTGTAGAGCCGGCGGAAGGACATCTGCACGCGCGTGCCGATCTGCACCTCGTCCGGGGACGCGTCGGCGACCTCGAGCGTGTAGCGACCGCCGCCGTCGAAGTCCACGACGGCGTTGATCATCGGCGGGGACGGCGAGAACGCCAGGCGGTCGACGGAGTAGGTGGCGACTGTGCCCTCGTTCTTCGCGAGCCCGATGCGCTCCATCCGGTCGATCGCGTGGCAGGACTTGCAGACGCGGACCGGCGGCACGTGGACGAACGAGCATGCCTCGCAGCGCGATCCGACGAAGGCGAACTTCCACGCCTCCGAGCGCGCGGACGGCGGCCCGGCCGGGCGGTCGGGCTCCGGGCGGCGCGGCGGCTCGCGGTCGAGCATCCCGCGCCACGTGAGGTACGTGGCGTAGACGACGTCCCGCCCGCCGTGCAGCTGGCCGAGCACCGGCAGCGCGGCGCGGCCGTCAGCGATCCGCGTGGTGCTCCGCAGCACCGTGGCGTCGCAGCCGTCGGCGGCGGAGACCACGAGGATCGTCTGGTCCGGCGCGGCACGGTCCAGGACCGCCGCGAGCTTGAGGCCGACGTCCGCCGCGCCGGCGTACCCGGGGGCGCCCTCCTCGGAGGCGACGGCGCCCGGGTACAGCTTGGCCGCGGCCCCGGCCGAGCGGGTGTGCGGCGAGGAGATGACGACGTGATCGGCCTGCTCGATCCCGGCCGCGGCGAGTGCGCGCGACACCGCATCCTTGATGAGCGGCATGTACATCTCCTGGCCGAAGCGCTCCTCCCAGGAGCGGCTCGCGAGCTCGCCCGGCACGCGCCAGCGGTCCAGGAACTCCGCGCTGGCGGAGGCCTCGGCGACGACCAGAGCGATCGCCTCGCCCGCATCGCCGAAGAGGAACGCCGCGGCGCCGTCGGCGCCACCGCGCTCGTCGGCCGACGACGGCAGGCCCGTGCGCAGGTCGGCGAGGACCGCGAGGCCGCCCGTGGCCGCCGCCGCGCGCAGGGCACCGATGGCCGACCGCGGAGCACCGCCCATGTCGACGGCGAAGCCCTCGTGGCCGAGGTCCAGCGCCGCGTGGATCGCGGTCGCGTTCGTCTTGTCCAGATACGCCGGCGTGCTCGTGGCGAAGTGGATCGCCGACGGCCTCGCCGTGCCGAGCGCGCGCCGCGCGGCCTCCACGCCCATCGTCGTGGAGTCCTCGTCGTAGGACGCGATCGTGCGCGAGCCCTTGCCCGGGCGGGTGGGTCCGTTTCCAAGCGCCGCCCCCATCTCTCGGTGCTGCAGGCGGTGACGCGGCACGTAGGCGCCGTAGCTGACGATGCCGTGCGCCATCAGAGCGCCTCCACGATCGTCGCGTTGGCCATGCCGCCGCCTTCGCACATCGTCTGCAGGCCGTAGCGCAGGCCGCGGTCGCGTAGGTGATGGACCAGCGTCGTCATGATCCGCGCGCCCGAGCCACCGATGGGATGCCCGAGGGCGATGGCACCGCCGTTGGGGTTGAGCTTGTCGCGATCCACACCGGTGTCGGCCAGCCACGCAAGGGCGACGGACGCGAACGCCTCGTTGACCTCGAAGACGTCGATGTCATCGATCGACAGACCCGCGCGCTCGAGCACCTTCGCCGTCGCCGGGATCGGCGCGGTGAGCATGATCACGGGGTCGTCGGCGGCAACCGCGACCGCATGGATGCGGGCGATCGGCGTCAGCCCCAGGGCCTTGGCCTTCTCGGAGGTCATGAGCAGCAGCGCGCCGCCGCCGTCGCTGATCTGCGACGCGTTGCCGGCGGTGACGGTGCCGTCCTGCGCGAACGCCGACCGGATCTTCGCCATGCCCTCGATCGTGCCGCCGCGCCGCACGCCCTCGTCGGTGTCGACGATGCCGTCCGGGGTCGTGACGGGCGCGATCTGCGCGGTGAAGGCACCGGAGTCGATCGCCGCGGCCGCGCGGGCGTGCGAGCCCAGCGCGAACTCGTCCAGCTGGTGGCGCGACAGCGACCAGCGCTCGGAGATCATCTCCGCGCCGATGCCCTGGTTGGGGACGATGCCGTCATAGCGGGCGATCATCTGGGGCCCGTACGGCTCGCCGCCGTTGCCCGACACGCCCATCGGCACCCGCGACATCGACTCGATCCCGCCCGCAATCGCGACGTCGTAGTGCCCGGCGACGATCCCGGCCGCGGCGAAGTGCACGGCCTGCTGCGAGGACCCGCACTGGCGGTCGATCGTCACGCCGGGGATGCCCTCGGGCCAGCCGGCCGCGAGCACTGCGCTGCGGGCGACGTTGAAGGACTGGTCGCCGACCTGCGCGCCGCAGCCCCACACGACGTCCTCGATCTGGCCGGGATCGATGCCCGAACGCTCGCCGAGCGCCCGCAGCAGGTGGGCCGAGAGGTCGACGGGATGAACGCCCGACAGGCCGCCGTCGCGCTTGCCGACCGGCGTGCGCACCGCCTCGACGATGACTGCGTCCCTCATGTGGTGCTCCGTGTCTGCTCGGTCTGGTTCATGTTTGTCGTCGCGCCGCGGGTCTCAGGACGCGTACAGCGCATCGACGACCTGCGCGTACTTCTCGTCGATCGGGCGCCGCTTGAGCTTCATCGTCGGGGTCAGCTCGTCCCCGCCCGGCAGCCACTCCTCGCTGAGCAGCTCGTACTTCTTGATCTGCTCCACGCGGGCGAGCTTCGCGTTGGCCGCCTCGACGGCGGCGGCGATCTGCTGCTGCACCGCCGCGTCGGCGGCGACGGCCTGCACCGAGCTGTCGGGCAGCCCCGCCTTGGCCGCGTAGGCGGCGGCGATGTCGGGATCCAGCACGATGAGCGCGACGTTGTACGGGCGCCGGTCCCCGATCACCGCGACCTGCCCGATGAGCGGGTGCGCGGACTTGACCTGCCCCTCGATGTTCGCCGGGGACATGTTCTTGCCGCCGGCGTTGATGATGAGCTCCTTCTTGCGGTCGACGATCGACACGAAGCCGTCGCCGTCGAGCGTCACGATGTCGCCGGTGTGCAGCCAGCCGTCGGCGTCGATCGCCTCGGCGGTCTTCTCCGGGTCGTTGCGGTAGCCGCGGGTGACGGTGGGGCCCTTGATGAGCAGCTCGCCGTCCACGGCGAGCTTCATGTCCAGGCCGGGGAGCGCCGGGCCGACCGAGCCGACCTTCGCCTCGTCCGGGTGCACGATCGTCACGAGGCACGATGCCTCGGTCATGCCGTAGATCTCCGTGACCGGCAGGCCGAGGGCCAGGAGGAACTCGTGAACGTCCCGGGACATCGGGGCCGCGCCGACGACGATCCACTCGGCCTGGTCCAGCCCGATCCGCTCGCGCAGCTTCGAGAGCACGGCGGCATCGAGCGCGGCGTGGCGCTGGGCCAGCTCCTCGGGGATCTCCGCGCCGGCCTGCTGCAGGCGGACGACCTCCAGACCCGTGGCGATCGCGGTCTGGAGGCCCGCGCGCCGCTGCTCGTCCGGCTCGTTCGAGATCGCGGCCTCCAGCGCTGCCTTCATCTTCTCGACGACGCGCGGCACCGCGCCCCAGATCGTCGGGCGGACGGCGGGGAGCGCCGCGACCACCTGGCGGGGGTCGGCGACGGGGATGACCTGGATGCCGAAGACCATCTGGTTGTAGTGCGAGGACCAGCGATCGGCGATGTGCGCCGACGGCAGGTAGGACGTCAGCCGGGCGCCGGGACGGAACGGCAGCACGCCGCCGGCCGCGCGGCACTGCGCGAGCATGTTCGCGTGGGTCGTCTCCACGCCCTTGGGCGGGCCGGTCGTGCCCGACGTGTAGATCAGCGTGAGCACGTCGTCACCCTGCACCGATCGCCAGGCGCCCTCGAAGTCGAAGCCCGGGTCCCCGGCGGCCTCGAAGTCCGCCAGGGACAGCGTGCCCTCGGGCGCGGCGTCGATGCAGACGATCGTCGACGGCTCGGGGTGGTCGCCGCGCGCGGCCACGATGCGCTCGACGAAAACGGCCTCGGCGAAGACGACCCGCGCCTGCGCGTTCTCCAGGAGGTACGCGACCTGCTCGGGCGAGGACGTCGGGTAGATCGAGAAGGGCGTGGCCCCGAGATGGATCGCCGCGGTGTCGACGAGATGGAATTCCGGGCGGTTGCTCATGAGGAGCGCGACCGTGTCGCCGCGCACGACCCCCGCCGCCGCGAGCGCCGCGGCCAGGCCGCGGACGCGCTCGGCGTACTGGGCGAACGTGATCTGCACCGCATCGTCCGGCGTGCGCAGGGCGATCTCGCCCGCGAAGCGCTCGGCGGTGGCCTGGAAGGCCTCGCAGAGGGTCACCGCGGCGGGCGCGGCCTGGACCGGCTCGGGACGGGTTGCTTGCACCGTGGACATCGTCTCCCCTTCGTTGTTGACGCCGGACAGCGCCCCCGCTCGTAGAAGTCGTCTCAATACCCGTACGTGCCGCGCGAGGTATTGAGATGGCTTCTAGCCTACCGAAAGCGCGGACACTGTGTCCGGGCGCTGCGTCCGAAGGTGTGCTTCGTCCAGCAGCACCGCAGCCACCGCCGCGGCGGCGACCGTCGCACCACCGGCCAGGCGCCGAGCCAGCTCGGCCCGCCGGTAGTACAGCGACGCGTCGTGCTCCCAGGTCGCGCCCACCCCGCCGTGGACGAAGATCGTCTCGGGTGCACAGTAGTCCAGCGCGTCCGCGGCGACGACCCGCGCGGCGTTGGCGGCGAGCGCGAACGCGGCGCGGTCATCGTCCCAGGTGCGCCCGGCGTGGACGACGAGCGACCGCGCGCCTTCGATGCGGCGCAGCATCTCCACGAGCTTGTGCTTGATCGCCTGGTAGGAGCCGATCGCGCGGCCGAAGGCGAAGCGGTCGATCGCGTAGCTGCGTGACAGCTCCAGGCAGGCGTCGGCGGCCCCGACGGATTCGGCGGCCAGCAGGGCGCGCTGCAGGTCCGCGCCGTCGCGCGTGCGGTCGGCCGGGATCGCCAGCGCGGTCGCGCCGACGGACTCCAGCCGCACCGTGCCGACCAGGCGGGTGGCGTCGTAGGCCCGCTCGGCGGTCACCGTGATCCCGTCGGCGTCGGCGTCCACGACGCCGGCCACGCATGCGCCGTCGGCGTCGCGGCCGACGATGACGAGCACGTCGGCGTCCGGGACGTCGAGCACGCTGCGCACCCGGCCGTCGAAGACCATCTGCGTGCCCGCGCGTCGCGCCTGCACGGGTGCGCTGCGCTCGCCGGCCGCCGCGTCCACGAGGGCCGCGCGACGCTCACCTGTGGCGAGCGCGCCGCGCAGCGTGGCGTCGGCCCCCGCCTGCTCGAGCAGTGCCGTGGCGGCCAGGTGCCCGAGCAGCCGGGCATCGGCCAGGACGCGGCCGCACTGCTCGACGACGAGCAGCGCCTCGTAGGCGCCCAGGCCCGCCCCGTCGGCGTCCTCGCCGATCAGCAACCCCGTCCAGCCGGCTTCGGCCGCGGTCTGCCACAGCGCCGGCCCCGGCGCGCCGTCCAGCGCCGAGCGGGCGCCTTCGAGCGTGTCGTGACGCGCGAGCGTCCCCTGCGCGGCCTCGATGAGGAACTGCTGTTCGTCGGTCAGTGCGAGATACATGCCAAGGCTCCTCAGGCGGCCTTCGTCGGGACACGGGGTTCGGGCGGCAGGCCCAGGACGCGCTCACCGATGAGGTTGCGCAGGATCTCCTCGGTCCCGCCCGCGGAACGCACGCCGGGCAGGGCGGAGACCTGGTGGCCCCACTCGTCGTCGACCAGCGCCTCGGGCCCGGCGACGTCGACGGCCAGGCGACAGGCGGCCAGCGACGCGGTGACGCTCGTGATCTTGATGAGGCCCGCCTCGGGACCGGGCACGTGGCCCTCGGCGATCTCCTCGACGACGCGCTCGCTTGTGTGGCGCAGCGCCAGCAGCTCGCTGGCGACCTGTCCGAGGCGGACGCGGACGCCGGCGTCGTCGCGGTCCTCGCTGGCGTGCACCGCCGCCACGAGCCGGTCCAGCGGGGTGGCGTGCAGGCCGGACCCGACCCCGACGCGCTCGAAGCCGAGCATCGTGAGCGCGACCCGCCAGCCCTCCCCGGGCGCGCCGATGATGCTGTCGCGCGCCAGGCGCACGTCGTCGAGGAAGACCTCGTTGAACTCGGCGTCGCCGGTGATCTGGCGCAGCGGGCGGATCGTCACGCCCTCGGCGTCCATCGGCACGACGAACATCGACAGGCCCTTGTGCTTGGCCACCTCGGTGTCGGTGCGGGCCAGGAGGATCCCGAAGGCCGCGTGCTGGGCGAACGACGTCCACACCTTTTGGCCGTTGACGACCCAGGAGCCGTCGTCCTGGAGGCGGGCGCGGGACTGCACCGCGGCGAGGTCGGATCCGGCGCCCGGCTCGGACAGGAGCTGGCACCAGGTCTCGTCGCCGCGCAGCAGCGGGTGCACGTAGCGGTCGCGCTGCTCCTCGGTCCCATGGACGAGGATCGTCGGCCCGACCATCTCGATCCCGATGAAGTCGAAGACACCGGACAGGCCACGGGCGGTGAGCTCCTGCTCGACGGCCACGCGCTGGGCGGGAGTCCCGTCCGAGCCGCCGTAGGCCCCGGGCCACGTGATGCCCGCGTAGCCGGCGTCCGCCAGCCGCGCCTGCCAGCCCCGCCAGCGACCGACGGCCGCGTCGTCCTGCGGGGCCAGCACCTGCCGTCGGGGCGCGTGCTCGGCGTTCGCATCCAGCCAGTCCCGCAGCTGCGCGCGGAAGGCGTCGAGGTTCTCGGGCCCTGAGGAGGACACGCGCTCAGCCCGCCATCCCGAGCGACAGGCCGCCGCTCACGTTGAGGACCTGGCCGTGGATGTAGTCCGACGCCGGCGAGCACAGGACGTACACCCCGCGGGCGGCCTCCTCGGCGGTCGCGGCGCGGCCGAGCGGGATCGCCAGGCCAAAGTTCTGGCGGACGACCTCGGGCACGCCCAGCGTGATCGTCGCGTCCGCGCCCGCCTGGATCTCGCCGACGGTCCCGACCGCCGCCGTCAGCCGGGTGTCGATGACGCCGAAGGCGACGCAGTTGACGTTGATCTTGAAGCCGCCCCATTCCTTGGCGGTGGCGCGGGTCAGGCCCACGACCGCGCCCTTGCCGGATGCGTACGCGATCTGCCCGGCGTTGCCCATGACGCCGGCCAGCGACGTGACGTTCACGACCTTGCGGAAGACCTCCCGACCCTCGGCGCGCTCGGCCTTGGCGGGGTCGCGCAGGTGGGGCGCGGCGGCGCGCAGCACGCGGAACGGCACGACGGTGTGGATGTCGAGCATCGCCTGGTACTGCTCGTCGCTGACCTTGTGCAGCGGGCCGTCCCAGGCGTAGCCGGCGTTGTTGACGACGATGTCCAGCTTGCCCCAGGTGTCGACGGCCTTGGCGACGAGCTCGTCGCAGGTGCCGTTGGCCGTCAGGTCGCCGACGTGCTCGACGCCCTCGGTCGCCAGCGCGCTGACGACGGCACGGGCCTCGTCGCCGTCGCGGTCAGAGACGACGACGTGGGCCCCGGCGTCCGCGAGCTTGCGCGCCACCTGCTCGCCGATGCCGCGGCCGGCGCCCGTGACGATCGCAACCTTGCCGTCCAGTTCACCCATGGTGCATGCACTTCCTCTGCCACTCGCTTGACCGTGTCATCACACAGCATATCCGGACAGAGTGACCGAGTGCCCGGGCCCGCGGCTCACCCCGGCACCCGGACGGCCTTCAGCGTCCGTAGATGAACCGGACGACGCGGCCCAGCGCCCGCGACCGCCAGGCGGCGTAGGGGAACATGTTCGGGTCCTTCTTGGGCGAGAAGCGGGCCGACATGATCGTCTGGGTCTTGCAGTACTTGCGGATGCCGTTGGCCCCGTGCCGCGACCCGACGCCGGAGCTCTTCCAGCCGCCCATCGGCGCACCGAAGGCGGCGTAGTTCGTCATCGCGTCGTTGACGATGACCGCCCCGGCCTCCACGCGGCGGGCGAGCTGCTCGCCGCGCGCGACGTCCTTCGTCCAGACGCTGGCCTGCAGCCCGTAGACGGAGTCGTTGGCCATCCGCACGGCCTCCTCGACGTCGTCGACCTTCATGACGGGGATCGTCGGGCCGAACGTCTCCTCGCGCATGCAGCGCATCTCGTGCGTGACGCCGGTGAGGACCGTCGGCTCGTAGAAGCGGCCCGGGCCGGGGCCACGCCGGCCGCCGATCTGCACCTCGGCGCCCTGGGCGATGGCGTCCTGCACGTGCGCCTCGACGAGCTCGATCTGCGGCGCGAAGGTCAGGGCCCCGATTTCGACGGAGCCCGGGCCCGCGCCCACGCCTTGGCGCAGGCCGCGGACGTTGTCGACGAGGCGACGCACGAACTCGTCATGGACCGGCGCCTCGACGTAGACCCGCTCGACCGAGATGCAGACCTGGCCGGCGTTCAGCAGCCCGTAGTAGGCCGCCGCGTTGGCCGCGCGCTCCAGGTCGGCGTCCGCGCAGACGATCATCGGGTCCTTGCCGCCGAGCTCGAGCGAGACCGGGGTCAGGGTCTTGGCCGCGCGCTCCATGACGGCCTGCCCGGTCCGGGTCGAGCCCGTGAACATGACGTAGTCGCTGACGTCGACGACGGCGCCACCGGTGCTGCCGTCACCGGTCGCGACCGCGAACAGGTCGGCGGGCATGCCGCTGGCCTCGAGCATCTCCTGCACGAGCAGGGCGGTCAGCGGCGTGACCTCCGAGGGCTTGAGGATGACGGCGTTGCCGGCCATCAGCGCGGGAACGCAGTCGCAGAAGGCGTTCACGAGCGGGTAGTTCCACGGGCCGATGACGCCGACGATCCCGACGGGCTCATACCGGACGCGGACGCGCTTGCCGACCGTCAGCAGCGAGCGCGCGGCGACGCGCTCGTCGGCGAGGTACTTCGCCGCGTGCTTGGCCCAGAACGTGAAGCTCTCCGCGGCGACGGAGAGCTCGAGCTGCGCGTCCTCGTACGTCTTGCCGGTCTCGCTCGAGATCGTGTCGATCATGCGGTCGCCGTTGCGCATCAGCCACTTGCGTGCGCGCAGCAGGACGGCGCCCCGGGCGTCGAATCCGGCCGCCGACCAGGCGGGCTGGGCCATGCGGGCCCGCGTCGCCAGGGCGTGGACGGCGGCGCTGTCCAGGACGGGGACGTCGGCGATGATCGTGCCGCGGGCGGGGTCCTCGACCGGGATCGTCCGCCCCGGGCCAGTGGTCGTCGATGCTTGCAGATCGGTCATCCCGCGAGTATCACACATTCTGTCCGGACGCCATGTGGTTTTCGACGGCCACCCTGGCACAAAACGTCTGGACTTGGTGTCCGTTGCTGTGTGATGATGCGCCGCGCATGGCGTCCGTGACCCGCAAGACCCAGAACAGCCGTGCCGAGCGGCGCGAGGAGATCCGCGCGCGCCTGCTGGACGTCGTGGAGCGGCTGCTGGCCGACGGCGAGAGCTTCACCGAGATCAGCGTCGAACGCATGGTCTCCGAGGCCGGCTTGTCGCGCTCGACGTTCTACGTGTACTTCGAGGACAAGGGTGATCTGCTGCGGGCGTGGTTCGCGCGCATCACCGAAGACCTCGCGGACTCCGCCACGGCCTGGTGGTCGCTGAGCGGCGACGCTCCGCGGGCGGAGCTGCGCGATGCGCTGGCGGGCATCGTTCGCACGTACCGGCCACACGCGACGCTCATGGCGGCGATGTACGACGCCGCGGCCTACGACGCCTCGGTGCGTGAGCTCGTGGAGGCGATGATGGGGTCCAACGCCGCGGGCCTGCGCAAGCACATCCGGTCGGGCCAGGCTGCCGGGTTCGTCGACGCCGGCCTGCCGCCGTCCCAGACGGCGGGCTGGCTGACGTGGATGGCGGAGCGCAGCCTGCACCAGCTCGTCCGCTCGGCGTCCGATGCCGAGCTCGAGAAGCTCGTGGACGCCTACACCGCCATCGTGTGGAACACGCTGTACGCCCCCACCGGGCGCTGATCTTGCTGTACTGTCTCACGAGCTGTCCAGACAGATTGTCCGTCACACCTGAGGAGAGAGCCGGATGACCACGACGACCACGGCCGACGACGTCAACCTCGAGGAGGTCGATCTCCTGGACTTCAAGTGGTTCCAGGACGGGCCGCCGCACGCGTTGTTCGCGCGCATGCGCGAGGAGGCGCCGATCCGCTGGAACCGGCTGGAGAGCGAGGGCTATCCCACCGACGGCTTCTGGTCGGTCACGCGTCACGCCGACGTGTCCGCCATCAGCCGCGACACGAAGACGTTCTCCTCGCACCGCGCAGGCGTCTTCCTGCACCCGGACCTCGTCATGCCGCTCGACGTCAACCGCAACCTGCTGCTCTACAAGGACCCGCCGGAGCACACGAAGTACCGCAAGATCCTGCAGACCGCCTTCGTCCCGAACACGGTCAACAAGCTGGAGACCGAGATCCGCGCGCGCGTGACCCAGGTCCTGGACCAGGTCGTCGAGGCGGGAACGTGCGACTTCGTGAAGGACGTCGCCATCCCGATCCCACTCGGCGTCCTGGCCCAGCTCATGGGCATCGCCGACGAGGACATCCCGAAGCTCCTGCACTGGACCGAGGGCATCGAGCACGCGCAGATGTCCGGCGTGCCCGGCGGGGCGCTCGACGTCTTCATGGAGATGGCCGGCTTCCTGCACGCCACCATCGCCGAGCAGGTCGCGGCGGGCAACAGCGACAGCCTCGTCATGCGCATGCGGGCCGCCGAGGTCGACGGGCAGCAGCTCGACGACAGCGAGATCCTCGTGTTCTTCGGGCTGCTCGTCTTCGCCGGCAACGACACGACGCGCAACACGACGGCGAACGGGCTGCTCGCGCTGCTGCAGCACCCCGAGCAGCTGCGCCAGCTCAGGGACGACCCGAGCCTCATTCCGAACGCGGTCGAGGAGATCCTGCGCTACACCTCGGTCGTGAACTACTTCGTCCGCACCGCCACCTGCGACACGGAGCTGAACGGGCAGGCGATCAAGGAGGGCGACAAGCTCCTCATCTGGTACCAGTCGGCGTCACGCGACGACGACGCGTACGAGGATCCGCAGCGCTTCGACGTCACCCGGACCGAGCACGACCACAAGGCCTTCGGTGGCGGCGGGCGCCACTTCTGCCTCGGCGCGGGGCTCGCCCGCCTCGAGCTGCGGGTCATCTTCGAAGAGGTCCTGCGGCGCTTTGACGACCTGCAGCAGGCTGGTCCGGAAGCGCGCCTGGAGTCCGTCTGGGCCAACTCGCTGACGTCGCTGCCGGTGACCTTCACGCCGGGCCCGCGCGAGGGCTGACGCTCCATGACGGAGCTGGTCACCGTCGAGCAGAGGCTCGGCGTGGCCCATCTCGAGCTGAACCGGCCCGAGGCGCTGAACGCGTGGACGCCCGAGCTGGGCCGGGCGCTGCTGGCGGCGCTGCGTACGGCGTCCGCCGACCCGGAGGTGCGCGCGATCCTGCTCACCGGCGCGGGACGCGCCTTCTCGGCGGGAGCGGACGTCAAGAGCCCGCGCGAGCTCACGCCCGCCGGCGACCCCGATCTCAGCGTCCGCCTGCGGGAGATCTACAACCCGATTGTCCTTGCGGTGCGGCGGGCACCGAAGCCGGTGATCGCCGCCGTCCAGGGCGCCGCCGCGGGCCTGGGCTGCTCCCTGGCCCTCAGCTGCGACCTCCTCCTGGCCGGCGAGTCGGCGTACTTCCTGCTCGCCTTCGTCCACCTCGGCGTCATCCCCGACGCCGGCGCGTCGCTGTTCCTCGCCGAGCGCGTGGGCGCCCTGCGGGCGGCGCAGCTCGTGATGCTCGGCGAGCGCCTTCCCGCCGCCCGGGCGCTCGAGTGGGGGCTCGTCAACGCCGTGCACCCCGACGACGACCTGCGCGACCGTGCGGATGAGCTCGCCCAGCGCCTGGCCGCCGGCCCGACGGTGGCGCTGGCGAACATGAAGCGCGTCCTGTTCTCGGCGACCCAGGCGGGGCTCGAGCAGCACCTGGCGCTCGAGGCCGGCCTGCAGCAGGCCCACGCCACGACGGAGGACTACCACGAGGGTGTGCGGTCCTTCAAGGAGAAGCGCCGGCCGGTGTTCCGCGGGCGGTGAGCGTTAGATGGTTGATCTCACGAGGCGGCCCGTGGGACGGGTGGTCGGGGCGGATGAGGGACGCCGCACGGTCCCGTAGTCAAGGCCGGGTGGCCTTGACAAGGGGCCGGGTGGCGTCCCTCGCCGTTCCCGGCCGCCCAGCCCGCGCGGCGAACCCGTGAAATC
>JAOPZJ010000354.1 GCA_025964155.1 Solirubrobacterales bacterium
GGCGGGCGGCGGCCGGCTTGCGGGTCGCCGGCTTGGCGGCGGCCTCCAGGGCTGCGATGCGCTTCGTCAGCGCGGCGATGTCCGCGCGCAGCGGATCCAGGTCCGTCGCGGTGACGGGCCGGGCGCCGTCGAGCGCCTCACGCAGGCGCCCGGCGACCGAGGTGAGCTCGTCGGCGATTTCCTGCACCCGCCGCTGCGTGCCCTCGGCCTGGTCGGCCGTGGCCTGGAAGGCCTGGTCGACGGCAGCGCGCAGGGCATCGGCCCGCGACTGCTGTTTGGCACTCTTCTTCTTGTCGTCACGCTTGGCCACGGTCGCGACTCTATCCTCCCGAAGCGGTGCCAGTACAAGGACGTCTTCTGCGCCCGACGGCGCCGCTCGCGGAGCGGGCCCTGCTCTGCGGGGATCCGGGCCGCTGCCTGAGCCTCGCGACGGTGCTGCTGGACCGACCGCTCATGTTCAACCACGCCCGCGGGTTGTGGGGCTACACGGGCACTGCGTCCGACGGGGGGCCGCTGACGATCCAGGCCACCGGCCTCGGTGCCGCCAGCGCCGCGATCGTCACGGCTGAGCTTTGCGCGCTGGGCCTGGCGACGTTCGTCCGCATCGGCACCGCCCGGTCACTGCACGCCGGCAGCCCTGCGCCCGGGGACGTCCTCGCCGTGACCGGGGCGCTGGCCGGCGACGGGCCCTCACGCGCCCTGGGCGCGCCCGGCACGGTGCTGCCCGACGCGCCCCTCACCGCGCTGCTGCAGCAGCAGACCGGCGCGGCGGCCCTCGTGGCCACCGCCGATCTGCTGGTGCCGGACGCCGGCCGCCTGGAGGCGTGGGCGCGGAGTGGAGCCCGCGCGTGCGACCTGCAGACCGCGACCGTCCTGCAGGTCGCGCGGACCCACGGGCGGGCCGCCGCCGCGGTGCTCGTCGTGACCGGCACGGTGACCAGCGACGCCGGCGCGGCGGCATTCGACGACGCGGCCCTGCTGGCCGCCGTGACCGTCGGTGCCCATGCGGCCGCAGCCGCGCTCGGCGTGCCGTCACGCGACACGCCGCCGCTGCCGCCACCGCGCGACGACGAGCGTGTGTCGGTCTGATGCCGCTGTCCGTGCAGCTCGGGCTGCTCCTGGCGCTGGCAACCGCGTTCGTCTCGATCCTCGGCTTCCTCTACAAGCATCGCGGCGCCGCCGAGGCACCGCCCGTCCAGTGGCGTCATCCGATCCGCAGCACCGTGGCCCTCTTCGCCAACAAGTGGTGGACGATCGGGATCATCGTCGCGACGAGCTCGTGGTTTCTCCACGTGGGGGCGCTTGCGCTGGCTCCCATCACGCTCGTGCAGTCGGTGATCGCCGGCGGACTCGTGCTCCTCACCGTCGTCGCAGAACGCCTCTTCGGGCTCTCGGTGACGCGCCGGGAGTGGATCGGCGTCGCACTCACGGCCGCCGGGCTCGCGGTGCTGGCGGCCACGCTCGGCGACACCGGCGACTCCAAGCACAGTGACTACACCGGTGGCACCCTCATCCTGTACGTCAGCGGTCTCAGCCTTCTCTCCGTGCCGCTGATGGCCCTCGCCGGCCGCAGCACGCCGTCCCTGGGCGGTCCGCTACTCGCCGCGGCCGCCGGGTTGCAGTGGGGCGCCAGCGACGTGACGATCAAGGCGGCCAGCGGTGACCTGGGCGACGGCATCGCCGTGCTCCTCGTCCCGATGGCGGCGGCGATCATCGCGCTGTCGCTCGTCGGACTCATCGTCAGCGCCCGCTCGCTGCAGGTCGGTGACGCGGTGCCCGTCATCGCCGTCACGAGCGCGGCGGCCAACCTCAGCACGATCGCGTCCGGCCTGATCGTGTTCGGTGAGCCGCTGCCGGATGGGTCGGGCGCGGCGGCGCTCCGGATCGCCGCGCTGCTGCTCGTGGTCGTCGCGGCGACGCTCACCCCGGGGCCGGTCGGCGCGGCGACAGCGCCATCGCCCGGGCCCGAGCCGGCCTGACGGCCGGAACGCGAGCCCACTGGGTGACTGACCTTCGCCTACTCCGCCGGGACGCTCAGGCGCTCCTGGCCGCTGGGAACCTGGTCGCTGCGCCCGGGCCCCGCGTCACGGATCGCGGCGACATCGGCGACGAGCTTGTCGAGCTGCGCTTCCATGCGCGCGAGGCGCTGCTCCACGTCGCTGCTGCCGGTCAGCCCGCCCATGCGTTCGTCGACGCGGTCGACGCCGTCCTCGATCCCCTCCAGGCGCTGGGAGACCGACCGGACGCGACGCGTGAGGCGCTCGATGTCCGCCGCCGACGGGATGTTCAGGGCGCCCATCGCCACCTCTTGCGCCTGGACCGCCTTCTCACGCGCCTCGAACGCTCGGGTCAGCGCCCCGGTCACGAGCGGGTTCTCCAGCAGGTCCTGGGCGAATTTTCCCAGCGCGTCCTCCCCGGCCTTGGTGATGCGCTCGCGCGGCCCCTTCTCGTCACTGCTCATGCTCGGATCTCCTGTGATTCGCGACTGCGGGACGTGGGGCCCCCAGGCTACCGCGGGACCAGGATTCGACGCGCCTGCTGGCCCCATTGGGGGTGCGGGACAGCAACTCGCTCGCGCATGGTGGGCCAACCACAAGCATTTGACAGGCTGTCACGATCAACTGATAACCGCATGACGATCCCGTCACTTCCGCGTTGCAATCGCGTTAGCCGGTTCAGTAGCGTGCGGTTTCGGGTCTGAAGTGCGTGGTAGGGTGGCGCCCGTCTGGACGCGTTCCGTGTCCGGATTGGCGGAGTCGGTGGGAGGAGCTTTTCAAAACATGAACAAGCGCAAGCTGCTGTCGGGCATGGCCGCAGCCGGGATTTTCTCGGCCGGGTTCGGCGCGGCTGTCTATCCGGCATCCGCGGACCTGCGGACGCTCACGGTCACCCTGCTCGGCGGCACGACCGTCCAGGTCCAGGTCGACGTGCCTCCGGGCACGCCGCTTGACCAGATCAAGCTGCCCGGCATCTCCCTCCCGGTGATCGGGATCTCCGACAGCGGCCCGGCCGCGCCCGTCCCCGCGCCGGCCCCGGCCCCCGGTCCGGCAGCGGCGCCCGCCACGACGGAGCCATCGGCCGCGAGCAAGCCGGCGGTCACCGGCCCGCAGAAGCAGCAGGCGACGACGGGCAAGAAGACCCGCAAGGCGCCGAAGGCCCCGAGCAAGGCCCCGCAGACGCCGGCCGTGCCGACGAGCGTGGACACGAAGACGGGCGCGCCGCTCGCCAAGGGGACCACGCGGGACTCCGGCGGCGCCCCGACCCCCTCGAACCCGACGTTCTCGTACGCGCTGCCGGGGCCGGCCCCGATCGGCGTACCCAACTTCTTCATCGACAAGTTCCGCATCCCGCCGTTCCTGCTGTCGATCTACCAGGCCGCGGGCATCCAGTACGGCGTCCGCTGGGAGGTCCTGGCAGCGATCAACGAGATCGAGACGGACTACGGGCGCAACCTCAACGTCTCCAGCGCCGGTGCGGTCGGCTGGATGCAGTTCTTGCCGTCCACGTTCAAGCAGTACGGCGTGGACGCCAACGCCGACGGTCGCAAAGATCCGTACAACCCCGTCGACGCCGTCTTCTCCGCCGCGCGGTACCTGAAGGCGGCCGGCGCGGGGACGGACATCAAGAAGGCGATCTACGCCTACAACCACGCCGACTGGTACGTCGACAGCGTGCTCATGCGGGCGCGGCTCATCGGCGGTCTGCCGTCGGACCTCGTCGGATCGCTGACGGGCCTGACCCAGGGCCACTTCCCGGTGTACGGCACGGCGCGCTACGCGGACGACATCTCCGAGCGCGAGGCGTCCACGCGCGTCGCCAAGGGCAAGAACGCGTCGATCCCGATCGAGGCCAACGCGAACCGCCGCACGGTGAACGTGTTCGCCAAGGCCGGCACCCCCGCGATCGCGGTTCAGGACGGCAAGATCGTGAAGATCGGCAAGAGCGCCCGCCTCGGGCGCTTCGTCCAACTGCAGGACGTGTACGGCAACACGTACACGTACGGGAACCTGAAGAAGGTCGCCGAGTTCTTCCCGGTGGCCAAGGAGCAGGCGCTCACCAAGAACGCGGCCACCACCGTCGCCTCGGAGAAGGACCCCAAGCCGACGTCCGCGGCCTCCGCCGGCACGCAGGCCGCCGACGCGGTCACGAAGGCCGTCTCGAGCGTCACGGAGAAGCTGCCCGCCGCCGGCGCGCTGGCCACCGACGCCACGGCGAAGGAGCGCCTGTTCGCCAATCCGACTCGTCCGAATGCGTTGAGGGCGGGCGGCGACGAGCAGCTGCTGAACACCACCGCGGCCGGCAGTTCGTTCAAGAGCTACTTCACGCAGGTCTACGGTCTGAAGCGCTCGGACGTCACGATCAAGCACCTGAAGACCGGGTCCAAGGTCATCGCCGGCACGATCCTCGGCCGCCTGGGGACGACCTCCAGCGCCGCGCCGCACCTGCGCTTCGAGATCCGCCCCGCGGGTCGGGGCGCCCCGCGCATCGACCCCAAGCCGATCCTCGACGGCTGGAAGCTGCTGGAGTCCACGGCGATCTACCGCGCCGCGGGCAAGAACCCGTTCTTCGGCCCCGACGCCAAGAACCCCAGCATCGGCCAGATCCTCCTGCTCTCCAAGGAGCAGCTGCAGCAGCGCGTCCTCGACGATCCGCGGATCGAGCTCTACCCCGGCGGTGATACCGACATCAAGGCGGGCCAGATCGACCGCCGTGTGCTGGCCACGCTCTCGTTCCTGTCGGCCTCGGGCCTGAACCCCACCATCTCGTCGCTGAAGAACAACCACGGGCTGCGGACCGCGTCGGGCAACATCTCCGAGCACGCCTCCGGCAACGCGGTGGACATCTCGAAGATCAACGGCATCCCGATCATGGGCCACCAGGGCGCCGGGTCGATCACCGACATCACCGTGCGCCGGCTGCTGAGCCTGCAGGGAACGATGAAGCCGCACCAGATCATCAGCCTCATGACGTTCAGCGGCACCGACAACACGTTCGCGCTGCCCGACCACGCCGACCACATCCACGTCGGGTTCCGGCCGCTGTACTCCACCGACAGCAAGCTCGCCCGCCAGATGAACGCGGTCCTCAAGCCCGAGCAGTGGATCAAGCTCATCTCCCGGATCGGCGCGATCCAGAACCCCCAGGTCCTGACCGCACCGTCGAAGTACTCGATCAGGGTCATCAAGAAGCCCAGCCGGGCCAGCGCCGCCCACAAGGGCGAGTAAGAACCTGTTTCAGTCGCACGCCCGCTCGACGACGTCCAGCGCTCATCATCCAACCCGCGGCCTCGCGCAATGAGCGTGTTCGCCTTCGTCCAGCTGGAGTTCCCGTGGGCGCTCGGCCCGCCCGACGGCCGCTACGTCATCCGCGGGCACGCCGGGCAGCCGTCGCACGTCCTGGTCATCGGGACCCTGGGCGCGGTCGAGCGCCGCAAGCTGCTGAGCCGCCGCGGGCCCAAGCCGAGGCCCGCCGCGCCAGACCCTGAGCCGACGCCGGTGGTCACCTCCCGCGTGACCCTCGTCCGCGCCGATCCGCTCGCCGACGAGGCCGCCGCGAAGGCGTGGGTCAAGACGGCGAACCTCAGCGCCGAGGCCGACGAGGCCATCGAGGTGCTCAACAGCGTCCTGCACGCCCACCGGACGGCCGCGATGGACCCGTACACGCGCGAGGTGACGCGGGCGCAGGCGCTCGTCGTCCGTGCCGGCGTCGGTGAGGGCGAGGCCGTCGCACACGGTCGGTGGGGCGACGCCGTGCAGCTGCCCCCGCCCGCCCGTCCGACCGCCGAGCGGCGCGCGGGCATGCTGCGCCCGCAGGAGCGCCTGGCGGCCGTCCTGAGCGGCCGTGACGTGGCGCTGGCGGCTGAAGAGCTCACGCTCCGAGCCCGCCTGGATCTTGACGCGGGGCGTAGCCGTGAGGCGGCGCTGCAGCTACGCGTCGCGCTGGAGGCCGCGCTGGCGGAGCTGCAGCCGTGGGCCGACAGCGTCGACCTGGCCGCCCGCATCGGGGAGCTGCGCGAGCTGCGCGGGATCGTCGGCGACGCGGCCAACAGGGCGCTGCAGGGCGGGCTGGACGACGACACGGCCGCCGACGTGGCGCGTGTCGTCGGACGCCTCGAGGCGGCGCTGCGCGTGCGGACGACGCTCGGGCTGGCGTAGACGGCCTACAGGGCGGCGACGACGGCCTGCAGCTCTGCCACGACGTCACCGTCGAGCTTCACGGCGCAGCGACCGTCCCAGGATGTGGGCCCGCTCGTGACGACGGCGACCTTGCCGCCGTTGGCGCTCGTGACGCCGGGCAGCTGGGCGATCGGGTGGACTTCGAGCGAGGAGCCGATGCACAGCAGCACGTCGGCACCGGCGGCCAGCTCGTAGGCCCGCTGCAGGGCGCCCTCCGGCAGGAACTCTCCGAACAGGACGACGTCGGGCTTCAGCGGCTCGCCACAGTCGCAATGCGGGACGCTCAGCGGGGAGGCGTCCAGACGACTCTGCACATCGTCCAGCGGATACTGCGCCCGGCACGTCAGGCACGACGAATGCTCGATCGTCCCATGTACCTCGACAAGCTCCCGTGCCCCGGCCTTGCGGTGGAGCATGTCGATGTTCTGCGTGACGACGGCGTCGAGCTTGCCGCGCCGCTCGAGCTCCACGAGCGCGGCGTGCGCGCCGTTGGGCTGCTTGTCGTGCAGCGTCTGGAAGCGGTTGCCGTAGAAGTGCCAGAACCGTTCGGGATCCGCGCGCCAGGCGTCGATGTGGGCGACCTCCATCGGGTCGACGTTCTCCCACAGCCCGGTGCCGGGCGTGCGGAAGTCCGGGATCCCGGAGGGCACCGAGATGCCGGCGCCGGTCAGCGCCACGACGGAGTCGGCCTCGCGGATGAGCGACGCGAGCAGGGCGATGCGATCGCTGACGGGCATGGTGCTCGTGGTCCGCAGACGCTAGTGGCCCTTCCAGGCCGCCTTCCGCTTGCCGAGGAAGGCGCTGATGCCCTCCTTGCCGTCCTCGGAGTTGAAGACGGCGGCAAATCCGGCCTTCTCCGCTTCGATGCCCTCGTCCAGGTCGCTCTTGCCGCTGACCCGCTTGATCTGGGCGACGGCCAGCGGGGCCTGCTCGGCGAACTTGCGCGCCCAGGCCAAGGCGGTGTCCAGCAGCTCGTGATCGACGACCATGCGGTTGACGAGCCCGAAGTCGTAGGCCTCGGTGGCGCTGATCGCGTCCCCGGTGAGGTTCATCTCCAGGCCCTTGTTCTCCCCCACCAGCCGCGGCAGGCGCTGCGTTCCGCCGAAGCCCGGGATGAGGCCGAGCTTGATCTCGGGCTGGCCGAACATCGCGGCCTGCGCGGCGATCCGCACATCGCAGGCCATCGCCAGCTCACAGCCGCCGCCGAACGCAAGGCCGTTGACCGCGGCGATCGTGACGACGTCCTCCTGCTCGAACGAGCGCAGCAGGCCGTGCACGTCCTCCAGGAGCTGGGCGCCACCGGCCTCGTCCATCTGGGTGAAGGCCTTGATGTCGGCGCCCGCCGAGAACAGCAGCGGGTTGGAGGAGGCGATGACGAGCGAGCGGACGCCGGACGCCTTGGCCCTGGCGTAGACCTTGCCGAGGTGGTCGATGACCTGCGGGCTGATCGAGTTCATCAGCCCGTTGGCCAGCCAGGCGATCGCGACATCGCCGCGGCTCTCGAGCTTGACCACCGCCTCGTCGCCGGCGGGCTGCTCGGCGTCGGCCTGCGGGTAGGCGTAGAACCCCTGACCGCTCTTCATGCCCAAGCGGCCCTGCGCCACCATGCGGCGCAGGATGCGCGGCGGCGCGAACGCAGGACCGTGCTTCTCGGCGGCGGCCTCGAGGCGCTCGAGGACCGTGTCCAGCCCTTCCATGTCGGCCTTCATGAACGGCGGGAACAGGCCGCGACGGGGGTCCAGCCCGGCGCCGGCCATCATGCCGACGTCGATGTCGCGATGGGTGGCCACACCCTCCTGCAGCACGAGAACCGACTCCACGAAGGTCTTGAGGACGAGCAGCTGCACGATCTCGTCGCCCTCAGGCTGCTTGTCGCCGCCGACCGCCGGCTCGCCCTCGGCCGTGTAGAAGCCCTCACCGCCGGTCTTGGCGCCGAGCTTGCCGGCGGCCACCTGCGTCGCCATGCCCTCGTGCACGTAGAAGCGCTCGGGGCCGTAGGCGTGCACCATGTGCTCGGCGACATGGAACGTGGTGTCCAGGCCAAGGAGGTTCACGAGGAGGTACGGGCCCATCGGGATGACCTTGGCGTTCGCGATCAACTCGTCGACGGCCTTCAGCGAGAGGTCCTGCTCGTCGGTCAGCCGCCAGACCTCGCTCAGGCCGGACATGAGGATGCGGTTGACGACGAAGCCGGGGACGTCGGCGCAGGTGATCGGGTTCTTCTTGATCGCCTGCGCGAAGTTGACGGCGGCCTGCATCGTCTCGGCGGAGGTGTCCTCGCCTTCGACGACCTCGATCAGCGGCATGACCGACGCCGGATAGAAGGCGTGGCAGCCGACGACCTTCTCCGGGCGCAGCGTCGCGTCGCCGATCTCGGTGATCGAGAGGCCCGAGGTGTTGGAGGCCAGGATCGCGTGGCCGGGTGTGACGGCGTCCAGCTCGGCGAAGACGGCCTGCTTGATCTCCATCTTCTCCGGGACCGCCTCGATGACGAAGTCCACGTCGCCGAAGCCGTCGTAGGACGTCGTGCCGTGGATGCGGGCCATGACCTCCTGCACCTTCGCCGCGGCCTCCTCGTCCGTGAGCTTGCCCTTGGAGGCCAGCTTGCCGAACGACGAGCTCGTGACGTTGCGGGCCTCCTGCAGCCCGTGGTCCACCAGCTCCTGGCGGATGTCCTTGAGGACGACGTCGATTCCGGCCGCGGCGATGGTCTGGGCGATCTGACCGCCCATCACCCCCGCGCCGACCACAGCGGCTTTGAAGACGAACATGGAGCGGGATCGTCCCAGGTTCGCTGCCGGCGCGACCTCAGACTGGCGGGCTGACCTCGTCACGCAGCTCCAGGGCGAAGCGGCGCAGCGTGCGCTGCAGCGACTCACGCTGCGTGCGGCGGACGAAGAAGAGGTCGACCACCGGCGTGAACGGCGTCCGCTCCTTGATCGTGTAGGCGAGCGTGAGCTGCAGCGTGGTGCCCTCCGCGTGCGGGCTGAAGGCGATCGTCTGCGTGCCATCCAGCTTGTCGTCCTGCACCTCGGTGACGCACGCGCTCCGCGGCTCGTAGGCGGTGACCGTCTCCGTGACGCGCCCGCGGCCACCGGGCTTGGTCTCCCACACGACGCGGGCGCCGACGCGCGGCCACTCGCCCTCGACCGTCTTGAGGGCGCCGAAGCCGTCGACGAAGCCCGGCCAGCGGGTGGTGTCGTACCAGAGGGCCTCCGCGGCGCTCGCGGCGTACGGGACGGCGAGCTTGGCGGAGACGGTCGGCATGCGGCGATGCTACCGGCGGGACGCGGGCCTACAGGCCGGGCGGGTGGCGCGCGACGAACCCGGCGTTGCTGCGCAGCTCACGCGACCAGCGGGTGCCACCGCTGCTGAGGGCGGAGGTGTCGAAGCGCCACCCCGCGACGACCATGTAGGCGTGCCCGGCGTTCGCGTACACGGTGATCCACTTGCCGGGTCCGGGCTCGCCCCAGGACATGAACGGGCCGGACGCCATCGGTGAGGAGACGAGGCCCGCGGCGGCGAGCGCGTAGCTGATCGAGCCCGAGCAGTCGTAGGCGCTGGCCTGGAAGGAGGCATGTCCCCCGCCGTACACGTACGGCAGGCCGGCGATCGCGTTGCCCGCGGCCATGACCTTCGCCACCGCGGCGGGCGCCCCCGGCGGCGGCTGCGCGAGCCCACCGGTGTTCACGCCGATGCCGCTGACGACGGACTCGCGGGCGATCCGGGCTGCCCGGGCGGCCTCGCTCCGCTCGCGCCGGCGTAGATCGGCGATCTGCCCGCGGACGCTCGCCAGCTGGGCGGCGGTGCCGTCGCGGCGGGCCAGCTGGCGCGCGCGCACGTTCAGGATCGCGGTCCGGGCGACCTGCGCGGCGTCGCGGCGCTGCTGGACCTGGTCGGCGAGGCGACGTGCCTTCGTCTGCAGCGCGATGAGCGCGGTGGCCTCGCGGTCGACCTGCACGCGGGTCTGCCGTGACGCATCGAGGATCCGGGCGTTGTTCGCCTCGATGCGCTTGAGGAAGCTGCGGCTCTCGATGAGCTCACCGAAGTTGTGGGCGCGTAGGAGAAAGCTGACGAGGTCCGGCTGCGGGTGCTCGTACGCGCTGACGACGTTCTTGCGCAGCGCATCGGCGGCCCGCTGCATGCGGTTCTCGAGCGTCTGGAGCTGCAGGCGCGTCTTCGCGATCTGCGCGCCGATCGCGCGGACCTTCGCCTCGCGGCGGTTCGCGTCGGCTTCGATCCGGTCCAGCCGCGCCTGGGCGGCACCCAGATCGGCCTCGGTCCTGCCGAGCCGGCGCGTCTCGGCGGCGACGGCCGCCTTGAGCGCGGCGGCGCGTCCTTCGCTGCTGGAGATGCGGTTCTGCGTGCTCTGCCCCTCGGCGGGCAGGCCGGTGAGCAGCACGGCGCCGGACGCCACCAGAGCGGCGACGAGCAGGCGGATTGCGATGGTGGACAGCGGCGGCATGCAGTGGCACGACCGGCAGCAGGCGTGGATCCGGCACGCGCACGACTCCCGCGGTCAGGCGTCGAACGTAGCAGCGGGCCGCCGCTTCACCCGTTCGTGCAACCGCGGTTGCACGGCGGTGGCGGCGGCTCAGAACCTGTTTCAAAAAGGCGCTGCGGTGAGGACCGCCTGATTTTGAAACAGGTTCTCAGACGTCCAGCTCGGCGCGCACGAGCTCCACGCCGCGGGCGACCGCGTCCAGCCGCGGACCCAGGTCGGCACGCAGCTCATCGCGCTGGCGCTCGCCGGCCTCGGTGAGACGGTAGAAGCGGCGCGACCGGCGCTCCGGGTGTTCCCACTCGCCCGCGATGAGGCCCTCGTTCTCGAGCTGGCGCAGCAGCGGGTACATCGTGTTCTGGTTGACCTTCAGCAGGCCGCCCGTCGCGGTCGCGACCCGCTCCATGAGCTGGTTGCCGTACGAGTTCCCGCCGGCGAGGAAGTGCAGCACGAGCAGCGGCAGGAGGCCGCCCCGGCGCAGCTCTCCGACGAGCGGGTCGGCGGGACGCGGACCCGCTCCGCCTGCAGTGGCCCCGCTGCGCTTGGCACCCGCGGCTGCGCGCGCCGCCTCCAGAGGGGCGACGTCCGAGACGGCTTCGCGGGTGGCGCGGGCGGACATACCCATGATGATGACGGGCGCGACGGTCGGCCCGCCTGTTCTCAGGCTACGTCGAGGATGTGCGGCTGGCCGGCGCGCTCCCGGATCGCGTCCACGCGCTTGACCGCATCGAGCTCAGCCGGCCGGTAGAGCTCGAACATCGGGACGTGCGAGGCACTGGAGCCGGATGCCTCCAGCAACGCGTTGACCGCCGCCCGCCCCGATTCGTTCGCGCCCTCCATCGTCGCCAGGTCGATGTTCGTCTGCACGTAGTCGCCGGCGAGGAACAGGTTGGGCACCTTGGTGGTGGCCCGCGGGCGCTTCTCCCACGAGCCGACCGTGTTGACCAGCAGCGGGGTGTCGTTGCGGTTGCGCTGCGTGCCCTTGACCCAGGCGATCCCGGGATCCAGGAACCAGGAGTGCACGATGTCATCGGGGAGGACGGCTCCGGCGGTCTGGTGCTGCTTGACCTGGGCCCAGACCTCGCGTGCGATCTCGTCGTGCGTGCACTGCTTCGCAGGCTTGCCGAACAGCACCCCGGGTGCGTCCCAATCGGAGATGTCGACCGAGAGCGTGTCGACCACCGAGCCGTCGCCGTAGTCACGCGCGAAGTCGCGCGTGTCCCAGAACTGGCCCTGCGTCAGGCCCGTCAGGGCCCACGGCGCGTCGATGAAGCTGATGTGCCCGCGGGTGATGTCGACCTTGCGACGCAGGAAGTACTGGATGCCGACCATCCAGTCGACGAACAGGTCGTCCATCGCTTTCAGGCTCGGATCCACGGCCAGCACGGCGGGCGACCACAGCCGCCGCGCGCGCTCGGCGGGCATCGCGCACACGAACCAGTCGGCCTCGACCCGATGTGTGCGGCCGTGGCGGTCGCGGGTCCGGGCCGCCGTGATTCGTCCGCCTCGGACCTCCAGCCCCTGCACGGTGCGCCCGGTGGCGAAGCGCACGCCGAGCGATCGCAGGTGCACGACCCACGGATCGATCCACGCCTCGTTCGTCGGCAGATCGAGCACGCGGTCCAAGGCGCCGTCGTTCCCGCGCCCGAGGATGTTCCACACAAAGGCTTCGGCCATGTTGCCGATCGTGCGCGTGCTGGCGACCGTCTCCTTCGCCGCGACGACGTTGCGCGTGAGCCCGGCGGCGATGACCGTCTTGTACTCCTGCGACTTGCCCTCGGCCTTGACGAAGTCCCACCAGCTCGTGTGCTCCCACTGCCCGAACCGCCGTGCGTCGCAGCTCGTGAGGAAGATCACCGCCCGGTTGACGAAGTACGCCAGCTCGTGGGGCGGTACGCCCTCCTGCTTGAGCGCCTCGGTCAGCAGCTTCGCCAGCCCATCGGGCGTCAGCGCGCTCTCGGGCGCCGGGCCGATGCCGAAGGGGCCGGCATCCCCGCGGCCACCGCTGCGCAGGAACTTGCCGCCGGTCGCAGGCACCAGATTGTCCCCGACACCATGCGGGTTGCCGCCGAACGGGATCCGCCGCATCGTGTCCGGAACGTGGTGGTAGAAGCCCGGGAAGAAGCGGAAGCCGTGCTCGCCCGGCAGGTCCCGGCGTCCGCCGCGCGCCGTGCCGGCCACGGGGATGCTGCGCGCCTTGCCACCGAGGGCGTTGCGCTCGTACACGGTGACGTCGAAGCCGCGCTCGACGAGCTCGTGTGCCGCCGCCAGGCCGGCCATGCCGCCGCCGAGCACCGCGACGCTGGGGTGCCTGCGTCGCGCGGGTGAACGGGCGGCGACGGCCGGCGTGGTCCCCGCGAGCGCCAGCCCGGCGCCGGCCACCATGGTGCCGCGGAGCAGCTCCCGTCGTGAGATGTCCTGCTCGCGCCCGTCGTGTGCCACTGCGTCTCCCTCGCCGCGGGATGCCCGCCACCCCGTCCTCGTGCCATGATGCCACGGAAGTTGGCGCATCGATACTCGAGACGCGCTCGCCATCGGTGTGACGACCCCCGCCGACCCGTTCTGCCCCGCCACACCCCACCGCCCACGAGACGGCGAAGGCACGCGGCGGCAACGTCATCCCTGCGCCCACCTGAGGGCACAAGAACGACGTCGCCCCACCGCTACAACGGCAGACAGACGTACGCCCCGGACCGCTCCGAACCGCACGCGGGATCTACACGCCCAAACCGGCCCGCCGCACACGGAACGACGAAGGGCGCCCAACCAGGCGCCCTCCGGTGCTGCGAATGCGGCTCGTCCCTGCGGAAGCGCCTAGACGGAGGCGGGCTCCTCGACGCGACGCGGCATGAGCGTCTCGCGGGCGATGACGAGGCGCTGGATCTGCGCGGTGCCCTCGTACAGCTGCATGATCTTCGCGTCACGCATGAGCTTCTCGACCTTGTACTCCTTGATGAAGCCGTAGCCGCCGAACACCTGGACGGCGTCGGTGGTGACCTTCATCGCGGTGTCGGCCGCGAAGCGCTTGGCGTGGGAGGACTGCAGCGTGTTGCGCTTGCCCTGGTCCAGGAGGACGGCGGACTGCCACGTCAGCAGGCGCGACGCCTCGATCTCCGTCGCCATGTCGGCGATGATGAACTGGATCGCCTGGTGCATCGCGATCGGCACGCCGAACTGCACGCGCTCCTTGGAGTACTCGGTGGCGAACTCGAACGCGGCACGGGCGATGCCCGTCGCCATGGCGGCGACGCCGGGACGCGTGCGGTCCAGCGTCATCATGGCGAGCTTGAAGCCCTTGTTCTCGTCACCGAGCAGGTACTTCGCGTCGACCTCGGTGTCGTTGAACGTGATGGTCGCGGTGTTGGACGCCCGCTGGCCCATCTTGTCTTCCTTCTTGTCCACGATCACCGTGTCGTCCTTGCGGACGAGGAACGCTGAGATGCCGCGGTGGCCGGCGTCCGGGTCGGTCTTGGCGTAGACGGTGTACCAGTCGGCGTAGGAGCCGTTGGTGATGAAGCACTTGGAGCCGTTGAGGACGTACTTGTCGCCCTTCTTGACCGCGCGAGTGCGCATCCCGGAGACGTCGGACCCGGCGTCCGGCTCGGTCAGGCAGAAGGACGCGAGGGTGCCGTCCTGCGTGAGCGACGTGCCGTACTCCTTCTTGACCTCCTCAGAACCACCGAGGAAGACCGGCGCGGCGGCGAGGCCGTTGCAGCCGAGGGACGTCTGCACGCCCGAGCAACCCCAGGACAGCTCCTCCTCGATGATGCAGCCGTCGAGGTACGACAGTCCCGGTCCGCCGTACTCCTCGGCGACGTGGGTGTTCATGAGGCCGACCTCGAACGCCTTGTCGAGGATGGCGCGCGGGAACGTGCCGTCCTTGTCCAGCTCCCAGGCGACGGGACGGATTTCCTTCTCGGCGAAGTCATGCGCGAGCTCGCGCAGGCTCTTCTGCTCGTCGGTCAGCGTGAAATCGACCACTGAATGCTCCTTCAAGAGATGGTCCGGCGGTTAAGGGACAGCCGTCGGGCGGCAATAGATTGACTGGTCAGTCAATACCTACCCGGAACGGTAGCGCACGTGACACCGGACGGCAACGCCAAAGGGCACCCACGGGCATCCGCCGCGACCCCCCGGACCCTGGTGGTCGCGCTCAGGCGCTGACGAGGAGGTACACGAGGAGCGCGACACCGGCGACGACAGCCCCCACGCTCACGACCACGAGGCCGACCTGTTGGGGGAAGATCGCCGGGCGACTCGGGGCCATGCTGCGTCGGCGCAGGCGCTTCCACATGGCCTGGAGGCTACCGGCGGTGCCTGCGATAGTGGAGCCGTGGAGGAAGCGTTCGGCACCGTCCTGTTCGTCGTCGTCGTCCTCGCCGTCGTCATCGCCGGCATCACCTTGGCCACGTCCGGCAAGGTGTACGACCAGATTGGCAAGGGTGGCCTCTGGACGGACGACGGCGCCGACCGTCCCGCCGGCGCGCCGCCCACCGACGCGGCGTCCCTCGCGATCCGCGACGAGGAGATCCGGCAGATGCTCCGGGCCCGCAACGAGCGCCGCGTGCGCAAGGGCCAGGAGCCGCTGGACATCGAGGCCGAAGTGGCGGCGCTGACCCGGACCCGGGTCGACCCGGCGCTGCTGGCCGAGATCCGTGAGCTCGTGCAGTCGCGCAACCGCCGGCGCGTGCGCCAGGGCAAGGAACCGCTCGACGTCGACGCCGAGATCGCGCGCCAGCTCGCAGACCTCACCTGAACCCCCGCACCCACCGGAGCGGTACGAGGCGGCAGATCGCCGAGTTTTCCTGACCCACCGCGACGAGCTTGCACCCGCTCCGTGAAAGTCGGTAGAACCGTGTCATGCCCGCTCCGCGCCGTTTCGAGCTTGACGAGGCCGTCAACCGCCCCGGCACCTACTACAACCCTCACACCGAGATGCTGCTCGTCGTCGACGACGGCACGGCTCTGGACAACGACCTCTTCGAGGACGTCGCCGACGCCGACGACGAGGCCACCTGGGTCCTCATCGGTGATGAGGCGCCAGTGGACGAGACCGCGCGCGACGTCGTGATCGAGCGGTTCGAAGCGTCACATCACCCCGGGGCCTCGGGCGCCGTCGACGCCGCGCACGACGACGAGGAGGACGACATCCCGGAGCTCGAGCCCGACGAGGACGACTTCTAGGTCCCGGGTCGGTGAACCGCTCGGCGAGCGGTTCGCGCCTCAGCTGGTCCCGACACCCGCGAAGTAGAACGAGAGCGCCAGCACGACGTAGACCGCGAGCAGCTGGACGCCTTCGTACCAGGTCGACTCGCCCTCGTTCGTGACGTTCCCGGCGATGAGCACCGCGAGGAAGATCGCACCGAGCTCGAAGCCGTTGAACACGAGCGCCATCGGATGCGGCCCAAGGAAGAAGGACGTCAGCACGAGAATCGGCGCCACGAACAGCGCGATCTGGGCACTGGAGCCGATCGCGATGTTCACCGCCAGATCCATCTGGTCCTTGCGGGCGACGAGCACGGCGACCCAGTGCTCGGCGGCATTGCCGACGATCGCCACGACGATCACGCCGACGAAGAACTCGCTGAGCCCGATCGAGTCCGCCGCCTCGGCGATCGAGCCGACGAGGATCTCGGACATGACCCCGACGGCCACCCCGGCCAGCGCGAGCGCACCGACGGCCTTGCGAACGCTCCACATCTCACCGTGGGCCTCGTCGGGTCCGTGCCCGTCCGGGACGCCGGCCCCGGTCTCGACCACGACGGCGGCGGGGGCGAGCGCGGATGAGGACGGCGCAGCAGGGCCGGTCGCCGCAGCGGCCGGCACCGCCGTGGGGCCGCCCGCGTGGATCGTGTCCCCGTGTCCGGGGTTGAAGAGGTCGCGGTGCGTCCTGAGCGAGAAGATCAACCCAGCGACGTACGAGAGGATGAGGACGATCGCGACGGCGACGGAGAGGTGCTCGACGGTGCTGTCGTAGTTGACGCGCGCGGCGCCGGGGGACGGCAGGCCGCGGCCTTCGACCATCTCGAAGATCGCGGGCATCGCCATCGCGGTGATGGCGAGCACCAGCATCGACGCCTGCGCGCTTGCGGCAGTGCGGTCGAAGGTCTGCCGGTCGCGCCCGAGGCCGCCTAAGAACATCGCCGCCCCGAGGACGAGCAGGATGTTCCCGAGGATCGAGCCGATGATCGAGGCCTTGACGACCTCGTGCAGCCCCGCGTTGAGCGCGAACAGGGCGATGATGAGCTCGGGGGCGTTGCCGAAGGTCACGTTGAGCAGCCCACCGATGCCTGGGCCGCTGCGGGCGGCGAGCTCCTCGGTCGCGCGACCCATGAGCGCCGCGGTCGGGATCACCCCGAGCGCCGACGTGATGAACAGCGGCACCGACCCGGCGTGCGCGACTTCCAGCCCGATCGCGATCGGGATGAACGGGACGAGGAGGTACGGCCACCCGTGGGCCGAAAGGAAGAAGCGCCGCATGGCCGCGCAGGCTACCGGCGGTCAGCCGTGGCTGGCGGCGAGGTCGTGTTCGGCGTCGATGCCCCAGCGGGCCCCTGCCGCCACGAGCTCGGTCTCCAGCGGCCAGCGGTCGGGCAGGATGTCACCGTCGTAGTCAGGGGTGGCGCCCTTGAGCACCATCGAGCCGGCGTTGTCCCCGACCTCGCGCATCATCGCCACCTCGTCCGGGTCCAGGACGACGTGGTGCGGAGTCGCGGCCAACTCGGCCCGCTTGGCCTCGATCGGGCGCCCTCCAGGCTCCTGGATGAGCGTCGGCACGACACACGCGACGGGCGTATGCGCCAGGTCCCACTGGGCGGCAAGCTGCAGCGGCGTCAGGCCGTGCTTGACCGCGACCGGGCGGATCGCCTCCAGCTTGCGCATGCCCGCTTCGATCCAGCCCTCGGGCCGGTGCAGGCGGTGGTCGTGCTGGGCGAACGTGTGTCCCGGGCGCACGTCGTCCCAGAAGATGCCGCCGTAGTCCGCGACGCGGGCGATGACCGCGACCTCCTTGGCCGCCGCCGCGCGCAGCGCCAGCTCGCCCGGCCACGGCTCGAACGGGTTGAGAATCAGCATCGCCCAGTCCATGAGGTCACCGAAGCGCTCCAAGCACGCGATGACGTCCAGCGTGAACCCGTTGGCCGGACCAGGAGCCACACCGATGCTGCGGGCCAGCCCCTCGTCCCGCAGCAAGGCCATCGCCTCCCACACCACGGGGCTCGTGTAGCCGGTGCGGTCGGGGTTGTGCAGCAGCAGGACGTCGAGCTCGTCCACGCCGAGGCGCTCGAGGTGGCGCTCGGTGGCCATCCGCAGATAGTCGGCGTAGTGCTCCGGGCCGCGCAGGCGTGCGTCGGTGAAGCGCGGAAAGCCCCTGGGTCCGTCGCGCTGACCCTCGTAGAAGTCATGCCCCACCGCACCGATGAGGCAGAAGGCTTCACGCGGGACACCCGCAAGCGCGCGGCCGACGAGCGTGTCGGCCTCGCCCGCGCCGTACGCGTCCGCGGTCAGGACCGTGTGAATCCCGTCCCCGGGGGTGAGCAGCGCCTGCAACCGGTCCTCCTGCACCGTCTCGCCGTACTGCAGCCAGCGCCCGCCGCTCCAGGCGCCGAGCGCGACATGGCCGACGCCACGGCCGGGACCCACGGCAGTGCTCATTTGCTCAGCAGCGTCGCGCATGCGTTGACCTTGGCGATGTCGGTGCCGGCGTTCTGCAGGCACGTGACGTACGCGCTCTGCGGCGCGGCGGGCGTCACGGCCGCCCCGCTCTGCGTAGCGGTCCCCGTCCCCGTGGCCGAGCCTGTGCCCGTGCCCGTGCTGCCCGAGCTGCTGGGCGCCGCGCTGCCGAGCAGCTGCGAGACCTGCGCCTGCAGCTCGGACAGCGGATGCGCGTTCTTGGGCCCGGTGATCGTCTGCTTCGCGTTGAGATCGGCGATCGTGAGCGTGATCTGCAGCGTGCCCTTCTGCAGACCGCCGGACGCCGCCTGGCTCTCCTTGGGGACGTCGAAGGCGATCTTGACGTCGAGCTTGCGCAGCGTGCCGTCCTTCTTGCCGGACCACACGTCGAACGTCGCGGTCTTGACCGCGTCGGTGATCCGCGTGCGCTGGGCGGCCGTCAGGCCGTTGGGCACGCCGGCGGCGGACTGACCCGCGGCGCCGCCGATCTTGTCGGCCTTCTTCAGCAGCGTGTCCACATCGGTCAGGAGCTTGGGGACGTCGACCGTGGCGCTCACATGCGTCGTGTCGGTCCCGCCGACGGGTTCGGTCCCGACGGTCTTCGGTGCCTTGAGCCACCGCAGCGGGTCGACGCCGAGCGTGCGGAACGACGCACCGGAGTTCTTCTTGCCCGAGCCCTTGGCCGAGGCCTCGTAGCCCTTCTTGAACGAGTCATAGAGCGCGGCCGTCAGCGCGTACGGCGTCCCCTGGAACTTCACGAAGCCGGCCTTGTCGGACGAGACGGCACCGGCGGTGAAGGTCGTGCCGCCGGCGGCGAGGCCCAGCTCGAAGTCGAACTTCGGCAGCGTGGACCCGCCCTGTGACTGGAACGGTCCCTTGAGCGAGAGCTTCACCGGGCCGTTGACACCCTGCAGGCCGGTGGCGTTGAGCGTCACCGCGACATCGAGCTTGCCGCTGCGGACCGGCTTGTCGGGGCCGAAGGTGTCCTTGAGGATGCCCTGCGCGCTGGACGGGGCCTTGTCAGAAGAGCCACAGGCGGCCACCACCATCGCGGCCAGCGCGAGCAGCAGGACGGCGGCGGTACGGCGGGCGGGGATCACGGGATCGGTGTTCCTCGGGTCGGATGGGAGCTGCAACGGACGCTGCGGAAGCAGCGCGAGGCTGACGGTACCATCGAGCGATCCGCTTGACGCCGCTCATCTGCGTGGCGGTGGCGCTGTCGTTGCTGCTCGTCCCGGCGACCGGGCGGGCCGCCGGCTCTGGCCGCACCGTCCTGGGCGAGGTGGACCGTGTCGCCGGCCGTGGCGCCATCACCGAGGAGGCCGCCACCGCCTACCGCGCCATCTACCGCGACGCGAAGGCCAGCGCCCAGCGTCTCAGCGGCGCCCGGCGCAACGAGCTGCGCGCCGTGATCTCGACGCTCGACACGGTGGCCGCCGCCGGCAACCTGCGCAGCGGCCGCATGCCCCTGGCGTTCCTGACGCTGCGGCGCAACCGCGAGTGGTGGACGACGGGGTCACTTCTGGGCTACGGCCAGCGCGTGACGTTCAAGGGCAGCTCGATCGTCTGGCAGTCGTATCCCGGCCAGGGCATCCAGATCCAGTGGCTCGCGACGTTCGGCAAAGCCAACTCGCTCATGAGCGGCGGCCAGAAGCGCTATGACCCGCAGCTGCGCCAGCTGCTGGCCGAGACCGCCGCGCTCGCGGCGCAGCGGGCCGGCGGGATCGCCTGGGAGTCGTGGTTCACCTTCGACGGCGGCAGGCCCCCGTGGGTCAGCGCGCTCAGCCAGGGCACGGCGCTGCAGGCCTACAGCCGCGCGGCGATCCACCTGAAGGACAACACGCTGTTCGACGTCGCCCGCAGCGCGCTGGGCATCTTCCGCACGGCGCCGCCGACCGGGGTGCGCATCGGGACGTCGGCCGGCGCCGAGTTGCTCATCTACTCCTTCGCGCCCAAGCTCAAGGTCCTCAACGCGTTCACCCAGGCCGTCAACGGCCTGCACGACTTCGCCGTCCTCGCCCACGACGACGAGGGCAACCGTCTGTACCGCGAGGCCGAGGCCGAGCTACACGCCGCCGTCCCGCGGTTCGACACGGGGGCGTGGTCGCTGTACTCGCTCGCGCCCCGCGAGTCTGACCTCGGCTACCACACGCTGCTGCGCGACTTCCTGAAGGGCGCGTGCGATCGCACGACCGCCGACCGCGAGCGGGCCGCGCGGCGTCAGACCACCACGGATGAGGATCCCACCGTCGTCGGTGACCCCGCGACCGGCGGCGTTGCACCCGCCCCCGCCGGCACAACCCCCCCGCCCACCGTCGACCCGGCGAGCCTGCCGGACCCGGCGGTCTACTGCGACACCGCGACCCGCTTCACGCAGTTCCTGAAGACCCCGCCGGTCCTGAAGCTGGCGACGAAGAGCAAGCCGGCCAAGCCGAAGGCGAAGCGGGCGCTGGCGCTGCACTACTCCCTGTCCAAGATCTCGACGATCACCACGCGCGTGACCCTTGACAACAAGCCCGTCGCCGGGCGCACGGCACGCGTCGGCCGCGGCGAGCAGACGCTGCGCTTCACGCCGCGGAAGCCCGGCCGCTACGCGATCACCGTCACGGCCGTCGACCTGGCCGGCAACAGCGCGCAGGCCGCCGGCGCCGTCAGCGTCCGCCGCTGACGCCCGTGATCGCGGCACGTCGACCCCGGATCACGCCTGCCCATCCGCTGCTGCTCGCGTAGGGTGGCGTCCGGCATGGTCCCCCGCACGATTCTCTACACGGGCAAGGGCGGCGTCGGCAAGACGTCCGTCGCCGCGGCCACCGCGCGCCGGTGTGCCAGGCAGGGGCTGCGCACGCTCGTCATGTCCACCGATCCGGCGCACTCGCTGGCGGACGCCCTCCAGCAGGAGCTGGGCAGCTCGCCCGTCGCGATCGGCGAGCGCTTGTGGGGACAGCAGGTCTCGTCGCAGGACGAGCTCGAGCACAACTGGAGCGCCGTACGCTCGTGGGCGGGGGACATCCTCGTCGAGCGCGGCGTGGACCGCATCAGCGCCGAGGAGCTGACCGTTCCGCCGGGCATGGACGAGCTCTTCAGCCTGCTGCAGCTCAAGCGCCACCACGAATCGGGCAACTACGACGTCGTCATCGTGGACTGTGCCCCCACCGGCGAGACGCTGCGGCTGCTGAGCTTCCCGGATGTCGCGCGCTGGTGGCTGGCCAAGGTCTTCCCGCAGCATTCGCGCATCATGGAGGCCGCCAGGCCCTTCGCGCGCGCCGTGCTCGACGTCTCGCTCCCCGGGGAGGCGGTCCTCGACGAGATCCAGGGCCTGACGCGCAACCTCATCGCGATGAACGAGATCCTCCGCGACAGCGAGAACGTGTCGCTGCGCCTCGTGATGAACCCCGACCGCATCGTCATCGACGAGGCCCGGCGGACCTTCACCTACCTCAACCTGTACGGGTTCCTCACCGACGCGGTGATCGTCAACCGGGTCTTCCCGGAGGATGTCGGCGACTACTTCGGGCCATGGCGCGAGCGTCAGCAGAAGCACCTGGCCGCCGTCCGCGAGGCATTTGCCCCCGTCCCCGTGCTGTGCGCGCCGTACTTCGCGCGCGAGGTCATCGGCGAGGAGCCGCTGGACGACCTGGGCGACGCGCTCTTCGCCGAGCACGACGCCGCCGCCGTGCTGCACCAGTCCGTGACGCAGGAGCTCGTGATGGATCCGCAGGGTGCACGGCTGCGCCTCGAGCTGCCGTTCGCCCAGAAGGGCAAGGTCGCGCTGAAGAAGATCGGCCTGGAACTCATCGTACGGGTCGACGACCACAAGCGCACGCTGCTGCTGCCCCCGGCACTGGCCGACTATCGTCCTTCTGGAGCAATGCTCCAGGACGGGGCCCTGCACATCACCTTCGATCCACCCGCCGACGATGCCTGACGACGACGACCCACTCGACGAACTCCGCTCGCGCCTGCGCGACACGCAGGAAGCCGCCGAGCGCCTCGCCGGCGAGGCGTCGTCCGCCCGCGCTCAGGACACGCCGCCCGCCGGCTGGGCCACGCCGGACGACCAGGCACGGCGCACGACCGAGGTCCAGGCGATCGTCGCGCTGCTGGAGTCCCTGCGCGAGCTGATCCCCGACGACCTGCGCGAGCAGTTCCGTGAGCTCGTCAAGCAGGTCCTGCTGCTGGCCCGCGCGCTGATCGACTGGTGGGTGGACCGGATCGAATCCCCGCCGGCGTCGGACGGTCGCCCTCGCGGGCCCGTCGTCGAAGACATCCCGATCGCCTGACGGAGGGTCGGCAGCCATCCTCGGGACCATCGCCAACTACGTCGCCGTCGTCCTCGGCTTCGCCGCGCTCGGCTATCTCATCTGGCTGGCCGCGCACCCCGACTCCGAGCGCCACGAGGAGGACGACGCCCGCGCCTTCTTCGACGTGCACGGCCGCTGGCCGGACGAGCCCGAGGACGTCGCCGTGCCGCCGACGGGCCGGCAGTCCGGGTCGTACGCCGACGTCGACCTGCTGCCCAAGGAAAAGCGGGACTGAGCGTCCCGCCGGCAGCCGCCCCGGACACCCGCGGCGGTGGCGGCTTCCCGGAGCCACGCGCGTAGACTAGGACGCATGGCCGACGCGCCGACGACGTGGATCCGTTCCGGGTCATCACATGACTGACGCGACCCCGGCCGACCGCGTGCGAACGCTGTTGCTGCGCGCCGACAACGTCATGAAGAACACACCGGAGCCCATTCGCCCCGGCGATCCGTCCGACCGCAGCCGCCGCGCACGCGAGGCCCTCGTGACCGCGCTGCAGGTCGCGCAGGACCCGGCGGTCGATCCGCGTGTGCGCGAACTGGTGCAGCGGCGCCTGGACGGCCTCGACGACCTGGAGCGGGACGACGATGGCGCACTCGGGTAGCCGTTCGCGCATCGCGGCCACCGGGGGCTTCATCCGCCGGATGGGCCGATCGTGGCGCGCGCTGGAGCGCGAGCAGCACACGGCCGGCGCCGCGGCGCTGGCCCTGTTCGTGACGATGTTCCTGCCGTGGTACTCCAAGAGCGCCGTCGGCGTGGTCAAGGGCATGCCGGTGAAGGTCGACGACAACCTCACCGCCTTCCAGGAGTTCTCCTTCGTCGAGGCCGCCGTGCTGCTCGTCGCCGTCGGCATCCTGTGGATGCTGTTCGCGCGCGGTGAGGGCAGGGCCTTCCACCTGCCCGGTGGCGACGGCAACGTCATCTTCGCCGCCGGCCTCTGGGTCTGCCTGCTCGTCTTCTACCGCCAGTTCGACAAACCGTCCCCGGGAACGGCCCAGGGACTGGCGACGACCGTCGGCGTGAGCTGGGGCATCTTCGTGACGTTCCTCACGGGCCTCTTCATCGCGTTCAGCGGCCAGCGGCTGCGGATCGCCGACCTGGCCGAACCCCCGTTGCCCGGCGCCGTGGCGCCGTCGGACGAGCCGTTGCCCCGTGGCCGTCGCCGGCCTGCGGCGTCGCGGGCGGCGGAGCGCGCCGC
>JAOPZJ010000367.1 GCA_025964155.1 Solirubrobacterales bacterium
TGCCCGACGCCGGCCTCATCCTCGCCGACCGCCTGCTCGCCTTCGACCACGAGAGCGGCGAGCTGCACCTCGCCTGCGTCACGCCCCTCCACGACACGGCGGCGGCCACCGCCTGGCTGGACGCGACGGCCACGCGACTGGCGCGGATGCCCCGCGGGGCGATCGCGCCGCCGGTCCTCGGCGACGCGCTCGCTCCGCTGCACGTGCGCGCGTCGCGCACCCGCGCGCAGTACGAGCAGCAGATCGCGGCATGCCACGCCAGCATCCGCCACGGCGACAGCTATGAGCTGTGCCTCACCGACGAGCTGCGCCTGAGCACCGGGCTGGATCCGCTGACGCTGCACCGCGTGCTGCGCGCCCGCAACCCGGCGCCGCACGCCGCGTTCATCCGGATCGGCGACGTGACGCTCGTCAGCTCCTCACCCGAGCGCTTCCTGGCCGTGGACCGCGGACGCCACGTCGAGTCGCGCCCGATCAAGGGGACGGCCGCGCGGGCCGGCGACCCGGTCGCGGACGCCGAGGCGCGGGATGCCCTGGCGGCCTCGGAGAAGGACCGCGCGGAGCATCTGATGATCGTCGACCTCGTGCGCCACGACCTCGGCTCGGTCTGCGAGATCGGCTCGGTGCACGTGCCAGAGCTCATGGTCGTCGAGCCGTACGCGACCGTGCATCAGCTCGTCTCCTCCGTGCGCGGGACGCTGGCCGGCGGGCGCGACGCGACGGACGCGGTCCGTGCAGCGTTCCCGCCGGGCTCCATGACCGGGGCGCCCAAGGAGCGCACGATGGAGCTGCTGGACGCGCTCGAGGACCGCGCCCGCGGCCCCTACGCGGGGACGATCGGTTACCTGGCGCTGAACGGCACCGCCGACCTGGCGGTCGCGATCCGCACGGCCGTCTGCACCGGCGACGAGGTCCGCATCGGCAGCGGTGGCGCGATCGTCCTGCAGTCCGACGCCGCCGGCGAGCACGCGGAACTGCTGCTCAAGGCGCGGGCCGTCGTACAGGCGGTGGCCCTCGCGACGTGCGGCGATCCGGGTGCGCACGACCTGGAGGCGCTGGCTCAGGCCGGGCAGACCGCACCCTCCACACCGCCGATCTGAACCTCCGCGGGCCTGGCCCGTTGTCCGAAACGGCCCGTGCGCCGGCGGTGTTTGCGCCACTTTGGGGCTTGCCCGGCCCGGGCTCGTGCGCGAACGTCGAACCGACCTGCCGTGTTGGCGTGCAGGCACTGGGCGAGAGGAGCAATGCGGGATGGACACCAACACCGTCGCCCGACCGGGCGCCGATGCGTCGGTCGGTACCGAACCAGACGTCCGTCTGGTGGCGCTGACCAAGCGCTTTGGCGAGACGACGGCGGTGGACGGCGTCAGCGTGGACGTCGCGCGCGGGGAGTTCTTCACGCTGCTGGGCCCCTCCGGATCCGGCAAGACGACGACCCTGCGGCTGATCGCCGGCTTCGAGTTGCCCGACAGCGGCCAGGTACAGATCGCCGGGCGCGACGTCACGCGGCTTCCGCCGTACGCCCGCGAGGTCAACACCGTCTTCCAGGACTACGCGCTCTTCCCCCACATGACGGTCGCCCGCAACGTGGAGTACGGGCTGCGCGTCGCCGGCCAGCCGAGGGCCGAGCGTGCCCGGCGCGTCGAGGAAGCCCTGGCGATGGTGCATCTGCAGGGCCTCGGGGACCGCAAGCCAGGCCAGCTGTCCGGTGGCCAGCGCCAGCGCGTCGCCCTCGCGCGGGCGATCGTCAAGCGGCCACGGGTCCTGCTGCTGGACGAGCCGCTCGGGGCCCTGGACCTGAAGCTCCGCCATGAGATGCAGCTCGAGCTCAAGCGCATCCAGGCCGATGTCGGCATCACCTTCGTCTACGTCACGCACGACCAGGAGGAGGCGCTGGCGATGAGCGACCGGGTCGCCGTCTTCGACGAGGGCCGCATCGTCCAGGTGGGTGCCCCGGCGGAGATCTACGAGCATCCGGCGACCGCGTTCGTCGCCGGCTTCGTCGGGACCTCAAACCTCCTGGAGCGCGGGACGTCCACCTTCACCATTCGCCCCGAGAAGCTCCGGCTGCTCGCAGACCGTGACCCCGCCGACGGACTCGTGACCGAGCCCGGCACGATCGTCGACGTCTCCTACCTCGGCATGGTCACGAAGTACCGCGTCGCACTCGACGCAGGCGGCGAGCTCCAAGTCGTGCAGCAGAACCTCGAGACCTCCTCCGCCGAGGTCTTCGAGGCGCGGGGACGCTCCGTGCGGGTCGGCTGGCGGGCGGAGCACACCTCCGCGATCGAGGATCAAGAGCACCCAACCGAAGGGGAGCAGACATGAACAGCAGAGCGCTCTGGGCAGCGATCGTCGCGTGCTTCGCCGCCTTCACGGTCGCCGCGTGCGGCGACAGCAACTCCGGTGGCGGCGGCCAGGCCTCCGCGGGCTTCAAGGTCCCGGACGTCCCGATGCAGCAGTCGCTCGGCGCCGGCGAAGGCCGGCTGGACATCATCGCCTGGGCGGGCTACGCCGAGGACGGCTCCACCGACCCCAAGGTCGACTGGGTCACGCCGTTCGAGAAGGCCACCGGCTGTCAGGTGAACGTCAAGACCGGCAACACGTCGGACGAGATGGTCACCCTCATGCGGACCGGCCGGTACGACGGCGTGTCGGCATCCGGCGACGCCACCCTGCGACTCATCTCCGGTGGTGACGTGGCCCCCGTGAACACGAAGCTCGTCCCCAACTACGCCGACATCTACACAGCGCTGAAGAACCAGAACTTCAACTCGGTGGACGGCAAGATGTACGGCATCCCGCACGGCCGCGGGGCAAACCTGCTCATGTGGCGCCCCGACAAGGTCAAGCAGGCCCCCGACTCGTGGGGAGTCGTGTTCGACAAGCCGGTGAGCGGGACGACGGGCAAGATCACGGCGTACGACAACCCGATCTACATCGCCGACGCGGCGCTGTACCTCAAGGCCACGCGGCCCGAGCTGAAGATCGACAACGTCTTTGAGCTGGACGACAAGCAGTTCAACGCCGCGGTGGACCTCCTGAAGGCCCAGCGCAAGAACGTCGGCGAGTACTGGTCTGACTACACCAAGGAACAGGCGGCCTTCACCAGCGGCGACTCGGTCGTCGGGACGACCTGGCAGGTCATCGCCAACCTCCTGGACGGCGAGAAGGTGCCCGTCAAGACGGTGCTGCCCAAGGAAGGGGCGACCGGGTGGTCGGACACATGGATGATCGCCGCCAAGGCCAAGCACCCGAACTGCATGTACAAGTGGATGAACCACATCGTGTCGCCGAAGGCCAACGCCCAGGTCGCCGAATGGTTCGGCGAGGCGCCATCCAACCCGAAGGCGTGCGCGCAGACCGCGGCGAAGGACCACTGCAAGATCTTCCACGCCGACGACCAGGCCTACTTCGACAAGGTCAGCTACTGGACGACGCCGCGCAAGGACTGCGGTGACAGCCGCGGAGCTGCCTGCAAGGACTACTCCGAGTGGGTCAAGGCCTGGACGGACATCAAGGGCTGACGCGGATGGCGGTCGAGCCCGCCACCGCACCGGCACGCAGGTCGGTGGGCCGCCGGCTCGCCGACCTGCTGCACGGGCGCTCGCGGGTGCAGCTTGCGCTCCTGCTGAGCGGCCCCCTCGGGTGGCTGCTGGTCGCCTATCTGGGGTCGCTCGCGGTCCTGTTCGTCGCTGCCTTCTGGCGGCTGGACGACTTCAGCGGGACGATCGTGCACAGCTGGTCGACGACGAACTTCCAGACGCTGTGGGACGGCCAGGTCTACCGCACCATCGTCGGGCGGACGGTGGGCATCGCCGCCCTTGTGACGATCACCGACGCCGTCATCGCGTTTCCGATCGCCTTCTACATGGCCAAGGTCGCGAGCCGGCGGACGCGCGGCATGCTCATCGTCGCCATCCTGATGCCGCTGTGGGCGAGCTACCTCGTGAAGGTCTACGCCTGGCGGCAGATTCTCAACGAGGAGGGCATCCTCAACTGGGCGCTGGGTCCGCTCGGACTGAAGGGCCCGGGGTTCGGCGTCGTCGCCACCTGGCTCGTCTTCAGCTACCTGTGGCTCCCGTACATGATCCTGCCCGTCTACGCCGGCCTGGAGCGGATCCCCAACTCGCTGCTGGACGCGTCCGGTGACCTCGGCGCCCGGCCGTGGCGCACCGTGCGCACGGTCGTGTTCCCGCTCGTGTTCCCGGCCGTCGTCGCGGGATCGATCTTCACCTTCTCGCTGACCCTCGGCGACTACATCACGCCGCAGCTCGTCTCGAACACGCAGTTCATCGGCAACGTCGTGTACGCCAACGTGGGCGTGGCCAACAACCTGCCGCTCGCCGCCGCGTTCGCCACCGTCCCGGTGGTCGTCATGGTCGCCTACCTCCTGGTCGCCCGGCGCCTGGGTGCGTTCGAGCAGCTCTGACCATGCAGCTCTCCTTCGGCACACGCTTGTTCCTGCGGGTGAGCACGGCGCTCACGCTGGTCTTCCTGTACCTGCCGCTCATCGTCATCGGCATCTACGCGTTCAACGCCTCACGCGTCCAACGCTGGCCTCTGGACGGGCTGACCCTCGACTGGTTCGACAAGGCCCTGCACAACCCCGGCGCGCGCCATGCCCTCACGACGTCGCTCCAGGCCGGGCTCGCCGCCACCGCGATCGCGCTCCTCCTCGGGACCCTTGCCGCCTTCGCCGTGGCGCGCTACCGGTTCTTCGGGCGCGAGTCCGTGTCGTTCCTCGTGATCCTGCCGCTGGCGCTGCCGGGTATCGTCACCGGGATGGCGTTGAACTCGTCGTTCACGCAGGTGCTCGGCGTGAACCTCGGCCTGGCCACGGTCGTCGTCGGGCACGCCACGTTCTGCATCGTCGTGGTCTACAACAACGTCATCGCCCGGCTGCGGCGCGTCTCCCCGTCGCTGGAGGAGGCGTCCGCCGACCTCGGTGCACACACGTGGCAGACCTTCTGGTTCGTGCTCTTTCCCCAGATGCGCAGCGCGCTCGTCGCGGGCGGGCTGCTCGCGTTCGCGTTGAGCTTCGACGAGGTGATCGTGACGACCTTCACCGCCGGCAGCGACCAGACGCTGCCGCTCTGGATCCTGGAGAACCTCAGCCGGCCCAACCAGCTGCCCATCGTCAACGTCGTGGGCGTACTCGTCATCGCGCTGTCGGCGATTCCGGTGTACGTGGCCCAGCGCCTCACTGCCGATCCCGCGGCGGCCGGCACGCCGCGGTGACCGTGAGGCGCCCGTCGAACACAGGGCAGGGGCTTGCCCTGGGTAACGGTCAGGACGATTCGCCGGACCGGACCCGGGCATACCGTCCACACGACCCCGAGAGCACCCACACATCCACACGAGCCCCGCCTCGCCGACGGCGGGACGGCGTCCGCACCTACTCTTTCGGACGAGCCCCGCCTCGCCGACGGCGGGACGCCGTGGTCCGACGGGAGGCTGTCATGGGCGCTCGGAAGCTCGGGGCTTCTTGATCCGGGGCCGGAGACGGCCTTTGACCACCTGACCCAGCGAGCGCGCTCGCTGCTCGGGGCGTCATCGGTCGTGATGCTGCTCGTCAACGGGCCGCGCGAGACAGTCAAGAGCCTCGCCGGCCTGGACCTGCGCGAGCTGCGGCCGACGCGCGCCCTCTGCCGCCGGGTGTTCGAGACCGGCCGGGTGCTCGTGATCCCGGACACGCGCCGTGAAGCCGTGGCCGCGATGACGGACCTCACGAGCGACCGTGACTCCGTTGCCGGGCTGACCGCGTTCGCGGGGATGCCGGTCCGCACCGGCGACCGTCGTACCCTCGGGAGCTTCTGCGCCTTCGACGCCGTACCGCGGACCTGGACCAAGGTGGAGCTCGGGATCCTCGAGTCCTTCGCGGCCACCGCCGCGGCCGGGATCGAGCTGCGCCTCTCCCGGTTCATGGCGGCGCGCGCCGCGTCGCTCAGCGAAGGTCACAGCGCGGTCCTGCGGGACGTCGCCCGGGGCGTTGGTCTGAAGCACGCGCTCGAGGCGATCGTGAAGCATGTCGAACGTCACGCCTGCGAGGGCGTCGGCTCGGTCCTCCTGCTGTCCGACGACGGCCGTCGACTGCAGCACGGCGCCGCTCCCTCGCTGCCGGCGGCCTACAACATGGCCATCGACGGCGCCGAGATCGGCATCGACGGCGGCCCCGGCGGGACGGCCGCCCATCTCGGTGAGCTCGTGATCACCTCGGACATCGCCACGGACCCCCGGTGGGCGAACTACAGGCACGTCGCACTGGAGCACGGGCTGCGCGCGTGCTGGTCGATACCGGTGTTCGCCTCCGACGGGACCGTCCTGGGGACCTTGGCCTTCTACTACCGCGAGGTGCGAACGCCGACCGACATGGAGCTTGGGCTCATCGAGGACGCCGCCGCCCTTGCCGGCATCGCGATCGAGCGCGAACGGACGCAGCGCACGCTCGTCGACCACGCGACGCGGGACCCCCTGACCGGGCTCTGGAACCGGCGGGTCATGCTGCACCACCTCAACCGCCGCCGGTCGCCGTCCGACGAGCTCGCCGTCGTCTACTTCATCGACATCGACCACTTCAAGCTCGTCAACGACACGCTCGGCCACCGTGCCGGCGATGCGCTCTTGCAGGCCGTGGCCGCGCGCCTGGAACGGATCACCCGCGAAGGGGACGTCGTCACCCGCCTCGGGGGTGACGAGATGGCCATCTTCGCCACCGGTGTCACCAACCGGCAGGAGGCCGAGGCCTGCGCCCGGCGGCTGCTTCACGCCCTCGAGGCGCCGTTCGAACTGGCCGGCACGCCGCTCCAGATCCGGGTGAGCGTCGGCGTCGTCATCGCCGATCCCCATACGAGTGGCGAAACGCTGCTTCATGCCGCAGACAAGGCCATGTACCGCGTCAAGTCCGCGGGCGGGAACGGGTACGCGATCTTCGACGACATGCCGCACGCAAGCCGCAGCTCCGCCTGACCCACGACCGCCTCGGAATCGTCCCGAGCCGCGTCGCCGGCCTCGGGCGAGTGTCGAGTCCGCCCGCCTCAGGCGGGTCGGTCCGACGCTCACCGGACAGGCCTCGCCGAGCGTCGGATCCGCCCGCCTCAGCGGGGTCGATATGGCACTCACCCCCGACCGACGCCACCGATCGACGTTCGCCGGCCGAACCGCCTTGGGTGCGACACCGCGTAGGACTTGCGCGCCCCCCGCGCCGCTGGGACAGTGCCCCGGTGCGCCTCATGCCTTATGAGACCGGTCCCGACCGCATGAGGGAGGCGCGAGCGGGACTCCTCGAGAAGCAGGCGCTGGCAGTGGAGGCCGCACTCGCGCGCCCGCCGCTGGAGGCGGAGCCGGCCGTCTCCTCGCAACTCGAAGTCGTCCAGAACTACTTTGGGTTGGCGGCCGCCCTCGGCGCCGTGCTCGTCCTGTTCGGCGACACCGACGCCGGCACACTGGCCAACGAGGCCGCGATCAGTGCCCCGGTCTGGGGGGTCGTGCACGTGTTCTCCGCCCGCGCGCTGATTCCACGCGGTGAGATCCCCGAGGTGCCAACCGAGACCACCGTCGTCCCGCCCGCGCCGCCGTCGCGTTGGGACCAACTCGGAGCACTCGCGTTGCTCGGCGGTTTCCTCGCCCTGGTCGCCGGGGCGACGCTCCTGCTCGGTCTCGGCATCCACCACACGGTCGGCGTCCTGCTCGGCCAGAGCGTCGGCGCGCTGGTCCTCGTCGCGTTCGCCGCTGGTTGGGAGCGGCGAAACGCGCTGCAGCTCCTGATCTCGACCGGGGAGGAAGACGACCGCCTCTTCTCGCGACCGCGGCCGAGGCCAAACGTCGATCACTGGTTGCTCTAAGGGTGTACCTCGGCAGGGCTGCGTGGTTGGGGGCGCCGCGCCGTGCGAGGGCGGGAGTGTGGCGCGGGAATCGTCCCGAGCCGCGGCCGGCCTCGGGCGAGTGTCGGTTTCGCCTGCTTCGGGCGGGTCGATCCGACGCTCACCGGACAGGCCTCGCCGACCGTCGGATCCGCACGCCTCAGCCGGGTCGATGTGGCACTCACCCCGACCGACGCCACCGATCGACGTTCGTTCGCCGGCCGAACCGCCTTGGGTGCGACACCGCGTAGGACTTGCGCGCGCCCCGCGCCGCTGGGACAGTGCCCCGGTGCGCCTCGTGCCCTACGGGAGCGGTTCCGACCGCCTCCGCGAGGCGGAGCTCGGGCGCCTGGAGAAGGAGGCGCTGGCGGCGGGAGCGTATGAACCGCCCGACCCGCCCCCACCGCTCGAGGCGGAGCCCGCCGTCCGCTCGTTGCTCGAGCACGCCGGGCGCATGATCGGGGCGGGCGTTGTCGTCGGCGGCGGGATCCTCCTGCTCTCCGACACCGACGCGGGCGACCTCGCCACGGACACCGCGATCGGTGCCGCGCTCTGGACGGTGATTCGACTGGTCGACCTCAGCAGGCTGATCCCGACCGATGACGTGCCCGGCCTCCCGCACGGGATCACGATCGCTTCGCCCCAGCCGACGTCGCGGTGGCGCCGCCTGAGGAACGCCGCGGGTTTCGCCGGGTTTCTCCTGTTCTTGAACGAGCTGGCCGACATCCTCGGCGTTGGCGTCGGCCACGCGGTGGGCTTTTTGTGCGGCGTGGGCCTGGGCTCGCTCGTCGTCGCGGCATGCGCCGCGCGCTGGGAACGCCGGCACGAGCTGCAGCTGCTGGTGGAGTCCGGGGACGGCGACCGTCTCTACTCACGACGGGCCCCGAGGGCGAACGTCGATTACTGGGCGCTCTAGCCCCGAGCGCGCCGACCGAACCGCCGCCCCCGACCCCTACGCCCCCCGGATCACCCGCAGCGCCGCGTCGAGGATGACCGCCTCGAGCTCCGCCAGTTCGGCGGGCTCCCCGGTGCGAAGGGCGCGGGCGACGAGGGCGTCGATGCCGTGGGCGAGGATCGCGAAAACCTCCAACGGCGGGTCGCCCTCGGCCTCGCCGTCGCGCTTGGCGGCCGCATGGGAGGCGGCGAAGCGCGCGGCAAAGCGGTCCAGCACCTCGTCCCGCGCCAGGGCGGTCGCCGGCGAGCCCTGGTGGATCTCGACGAGGAAGGTGTGCGCGAAGACGCGGTCGTCCTCGAGCGTCTGGAGGTAGGCACGGATGCCGTCCTGCAGCCGGCCGCGCCAGCCGTGCTTCGTCGCCGCCAGCATCGCGAGATCGATGCGCTCCTCGAGCACCGCGGTGCCCAGGCGGTGCGCCTCCAGGAAGCACTCCTCCTTGCCGCCTAGCAGCGCGTAGAACGTCGAGCGGGACACCCCCGCGGCACGCACGACGTCGGCGACTGTCGTGCGCGGGTACCCCTGGTTCGCGACGACTTGGACCATCGCCTCCAGGATGCGGGCGCGCTGGCCGTCCTCCACAGGAACCGGCCCGCCGTCGGGCGGGTGGGCATTGATCTCAGGATGGTGGCTGACGAGCGAGGCGTCGCGGTCGTAGGGGATGGGCACGGCGGGCGGGCGGCTAGCGGGTGGCGGCGACGACGCGCTCCGCGGAGAGCGCCGAGATGCGGGCGCGGTGCGTGGCGGGGCCGCCGAGGAAGACGGCGTCCAGCTGGGCGCGCTTGTACAGCCAGTGTAGGTCCGCCTCCCACGTGAAGCCGATGCCGCCGTGCAGCTGGATCGCCGCGGCCGTCGTCGTCCGCCCCCCGGCCGACGCGGCCGCCTTGGCCATCGCCGCGCCGAGCGGCAGCTGATCGGTGTCCGCGTCGGCGGCCCACGCGCCGAAGAGCGTCGCCGAGCGCGCGCCCTCGGTGTCGAAGAGCATCTGCGCGGCCTTGTGGCCGACGGCCTGGAAGGAGCCGATCGGGACCCCGAACTGCTTGCGCTCCTTCACGAAGGCGACGGTCATGTCCAGTGCCCGCTGTGAGACGCCGACGAGGCCGGCGGCCACCCCGACCTCCGCGCGCCGCAGCGCCTCGGAGGTGTCCGACGTCAGCAGCTCCACGCCGCCGCCCTCGGCGACCGACACACGGGCATACCGGCGGGTCGGGTCGATCGACGCGACCGGCTCGATGCTCGCATCGGCGGCCGGGACGAGCGACGCGCCCCCGTCGGTGTCGAGCAGCACCACGATGTCGGCGCCGACCGCGTCGGGCACGAGCTCGCCGACGCCGTCGGCCCATGTGCCGAGCGCGCCGCGCAGCTCCCCGGACGCCAGCCCCGGCAGCCATTGGGCCTGCTGGCCGGGGGAGCCGGCGTGCTCGACGAACAAGGCCGCCAGCGCCGTCCCGCGCAGCGGCACCGCGGCGCAGGCCTCGCCGAGCGCCTCCAGCAGGATGACGAACTCGACCATGCCCAGGCCCTGCCCGCCGTGCTCCTCGGCCACGGCAATGCCCGGCCAGCCCAGGCCCCCGAGCTCCGTGTACAGCGCCTCGTCCTGGGCGCCGGCCTCCGCGTGGCCGCGCACGCGCTCCCACGTGGATCGCGACGCCAGCAGGTCGCGCGCGGTGGCGCGGATCTCCTGCTGGTCCTCGGTGAAGTCGAAGTTCATCTGACGTCAGCTCTCCTATCGCGCCTTGGGGAGGCCGAGCACGCGCTCGGCCACGATGTTCTTGAGGATCTCGGTGGTGCCGCCCTCGATGGTGTTGCCGCGGGCGCGCAGCAGCTCATAGCTCCACTTCGTCCCCATCGTCAGGGCCTCGGGACCCACGACGTCGGCGGCGAACTGGGTGAGCATCTGGTTGGTCTCCGACCACATCCACTTCGTCAGCGAGCCCTCCGGTCCGGGCTGGCCGTACTTCATCGTCGCCGTCAACCCGCGGTAGGCGGTCAGCCGCAGGATCTCGCAGCGCAGGTGCAGCTCGCCGAGCGTGTCGGCCACGCGCGGGTCCTCGATCTGGCCGCTGGAGGCAGCGATCTCCGTCAGCTCGTCGAGCATCACGCGCAGGCGCACCTGCAACCCGAAGGCGAGGCCGGCGCGCTCGTTCATAAGCGTCGTCAGCGCGACCTTCCAGCCGTTGCCCACCCCGCCGATGACGTTCTCGGCCGGGATGCGCGCGTCCTCGATGAACAGCTCGTTGAACTCCGCCTCGCCGGTGATCTGCTTCAGCGGGCGGACCTGCACCTCGGGCTGGTCCATGTCCATGAGGAAGTAGGTCAGGCCCTTGTGCTTCGCCGCGTCGAAGTCGGTGCGTGCGACGAGCATGCACCACTTGGAGTACTGCGCTCCGGAGGTCCAGACCTTCTGCCCGGTGACGAGGAAGGACCCGTCGGCCTGCTCGACGGCGCGCGTCTTGACCGCGGCGAAGTCGCTGCCGGCCTCCGGTTCCGAGAAGCCCTGGCACCAGATCTCCTCGGCGCTGAGGATCGGGTTCAGGTAGCGGTCCTTCTGCTCGGGCGTCCCCCAGACCATGAGCGTCGGACCCCCGAGCAGGAGGCCCAGGACGTTCGCCGGCAGCGGGTGCCCGGAGCGCGCGAGCTCCTCGTAGAAGATCGCCGACTCGACCATCGTCGCCCCGCGGCCGCCGTACTCGACCGGCCAGTGGACACCGGCCCAGCCGCCGTCGTGCAGCTTGCGCTGCCAGTCGCGGCGCCAGGCGTACTGCTCGTCCTCACCCTCGGGCTCCGGACCCGGGCCGTTGGTGCTCAGCCAGTCGCGCAGCTCGTCGCGGAACTGCGCCTCGGTTGCGTCGAACGTCAGGTCCATCGCAGGATCGCCTCTCGGATCAGTGGGACAGCGGCTTGTTTGTACCTTACAGGTACACGAAACGAGGCTCCACTGGTACGGTTCCGGACTTCGTGGAGCCGTCCGCCCTCCCCACGGCCGCCGTCCCGCCGCTCGCCGCACGGCTGCGCGACGTCAAGAGCTCGCCCGTCCGCGAGATCCTCGCGTTGACCGCGCGCCCGGGCGTCATCTCCTTCGCCGGCGGCCTGCCCGCCCCGGAGCTCTTCGACGCCGCCGGCCTGCACGACGCGTTCTCCGCGGTGCTGCGTGACGGGCAGACCGCGGGCCGCTCACTGCAGTACTCCACGACGGAGGGGGACCCGGCGCTGCGCCACGCCGTCGCCGCCCGGCTCACGGCGCGCGGCCTGCCGACCGACGCCGACGACCTGCTCATCACGAGCGGCTCCCAGCAGGCGCTCACCCTGCTGGCCACCGTGCTGCTCGAGCCGGGGGACCGCATTCTCGTCGAGGAGCCCTCGTACCTGGCGGCGCTGCAGGCCTTTGCGCTGGCCGGCGCGCGGGTGATCCCCGTGCCGTGCGACGAGGACGGCCTGGACATCGACGCCGTCGAGCAACTGGCCGCCGAGCACGGCGCCAAGCTGCTGTACACCATCCCCACCTTCCACAACCCGACCGGACGGACGCTGCCGCTGGACCGTCGTCGGGCGCTGGCCGCCCTGGCCGCGCGCACGGGCCTGTGGCTCGTCGAGGACGATCCCTACAGCGAGCTGCGCTACGCCGGGCAGCCGCTGCCGGCCCTGGCGACGCTGCCCGGCGCCGAGGACCGCACGCTGGCCCTGTCGACGCTGTCGAAGATCGCCGCCCCCGGGCTGCGCATCGGCTGGATCCGCACCCCCCGCGAGCTGCGCCACCCGCTGACGGTCGCCAAGCAGGCGGCCGACCTGCACTCCTCCACCGTCGACCAGGCCGCCGCCGCGCACTGGCTCGCCGCCGTGGACCTGGACGGCCATGTCGCGACGCTCCGCCGCGAGTACGGCCCCCGCCGCGACGCGCTGCTCGGCGGCCTGCTGGGCGCGCTTCCGGAGGGTTCGGTCCACAACCAGCCCGACGGCGGCATGTTCGTGTGGGCGCGCCTGCCCGATGGCTGGGACGCCGACGTCCTGCTGCGCCGGGCGCTGGCGCACGACGTCGCCTTCGTCCCGGGCGCACCGTTCTTCGCGGGCCCGCCGGACCTCGCCACGCTGCGCCTCTCCTTCACCGCCCACGGCCCGGACGAGATCCGCGAGGGCCTGGCGCGGCTGGGGGCAGCGGTGCTGCAGCGCTGCTGAGCGGTGCGCCTCGCCGCCCCTGCAGCCCGTCTGACCGGTGCGCCTCGCCGCCCCTGGCGGCGTCGCTGCGAGGAGGTCCGGCCTGACGGCCTGTCCCTCCCCGCGCTCCTGGCCAGGCACGACGATCCGGACCGCTCAGCCGCGCTGCTGCGAGGAGGTCTGGCCCTGGCCGATCGGTGGTCACGGATCCGTCACCCAGTAGCAGGAACGTGACGCTCGATTGGCGTGGCGCCGTGTTGCCGGACGCCGTGCCCGCCTGCCCGCCGACCGCGGCCCCGTCGGTCGACGGTGCCTGGCCGATCGGTGGTCACGTATCCGTCACCGAGTAGCAGGAACGTGACGCTCGATTGGCGTGGCGTGACGTGGCGACCGCCGTCCGCGACCGTGCGGGCCTCGCGCTCCGGGCCACGAACGACGATCCGGACCGCTCAGCCGCGCGGCTGCGAGGTCCGGCCTGGCGGCCCTGTACCCGCGCCGGAGGGCGTCAAGCCCCGAGCACCGTATGTCCGGCCGTGCGCCAGGCGGCCACCGCGTGCGTGACGTGCGCGTCGCGGACGAGCACGTAGTCGGTGTCATAGGTCGAGATCGCGAAGATGCCGATCCGCGCGTCGGCCAGCGGCTGCAGGACGGCAGCGAGGACGCCGACCTCGGTGGTGAGGTCGAAGGTTCCTACGAGCGTGAACGTCCGCCAGCCGCCATCGGCGACCGCCCCGTCGGGCACGTCGGACTCGGCGCAGACGATCGACAGCTCGTCGGCGGTGCGGGTGACGCTGTGCAGCGGCGCCGCCGTCGTGGGGACCGGCGGGACCGGGGCGTCCGCGGGCAGCCGGCAGATCGCCAGCAGGCCGGGCTGCAGGGCCAGCGTGAAAGAGCGCACAACCGGGACGTCAGGCCGCCGCAGCGGCCGCCGCGACGGCGAGCTCGTCGGCGCGCTCGTTCAGCGCGTTCCCGACGTGCCCGCGCACCCAGTGCCAGCGCACCGACTCGTGCCGGGCGACCTCCGCCTCCAGCGCCTCCCAGATCTCACGGTTCTTGACGGGGGCTCCACCCGCGGTCTTCCACCCTCGCTTCTTCCATCCGGCCATCCAGGAGGTCATCCCGTCCAGCAGGTACCGCGAGTCGGTGACGACGCACACGCGCGAGCCGTCCGGCAGCGCCCGCAACCCCTCGAGCGCGGCCGTCATCTCCATGATGTTGTTCGTCGTGTGGGGCGCGCCCCCCGAGAGCTCCAGCGGCGCGGACGTGTCGTCGACGGTCACGAGCGCCGCCCAGCCGCCCGGCCCCGGGTTGCCCATGCAGGCCCCGTCGGTCCAGATCAGCGTCTCTCCGAGCGCGCGCTCGGGCATGTTGCCCGGCAGCGACTTGCTCCGGCCGGACGATCGGCGGTACGGGCTCTTCGCAGGCGGCATCGGTCGTCCAGGGTAGGGATTGCGGCGGCGGCCTGATCGCCCGACGAGCCGGGCGCGGCGGTGATGGCCGTCAGTCCGCCTGCTCGTCGGTCAGCACCAGCCGCAGCCCCCAGTACGGATCGCCCTCCAGCACCCAGTGGCCCGTCAGCCGGTGGATGGCAAAGGCGCGCTCGCGCCCTGCGGCGTCGCGGACGACCACGCGCGCGCCGTCCACCTGCACGACCGTCAGCCGCTCCGGCGCGTTGCCGGCGTACGCGACCATGCCGACGCGGGGCAGCAGGCGGCTCGGGGCCATCCGGTCACGGTAGCGGCGTGACGGCGTCCACCGACGCGGCCCTTCCAGCTGGTCGCGGGCAGGCGCTACCGTGCACAGCTCGTGCTCCCCGTCCAAGGTCTGCAGTTCAGCTACGCGTTCCACGAGCTCGAGCCCGGTCGGTTCCCGTTCCGCCGGTGGCGCTGGGAGCTGTGGCATGGTGCGACCCTCCACGCCACCGGCTGGTGCGGGACGCCGACGGGCGCCGAGCGCGCCCTCCGTACGTACGCCGCGACGAACGCGCACCGCTTCTTCGGGCTCGGCGCGCCCGGGCCCGAGGCCCTGCCCGAGCTGTCGGGTGAGTCGCTGCGGCCCGGCGCCACGCTGCGCGTGAGCACCGGCCGCGTGAACTACGTGCTCGTCCCGCGGGGCCTGGACACCGGCGACGACGTCCTGGCCGCCACCGGCTGACGCGCCGGCGGCCTGGCCCGTCCGCCCGCGACCAACGCCCGCCACGTTCGGGGGCGAACCCGGGACGGCGCGCTCGGCGTCACCTCCCTGCTCGACGGACGTTTCTCGAGCCATGTCCCGTGTCCGGTCCTGCGCGCTGGCCCTGACGGCCGCCTGCGCCGCCGGCGTGCTACCGGTGGTGGTCGCCGCGGCCGACGAGCCGATCGCCACGACGACGACGCCGCTCAGGATGTCCGCCGACGCCGGCGTAGTGGTGTGGGCCCAGCGCCAGGGCGACGACACCTACCGGTTCGTCGTCAGCTCCGGCGGCGCCACCCCCGCGACGATCGGCCCGCGCCTGGGCGGCGAGCCGATCTTCGACGTCGCACGCGGCCGCGGCCGCAAGGCCGCGATCGTGTGGACGCAGGGCTGCTCGATGGCCTCCCATCGCTGCACGGTGCGGACGCTGGCGGCGACGGGCGGCAGCATGCGCACCCTCACGCGCATCCCGTACGCCGGCGGTGGCTCCCCGGCGATCACGCAGCACGGTCGGCGCATCGCGTACACGCTGGCGACGTTCCGCCGGGCCGGCCGCCGGCGCGTGCAGTGCGACGTGCCCTACACCCGGGTGCTCACCGGCGCGGCCACCCCCGCTCGCCCCAGGCGCCTGGACCGCGGCACCTGCGCCAGGATCCGGCAGCTGGATCTGGAGGGGTCGTTCATCGGCGTGCTCGCGGCGATGATCCGACCCGACGACAGCCAGACGACGGAGGCGCGCGTGCTGCCCGTCACCGGCGGCCGGTCGCGGACGCTGCAGCGCGAATCCCAAGGCCAGGAGTCCAACTCTCTGGACGCGATCGCGCTGGACGGCGCCCTCCTGTACACCGCCCGCGACGGGTTCCACCAGCCCAACGTGTTCACGCGCCTGAACCCGCGGACCGGCGCCCGCACCGAGGCCCGGGCCTTCACGGCGCTCGTCGGCGGCTTCGCGCGCGACGGCGGCCGGCAGTATTACGTTCAGAACGGTTCGGGCGGGGGCGACATCGAGTGCCCAGGCGCGAACGGCACGCCGTGTGTCGTCGTCGCCGGCAGCGATCCGTTCGCCCCCGGGACGCGGCTGCTGCCGCCGGTCCTGTCGATGCTGGCCACGCCGACGATCGTCTACGCCGACACGCCGCTGCAGCTTGGCGGGACGCTCGTCCGGCGCCGCGCCACGCGTACCCGCGTGCTGGGTTCCGTGCCCCTCGGCGGCGTCCCGGTGGCGCTGAGCACCGCGATCCTCGGGCCTCGCGGGTCCTCGGCCTTCTCGCCGACCGGGACCGTCGTCGACACACGCGCCGACGGCAGCTGGTCGGTCACCCTGACGCCGCCGCACATCCCGCGCACCGGCTACCTCACGACCGCCGGTGCGCCCGGGACGATCAACGTCGGCGCCCCCGCCGCGCTGTACCCGTCGATCTGGGTGCACATGACGGTGACGTCGGCGGCGAGAAGCAGCGACGGCGTCGTCACCGTGAGCGGCACGATCGACCCGCCGCAGCCCGGCCGCGTGGTCCGCCTGGACCGCCGCGTCGCCCTCAAGTGCAACCTGCCGTACGCCCTGCCGGGCACGACGCCGTCGACGATCGACACGCCGGCGAACTGCCTGGACATCTTCACGCGGCCGACGGCGGCCACGACGCCGGTCAGTGCCGACGGCACGCGCTTCACCGTCTCGCGGCCGGGACCCGCCGGCTTCTACCGCGCCACCCTGGACGTGCCCGGCAGCGCCGCGCTGTACGCCGGCGAGACCGCGCAGGTGCAGCCGTCGCCGTGACTACTGGGCGCTTACCGCGCTCAGCGCCGCCAGCTCGTCGTCGGTCAGCTGCAGGTCCGCCATCGCCAGCAGGTCCTCGAGCTGCTCGACGTTGCGGGCGCTGGCGATCGGCGCCACGACCGCGTCCTGGGCCGCCAGCCACGCGAGCGCAACGGCCGCCGGAGCGACCTCGTGGGCGGTGGCGATCTCGTTCAGGACGTCGAGCGTGCGCCACGCGCGCTCCTGCGAGCCGTAGACCTTGATGGCGCCCTTGGCGCGCGGCGAGCCGATGTCCTGCGCCACGCTGTCGCGCCGGTACTTGCCGGTGAGGAAACCCATCGCCACGCCGTAGAACGGGACGCACGCGATGCCGTGCTCGACGCACAGGGCCTGCAGCTCACCCTCGAATTCGGCGCGGTCCAGCAGGTTGTACTTCGGCTGCAGGGCGGTGATCGGCGCGTAGCCCTCCTGCTGGGTCACGGCGATCATCTCGCGCAGGCGCGCGGCCGAGACGTTGGAGACGCCGACGTGCGCGATCTTGCCGGCGCGCACGAGCGCGTCGAAGGCGCCCAGGCTCTCCTGCAGCGGGACGTCCTCGTCGTCGCGGTGCGCGTAGTAGAGGTCGATCCGCTCGGTGCCCAGGCGCTGCAGCGACGCGTCACAGGCGCGCGCGATCGTGTCCGGCTTCAGGTCGCCGAGCCCCGCGCCACCGTGCGTGCCGACCTTCGTGGCGATGACCACCTCCTCGCGCACACCTCGGTCGGCGATCCAGCGCCCGATGATCGCCTCGGACTCACCGCCCTCGTTGCCGGGGGCCCACGACGAGTAGACGTCGGCGGAGTCCAGGAAGTTGCCGCCCGCCGCGAGGTAGCGGTCCAGCACGGCGAAGGACGCGGCCTCGTCGGCCGTCCAGCCGAAGACGTTGCCGCCGAGACACAGCGGGTAGACCTGCAGACCGGTGGAGGCGAGAGCGGGCATACGGCACCGTAGCGCTCACGGCCGGCGATCGGGAGCCCGACGGTGCCCCGCTCACCCGCCCCTCGCTAGCATCGCCGCAGTGGCCACACCCGTCCGACGCACCCAGGAGGAGCGCACCGCGGAGACCCGCGGCAAGCTGCTGGACGCCACGATCCAGAGCGTGCTCGACGTCGGCTACGCCGCGACGACGACCCGGCGCGTGACGGAGCTCGCCGGCGTCTCCCAAGGGGCGCAGACGCATCACTTCCCCTACCGCGTGGACCTCGTCGGGGCCGCCGTCGAGCGCCTGGCGGAGCAGCGCATCGCCGAGGCGGCCGAGAAGGCGCGCGGGCTGCCGCAGGCCCAGGAGGCCCGCGGCGGCGCCCTGCTGGACCTGTTGTGGCAGGACTTCTCCAGCCCGGTGTTCACGATCTTCGTGAAGTTGTGGATCGCCGCCGCCGATGATCCGGACCTGCACGCGCGCCTCGTGCCCGTGGAGCGTGAGGTGCGCGGCCGCATCCTCGAACTCGCGGCGGAGTTCGGCGGAGACCTCATGAAGGTCCCGGGCTGGGAGGGACGCCTGACGCTGGCCCTCAGCGCGATGCGCGGCCTCGCGCTGACCCAGGCGTTCGAGCCACGCGCCAAGCGCGGCCGCGACCCGTGGCCGGCGATGCGCGCGGAGCTCGAGCGGCTGCTCGTGGCACCGGACCGCGGCTGAGCACGCCGTTCAGCCCCGCGTTGACCGCTTGTCGGCGAACATCGCCAGGTCAGCCCGGTGCAGGGCCGCGCACGCGGACATCGACTGCAGCAGTGAAGCGTGTCCCAGGCTGACGGCCACGTCCTGCAGGCCGGCGAACCGCTTCACGACAGTGCGCAGACGCTCCTTGAAGGCGTACACGGCGGATTCCCTGCAGCGAACCAGGAGCACGGCGAACTCATCGCCGCCGAGCCGCGCCACGATGTCGGTGCAGCGTGCGGTCTGGCGCAGGGCGGCCGCGAACTGACGCAGCACCTCGTCGCCCGCCGCGTGGCCGTGCAGGTCGTTGAAGGCCTTGAAGCCGTCCAGGTCAGCGACGACGACGTATGAGTCGATGCCGTCCCGCACCGTCAGCGCCCATTCGCGCTGCAGAGCCAGGTCGAAGGACCGGCGGTTGTCGAGCGCCGTCAGGCCGTCCTGGTAGGCGAGCTCCGCCAAGGCATGGTGCTCGGCGCGCAGCCGGGCGATGTCGGCCTGCAGCGCGGCGGTCTCCTGCCGCAGCTGCGCGACCGTGCGGTGCGCGTCCTGCGATCCGCTGGTCTGTGGGTGGGTCTCGGTCTGATGTTCGATCCGCGGGCGGATACCGAATGCATCGGTCGCCGGACCCGTGACCCTGAGTGCAGCGCCACGACGGTGGGCAAGCCATTGCCCACCGCCGGTCGGTCGGCGATGGTCCTAAACCGCCGCGCCTGCACCGAGCTTTTCGCCGACCGACGCGATCGTCCAGTCGCTGTCGGTCTCCACGACCTCACCGGACGTCCAGCCGTGCAGCTCGCTGATGGCACCACCCTGCACGGCGAAGAGCTTGCCCGTGTGCGGGCAGTGCTCGGCGGCCAGGTAGGCGACCAGGGGCGAGATCTGGTGCGGACCGAAGACATCGAGCGCACTCGGATCCTCCGGCGCCTTCATGAGCTCACCGACGAACCCCGGCACGTCGGCCGTCAACCGCGTGCGGGCCGCCGGCGCGATCGCGTTGACGCGGACGCCCAGGCGCCCGAGCTCGGCCGCGGCGACGAGCGTCATCGCGGCGATCGCGGCCTTGGCCGAGCCGTAGTTGACCTGCCCCGGGTTCGGGAGCACGATGCCCGACGCCGACGCGGTGTTGATGACGGCGCCCTTGACGTCCTCCCCGGCCTTGGAGCGCTCCCGCCAGTGGTCGGTCGCGTGGCGCAACGTGGCGAAGTGCCCCTTGAGATGCACGCGCACGACGAGGTCCCACTCGTCCTCGGTCATCTTGTGCAGGAACGCGTCCCGCAGGATGCCCGCGTTGTTGACGAGCACGTCGAGCCGGCCGTACTCCTGGACGGCCTGGGCGATGAGCGACGCGGCCCCCGCCCAGTCCGCGACGTCGTCGTGGTTGGCGACGGCCTCGCCACCGAGGGCGACGATCTCGTCGACGACCTTCTGCGCGGCGCTCGCGTCGGCGCCCGTGCCGTCCGGGTTGCCGCCCAGGTCGTTGACGACGACCTTTGCGCCTTCGGCGGCGAAAAGCAGCGCGTGCTCACGGCCGATGCCGTTGCCCGCTCCGGTGATGACCGCGACGCGGCCCTGGAGTGTGCCCATGGTGGTGTTCCTCTCGGGTGATGGGGTCGTGATGGGGCCGGCGTCAGGCCGCGGTGATCTCCGCCAGGCCGTCCTTGATGGCCACGGCGCCGGTGCTGCTCGTGGTCTCGAAGACGACCCGCTCGTGGCCGTCGCCGGTCCGCCCGTCCCGCCACAGCGCGTGTGTGACCGTCTCGCTGGGCTGCACGATCTTCGAGAAGCGGACGGCCAGGCGCTTGAGACGCGTGGGGTCCTCGGGGCAGAACTCGCCGATGACCGCGCGTGATGTGTAGGCCATCGTGCAGAGCCCGTGGACGATGATCCCCGGCAGCCCCATGGCCACGGCGAAGTCGTTGTCCAGGTGGATCGGCATCGGATCCCCGGAGGCCTGCGAGTAGCGCTGCGTCGTGTCCGCGTCGTACCCGTGCTCGACGCTCGCGACCGGCGCGGTGCCGACGAGCGCGGCCGGGAAGTCGTGCTCGGGCAGCGGCTCGCCGATGGAGTCGCCGAACTGCCCGCCACGCACGAAGTACGTCATGAGCTGCTCCACGACCAGCTCCCCGTCCGCGTTGCGCGTCTCGCCCTTGCCCAGCACGACCGCACCGGTCGAGCGCTGGGTGATCCCGAGCGCCTTGGCGCGCGAGGTCAGCGTCTGGCCGGGCTCGATCGGCCGGTGGTAGCGGAAGTCCTGCTGGCCGTGCACGCCCCGCATGACGATCTCGCCGGGCACGATCCCGACGATCGCGGGCGCCATGACCCCGAACACCGGGACGATCGCGAAGACCGGCGGGGCGATGTCCCCGGACAGGTGCACGGGGTTCTCGTCGTTCGTGGCCTGCGCGTAGGCGACGATCCGCTCGCGCGTCACCTCGAAGTCCGAGGGCGCGGTCCATTCACCGATCTTGTCGGTGTTCCACTGCAGCTCGGCGGAGGCCTCCATCACGCCACCAGCGCCGCAAGTTTCGCCAGCGAGGCCTCGGTCTCTTCCCCGGTCTTCTTCGTGACCATCGCGCCCATCGGGCCCTCGATGCCACCGCCGGAGAACTCGACCTCGTAGGACACGGTGCTGCCGCCGCCGGACGGCGCCACGTTGATCGTCGTGGCGAGCTTGGCGCCCAGCGGGCCGCCGCCGCTGAGGACCATCGACGACGGCGCGTCGTAGGACTCGACCGTCCAGTTCACGTCGGCCGGCATGCCCATGATCGTGATCTTCTGGGTGAAGGTGCTGCCGGCCTCGGTGGACGCGGGGGCGCCGTCGGGCCAGTCTGCGTGGATCGTGAGCCACTCGCCGTAGCGGCTCGTGTCGGTGACCAGCGCGAAGGCCGCGTCGGGCGGGGCGGAGAGGTCGACGGACTTGCTGACTGACGGCATGGTGAGTCCTCCTGTGGGTGCTGGTGGGTGCTGCGGACCGCGCCCGCCGCGGGCAGCGATGGGCTGCCGCGCCGGTGACGGCGTCGTGGCGCTACAGGCCCATCGTGCGGCCGATCAGCTCCTTCATGATTTCGTTGGTGCCCGCGTAGATCTTGCCGATGCGGGCGTCGACCCAGGCCTTGCCGATCGGGTACTCCATCGTGTAGCCGTAGCCGCCGTGCAGCTGCACGCCGGCGTCGGTGACGTCGCACAGCAGGTCGGTCGACCAGTACTTCGCCATCGCCGCCTCCTCGACCGTGCAGGTGCCGGCGACGTAGCGCTCGATGCAGCGGTCCACGAAGCAGCGCGTGAGCTCGATCTTCGTCCGCAGCTCGGCCATCACGAACCGCGAGTTCTGGAACGAGCCGATCGGCTTGCCGAACGCCTTGCGCTCCTTGATGTAGTCGAGCGTCATGTCGAAGGCGACCTCGCAGCCGGCCGTCGAGCTGACCGAGAGGATCAGCCGCTCCGGCACGAGCCGGTTCACGAGCTGCATGAAGCCCGTCCCCTCCGCGCCCAGCCGGTTCTCGGCCGGGACGACGACGTCGGTGAAGAAGAGCTCCGCGGTGTCGGACGCGTGCTGGCCGAGCTTCTCGATCTGCTTGCTGCGCTCGAAGCCCTCCATGCCGCGCTCGAGGACGAACATCGACAGGCCGCCGTGCTTGTCGTCGCTCGTGCGGGCCGCGACGACGACGAGGTCCGCGTTGATGCCGTTCGTGATGAACGTCTTGCCGCCGTTGACGATGTAGTTATCGCCGGGGTGGGCGGGATCCAATTTGGCGGTCGTCTTGATGCCCGCGAGGTCCGAGCCCGTGCCCGGCTCCGTCATGGCGATCGCGAGGACCTTCCGGCCCGCCGCGATGTCCGGCAGCCAGCGCGCCTTCTGCTCGTCGTCGGCCGAGGCCATGATGTACGGCAGCACGACATCGCTGTGCAGCAACGGGCCGGCCATCGCGTCGCCCACGCCGGCCTTCACGGCCTCCTCGGCGAGCACGACGTTGAAGCGCCAGTCGTCGACGCCCGGGCCGCCGTACGCCTCCGGGACCTCCATCGCGAGGAACCCGTGCTCGGCGTGCTTGGTGAAGACGTCACGGTCGATGAGCTGGTTCGCGTGGTAGCGCTCGTAGTTCGGCACGACCTCCTTCTGCAGGAACTTGGCGTAGCTCTCGCGCAGGTCGTCGTGCTCGGGCTCGAAGATCGTCCGCTTGGCGGGCGACGGCAGCGTCGTGGCCATGGATCAAGCCGCCTTCTTGTAGACGGTGACGACGGCGGCGCCGCCGAGCCCGATGTTGTGCTGGAGCGCGACGCGCGCGCCCTGCACCTGACGCTTGTCGGCGGTGCCGCGCAGCTGCCAGGTGAGCTCGGAGGCCTGCGCCAGGCCGGTGGCCCCGAGCGGGTGGCCCTTGGAGATCAGCCCGCCGGACGGGTTGACGACGGGGCCCGCGCCACCGTACGTCGTCGCCTCGGCGTCCACGAGCTTGTGCCCCTCGCCCTCGGCGGCCAGGCCGAGCGCCTCGTACGTCAGCAGCTCGTTGGCGCTGAAGCAGTCGTGCAGCTCGATGACGTCGACCTCGCCGATGTCGGTCTGCGCCTCCTCGAGCGCACGCAGGGCCGCCTGCCGGCTCATCTTCGCGCCCACGAGCGTGATCGCCGACTTGTCCGAGAACGTCGTCGGGATGTCGGTCACGAGCGACTGGCCGACGATCTCCACGGCGGTGTCCCAGAGGTCGTGCTCGTCGACGAAGCGCTCGGAGGCGACGAGCACGGCACCGGCACCGTCGGAGGTCGGCGAGCACTGCAGCTTCGTCAGCGGCGCGTAGATCTCCTTGGCGTCCTTGATGTCCTGCAGCGAGTACTCGTCCTGGAACTGCGCGTAGGGGTTGTTGACCGAGTGCTTGTGGTTCTTCCAGCCGATCCAGGCGTAGTGCTCGGGTGTGGACCCGTACTTCTCCATGTGCTCGCGGCCGGCGGAGCCGAACATCTGCGGCGCCGGGGGCGCGTTCTCCCATTCGCGCAGCTCGACGAGCGCCGTGAAGTGCTTGTCCATCGGGTTCGTGCGGTCCATGAACTTCGCCCCGAGCGAGCCCTTCTCCATCTTCTCGAAGCCGATCGCCAGGGCGCAGTCGGCGAGACCGCCCTTGACGGCGCGGCGCGCGAGGTACAGCGCGCTGGACCCCGTGGAGCAGTTGTTGTTGACGTTGACGACCGGGATGCCGGTGAGGCCCAGGCCGTAGACGGCGCGCTGGCCCGCGGTGGAGTCGCCGTAGCAGTAGCCCGCGTACGCCTCCTCGACGAGGTCGTAGGCGATGCCCGCGTCGGCGAGCGCCATCTCACCGGCCTCCTTGGCCCAGTCGGGGTAGTCCCCCTCCTTGGTCCCCGGCTTGTCGAACTTGGTCATCCCGACCCCGATGACGAACGTGCGCTGGCTCATGTGCTGGTGAAGGTCTCCATTTGGTGATTCGCGACGCTGCCGGCACAACTTACCAAGCGAATGATTTGTTTGTCGAGCCCGCCGCTTGGCCGCCGGTCCAGGGGCACAGGAACGACGTCCCCCCGCCGTGGCATCACCCGACGACCGCAGGCTGCCGCAGGACAACCGGCCGACGTCAATCAGCAGCCCGTCCAGGGGCACAGGGACGACGTCGCACCGACCGAACCGGTCACGGCGCCTGGTGGACCTGGGGGTAGCTCGCCGACCGGCCCTGGAAGGGGATCGGGCCCTGCTCCCGGCACGGCGGCACCGGCTGCACGAGCGGCGGCGTGGTCTGCGGGTTCCCGGTGTTGCCACAGCTGAACGTCTTCAGGCCACCCTTGGCGAGCTCGTCGATCCCGCCCGGAGCCATGTACGGGTTCGAGCGCGAATACGGCGCCTTCGTCGTGGCGCCGATGAGGGCCTCGTTCGGGAAGACCGCCGGCGCGCGGAGGTAGTGCACGGGAACACCGTTCTGGTTGTTGGCGACCGCGTTCGTGGCGGCCGCGGTCTGCAGCCACGACTGGACCGCCTCCTGGCGGTAGAGCATCGTGAACTGCACGATCGGCAGCAACTGCCGGGCGAAGGGCCGCAGCTGCGTCAGAAGCGGGCCGGTCGTGTCGACGAGCTCGCGGGCGGCGGTCAGCGCTCGCGGCGCCGCCGCGGTCACCGCGTCCAGCGGCGCGGCGCTCCGGCGC
>JAOPZJ010000386.1 GCA_025964155.1 Solirubrobacterales bacterium
GCCCCGCCGGCCGGGACCGCCCCGCCTTCACGCGCGGCCCGCAGGTCGCGCAGCTCCGGCAGCTGCAGCACGACGAAGCTGGCGCCGACCGACGCGACGCACGTGACGAGCGCCGCAAGCCACACGACCGGCGCCGACGCTGACGACTGGATCGCCTCGTAGACCGGCCAGCTGACGCCGACGATGTAGCCGATGGTCGCGGCCGGGAGGGCGAGGACCAACCATAGGCGCCGGGCGCCGCGCAGATGGCGTGCCCCCATGAACGTGACGACGCCGAGCACCGGCAGCAGCGTCGAGTTCTGGACGATCGAGTAGAGCGGGATGCCGAAGATCCGCGTCGGGTTCTCGCCGTAGTAGCTGATCATCCCCCAGTGGTGCCAGCCGACCTCGACGAGGATCTCGGGGATCCCGACGAGCACGGCGGAGATGAAGCCGATCTCCCGCAGCGACCGCCCGCGCTCGAGCATGCGGTAGGCGTAGTAGCTGCCCAAGGCGATGTACGACGCCTCGCCGACGAGGATGAACGACGGCATCTGCCGGCCCATCACCCAGTAGTCGAACCACGGGATGTCCGGGGCGTAGACGATCAGGCCGACGTGGTCGCCGATCGGCTCCATGTTCGCCGCGACGACGCCGGCGAGCACGAGCACGAGCGGCAGCGTCTCGCGCTCGCGGACGAGCTTGGCCGCGGCCCACACGAGCGCCCCGGCGAACCCGGCGTAGATCGCGATCACGAAGGCGAGCGCCGCCGTATGGTCGGCGTGGAGCACCGGGGCCAGTGGCAGCTGCCCCTCCCCCGGGAGCTGCGCGCCGCGTTCGATCACGGCGAGGACGGACGGGATGACCTGAAGGACCACGATGAGACTGAAGTTACTGGTACAGTCTCATCAGTGTCAACCCTTCCCGACTTCGCGACCCTGATGCGAGAGGCCCTCGGCGGGGTGCCCGCACCGCCGGCGGACACGGCGACGGACACCCGGATCCTCGACGCCACGCTCCAGCTGGTGGGCGAGTACGGCGAGCGCCGGCTGACCGTCGACGACGTCGCGGCCGGCTCGCGGGTGGCCCGCGCCACCATCTTCAGGCGCTTCGGTTCCAAGGATGCGCTGCTCCAGCGGCTCTACCAGCGCGAGGTCCGCACGGCCATGGCGCTCGTGCACGACGCCATGCGCGACGCCCCGGACGCGACGACCTCGATCGTCGACGGCTTCTGCTGCCTGCTCGACCACACCACCGGCCACCCGGTGATCCAGCGCATCGCGCGCGCCGAGCCGGACATCATGGTCGGGCTCTGGCGCGACGGGGAGACGCCCGGCCTCGCGATGATCCGCGCGCTCCTGACCGTCCTTGCCCAGCACGGGGATGCCGTGATCCCCCGCCGCGACCTCGAGCAGCTGAGCGACCTGCTCGCCCGGCTGCTCTTCGCCGAGACACTGCTCCCGCCGGACGCCCGGCTCGGCCTGGCGTCCCGGGCGCGCGAAGCGTACGTGCGCCAGCTGGTGGGGGCGGTCGTTGGCCGGGACGACGCGGTCGGCGCGCGATGAGCGACGCGGGGCCGGACCGCACGCGGTCCGTCAGGCGCGCCGGGTTCAGGCTGCCGGTGCGGTGACGCGGCGGCGCATCAGCTCACTTCGGCGCCAGCTCCAGCCGCGGGTAGAACGCGCTCTTGCCGTTGAACTCCCAGGGGCCCTGCAGGTCGCACGGCGGTGACCCGGTGCCGGTCGACGGCACGTACGGCGGGTTCTTGACGTTGCGGCAGTCGAACGCCTTGACGTGCCCGAGCTTCGCGATGTCGGCCTGGCCGCCCGGTTTGACGTAGGGGTTCAGGATGTTCGTCGGCAGCCGCTTGACCCACCCGCCGATCGTCTCGTTCCAGACCGTCGGCAGGCCCTTGGCGTAGTGCTGTACGAGTCCGCCGGGTCCGACGAAGAGGCCGTTGGTGAGGGCCGCGACGTCGGCAAAGGGCGCCTCGGGTGCGGTCGGGTTCGCGGCCATCAGCTGCACGATCGGGATCAGCTCGCGGGCGGTCGGGTAGAACTCGGCGAAGGCCGTGCGCGTGGACTTGACCATGGCGCTCAGCGCGGGCAGCCCCTGCTTGCCGGCCGTGATCGTGCCGGGCAGCGCGTTGAACAGCGCCCGGAACTCGGGGGCGGCCGCGTTGATCTGCTCGATGGCGGGCAGGGCCTTCGGCGCCACCGGCGCCAGCGCGCCCACTGCGGCCCCCAGATCGGGGCCGGCGGCGGTGATGGCCTGCGAGGTGCTGCGCAGCTGGTTCAGGAACGGCGGCAGCGCGCGCACGGTGGCGCGCAGCCCGCGGTTGCGCCGGGCGGTCACGGTCAGCACGTCGTTGCCGGCGCGGACGGCGGCGCGCACGAGGCCCTGGCGTTCGCCGATCGCGCCCAGGACGCCGGCCGAGCTCGCCACGAGGCCCTGCAGATCGTGGCGCTGATCGTCGATCACGCCGAGCACCTGGTCCACGCTGCCAGCGAGCGGCGCCGCCGATCCGAGCGCGTCGTTGAGCGCCCGGGACTGGCCGGCGACCGCGGTCGAGAGCCCGGCGAAGAGCTCATGCATCCGCGTGCGCGTGTCCGGCCCGAAGGTCTGCAGGAACTCGTCCAGCTGGACGTTCGCCTGCACGTGCGACGCCGCCATCCGCCCGCCGTCGGCGATCGGCGCGGCGCTCCGCGGGCCAGGCGTCAGCTCGACGTACCCCTCCCCCAGGAGCGTCTTGGTCCGCGCGATCGCACGCGCCCCGTGGCGCACCGGGACGTACTCCGGCTTGATCTCCAGGGTGGCCTGCGCCGCGTTGCCGACACGCCCCACCTCGACGACCTCGCCGATCGTCACGCCGGCGATCTGGACGTCTGAGCCGGTCACGAGGTTTGACGCCTGCGGCAACGGCATCGTGAACCGGTACCCCTTCGCCTCCAGCGGCAGCGTGCCGCCGAACACGCGGAAGACGAGCAGCGTGAGCACGACGCAGACGAGGCAGAACGCCACGGGCAGCAGGAGCAGGCGTGCGGATGGAGTCCGGGTTTCCATGGTCTATTCGGGGCAGACGCCGAGGAGCGAGAACAGCGGCTGCAGCTTGGAGAGGCTCTGCACGCCGTAGCAGTTGACGATCACCTGCGCGCGTCCGATCCCTCCATGCGCGTCACCGACCGAGATGACGGAGTTGAAGTTGTGCAGCCCCCAGGCCAGCCAGAAGAGGAACCCCTGGTTCTTGCCGCCCGGATCAGGGTTGTAGGCCAGCTCGTTGGCCAGGTAGGTGACGGCCTGGAACGAGCGCGTCAGCTGCGGCATCGCGCCCGTGAGCGTCGTGACGACCGGGCCCAGCTTGCCGACCAGGGGCTGCGCCTCCCGGACGAGCGGACGCAGATCGTCCTGCAGCGTGGCGGTGCCTTGGTCTGCGAACGGGCGCAGCGCGGCGAACGTCGCCGGCAGCCGGCGCACGGCCGGCGTCAGCGCGGCGAGCGTCGGGGTGAGCTGCTGCGCGAACGGCTCGAGGTCCGTGAGCGTCGCGCGCGCCGCGTCCAGCGTCGCCGGCAGCTTCTGCAGCGACCTGCGCAGCGGGACGTCCTGGTCCGCGATCGCCTTGAGCGTCTGGTTGCCGGCCGCGACAAGCGAGGCCAGCTCGCGATCCTGGGATGCCGCACCTGTCACCCGCGCCAGGTTGTGGATCAGGCGGGCGAGCTCCTTGCGGCGCCCAGCGGCCGCCCGGGTGATGAGCTGGACCTGGTGCGTGGTCGGCCCGAGCGCGCGCAGCATCCGGCGCATGTCCGGCCCGCGATCGCCGACGCCTTGGCCGACCGACGAGATCAGCGAGGTCAGGAAAGACCGGGTGTCGCCGTCCAGCGTCGAGAGCAGATCCGATAGCGGTACCGGCGGGGCCGTCTGGCTCACCCCCAGGACGTCCCCGGCCCCGAGCGGCGGCGCCGGCGCGCTGCCGGGCTCGAGGTTGATCTGCATGTCGTTCAGCGGCGTGATCGGCTCGAGCACGGCCGTCGCGTCGCGGTAGACCCGCGGCACCTTGCTGCGCTGGATCTCGAGCGTCACGAGCGCCCGGCCGTCGACGAGCTTGGCGTCGATGACCTGGCCCACCTTGACGCCCACGACGTTGACCGGCTGCCCGAGGCCGGAGACCACGGCGTCGGCCGACGTGAACTCCGCCTTGACGGTGTAGACGTCCTGGAACGGCAGCGGCGCCCGCTCGCGGATGAGCAGGTAGGCGGCGGACGCCAGCCCCACCGTGCCGAGCGCAGCGAACACGAGCAGGAAGCGGACGTAGACGCGGCGGCGCGGGCTCACTTGGCGTTCCCTCCCGGCGCCGCGATGCGGCGCAGGTTCCAGTCCGGTGGCGGCCCGGCCTTCGCGTTGAGGTTCGGCAGGGGCTGGTCGGCGCACTGCTGGTCAGGGCGATAGGGCGGCTCGACGCCATAGCCGAGCCAGACGGGCCGCACGCCCTGAACGTCCGGGTTCAGGCGCCCGGCGATGGTCCCGAGCCCCGGGATGACGCCCTGAAGCGCGGCCGGGCCGAACGCCAGGCCGGCGCGGAACGTCCCGGCGTTGCCGTCGAAGGAGGTCGAGGCCGACGTGAAGCCCGTGACGGCGTGCAGCAGGTCCAGCCATGCCGGATCGCCGGTCGTGTGCGTGCCGTCCTGCATCTTCGTGTTCAGGACCGGCACCACGTGCGTGGAGATGCAGTCCATGACCTGCGTCGTGTATCCGAAGAGCGCCTTCAGCCGCTGCTCGAGCGCCGGCAGGTCGCTCGTCACCGGGTCCAGGCGGTCGAGCAGCCCCGGCAGCTCGGCGGGGCGGGACACCGCCTTGACCTGGTCGAGCAGGCTGTTGGTCTTGCGCAGCGTCACAGGGGCATCACGGAGCGCCGGCCGCAGCACTCCGGCGAAGCGCGTCAGAGCCGGCAGCGCCGCGTCGATCCGGGTCAGGCTGGCGGGCGCCGCCTGCAGCACGCGGTGCAAGCCGCTGACGCTCGCGGCCAGCGACGTGCTCTCGTCCGCGAGCGCGCCCATCATGCGGTTGAAGTTCGTGACGCTGTCGGCGAGCGCCCGCGGGCTCTGCGCGAGCTGCGCCACGACATCACCGGAGCGGCGGACGGCGCGCGGCAGGTCGCCGGGGCGGGTGCCGCGAACGGCGTGTACGACCTGCCTGACGCTGCCGAGCGCGCCGTCGAGCTCACGCACCGCGTCGCGCAGGCCCTGGGACCCCGAGCCGCCCGCAGACGTCGGGGCGGGCGAGGCGCCGCCGAGCCCGGCGGCGAGCCCGGCGATACCGCCATGGAGTGACTCCCGGGTCGGCGAGTCGAAGACGTTCAGGACCTGATCGAGCTGCGGTGAGATCGCGGTGTGACCCAACGGGATCGTCGCGCCGTCGGCCAGCTCCGACGCGGCGGGGGTGCCCGGGCTGAGGTCGATGTAGGCGTTGCCCTCCAGGAGCAGCCGCGGCTTGACGGTGAGCGTCGCGTCGGAGCGGATCGGACGCCCGCTGTCGTCGACCGTCATCCGGACGATGGACGTGTCGGCCGGGCCGCGGTCGATGCCGTCCACCTCGCCGACCTTGACCCCGGCGATGCGGACCTCGCTGCCGCCGCGCAGCTGGCTGACGGACGACACGACCGCGCGGACCTCGTAGCCGCCGCCGAACAGGCTGTGCTTGGCGAAGACGAACGTCGTGCTGACGGCGATCAGCAGCACGGCGACGACGGCGGCCCGCCGGTGGCGCGACTCGAGCGTGGTGCCTCGGACTCCGGTCACGGGGTGATCCCCTCCGGGTCGGTGAGCAGGCCCGCGTCGTGGGCGCGCTGGGTGACGCCCGGCGGCGGCACGGTCTCCCGCGTGGTCTTGCTCTGCAGGCCCGGCGGGTTGCCGAGCTGCTGCTTGTCGCTCCACGGCTCGTTGCCGGCCTCGCACTCGTCGGCGTTCTCGTTCGGGAGCGGGTTGATGCCGACGTTCGGCGACGGGCGGGCGTTCTGCAGCGGCTCGCCGATGGCGCCGCTCTCCGCGAGGTACAGCGCGCCGAGCGACGGTCCGTCGCCGGTCCCGAGCGTCCCGAAGGTCCCAGCGAAGCCCTGCGTGAAGAGGCTGATCACGTTGCAGTGCACCTGCGCCGGGACGAGCAGCGACAGCGCTCCGCGCGTGGCGCCGGCCAGGTCGGTGAGCTTGCGCAGCGCACCGCTGGTGTTGTCGTCGCGGCTGAGGCCGTCGAGGCTCTGCAGCGCGGTGACGAGCGGCGGTGCCAGCGACGGCAGCGCACGCAACGGCGCAGCGCCGGCGGTCAGCGTCGCGTTCACGCGCCGCAGCGTGGCCGGCAGTGCCGTGGCCGCCGGGCGCAGGCTGACGGAGAGCCGCGCCAACCCGTCCAGGGCGGGCCGCACCGTGGTGAACGCCCGGGTCACCGCGGTCTCGGCCGCGGGCGCCGCGTCGATGGTGTCCGCGAGGGCTGCGTGCTCCCGGTCCAGGCCCTCGAACGTCGTCGCGGCACCCCGGAAGAGTCCGGCGAGCTCATCGCTCACAGGTGCCAGCGCCGCGACCGTCGCCTCGTAGCCGCGGAGGAACGCGGGCAGCTGCGCGTCGTGCGCGGACAGCGTGGTGGCGACGCCGGTCAGCTTCGGCAGCAGGCGGCTGATCGAGCTGATCGTGGCGTTCAGCGCGGTTCCCCGTCCGGCGAAGCCTCCGGAGAGGTCGGCGAGGGCGCGGCGGAAGCGGCGCGCGGAGCTGCGGTCGAACACGTCGAACAGGTCGGTGAGGTCGGAGCTGGGCTTGGCCCGGACCAGCGGCAGCGTGCTCCCGGCGGCGAGCGTGCGAGCGCTGCCACCCAGGACGAGGTCGACGTACGTCAGGCCGAGCACCGAGGCCGGGCGCACCTGCGCGGTGGTGTCGACGGGCAGCGGACCCACCGAGGGCTCGAGCGCCACCTTCAGCCGCGCGTATGGCCTGCCACCGGCAGGCGAGACCGCGGTCACGTTCAGCACCTGGCCCACGCGGATGCCCCCGATGCGCACGTCGGCGGCGTCGATGAGCCGGTCGGCGTTCGGCACCTCGACATCGAACTCCGCTCGATTCTGGAACGGCAGGCCCGAGTTGGCCGTGTACCCGATGTACCCGACCACGGCGGCCGCGAGGATCGCGAGGAGGCCGAGCACCGCGAACCGGCGGCTGCGGTCGCGACGACCCGTGGGCAGTTTGCGCGCGGGAGCCATCACTTCAGGAGGAAGTCGAGGAGGGAGGTGGCCGACTGCAGGTCGCCCGGCGTGCGCTCGGGCGCGGTGCTCGTGGGTGCGCCGCCGCCCAGCAGCTTCGACAGCAGGCCGGGCACGTCGAGCAGCGGGGCGGGCTTGGCCGCGCTGCCCGGGTCACTCGGGTCAGGGGACGGCGGCTTCTTCGTGCCGCCCGGGCGCTCGTCACCCGTCGGCAGGAGCTTCGGGAGGCGGACGACCGGCCCGTCCTTTGCCGCGCCGGATTTGCGCGCGCTGCGCCCGGGCGCCGTGCCCACCGGCACCGCGAGCGGGCAGCGGTGGTTGCGCCACAGGTGCTCGGGCTTCTGCGGACCGCAGCTGGGCTCGTTGATCGGGATCGTGCCCTGGCCCGGCGCCGACCACTTGTGGTTGCAGCCCGCCGAGTCGGTGTGCGCGGCCTCCGCGGCCAGGCAGTTGGGCGCGACGTTCGCGATGAAGTTGATCAGGTGCGAGGTGCCGTCGTAGGTGCTGGTGAGCGTCGCCAGCGTGTAGAGCAGCCGCATCGTGCTCTCGATGCCGCCGGTCTTGCGAAGGCTCACGAGCAGCCGATCCACCTCGGGGGCCAGCGGGCCGAGTTGGGCCGTGGCCTGCTGCAGGCGCGTGGCGGTCGGCAGCGCCCGGCGCAGCACCGGCCGGCCCTCCTTCGCGACCGCGGAGAGCGACTTCAGCGCGGGGGTGCCCGCGCGCGCCAGCGCCGGCAGGGTGCTCGTGAGCTTGTCCAGCCCAGGGCCGGAGGCGCGCAGCGAGTCCAGCAGCGGCGCGGCGTTCGTCGCCGCGCGATCGAGCGAGCGCAGCCCCGGGTGCACCGCGTCGAGCATCGCCGGCAGGCGGTGGATCGACTGGCCGAGGGAGCCTGAGTGCTGCGCCGTGTTCCGGGCGACGGCCGCGGCCCGGTCGACGAACGTCCGCACGTCGTCGCTCTGGTCGCCGATGCTCGCCAGCACGCGATCGGTCTGCCCGATGGCGTCGGCGATCTGCCGGCGCTGGTCGACGAAGGTGTCCAGGACCCGCTGCGAGGCGGTGAGCGCAGGGTTCGCGCGACGCAGCAGCGCGTTGAGGTCCTGGCCGCGGCCGGCGGTGCCGATCCCGAGCTCGGAGATCAGGCTGCGCAGACGCTCGTCGGTCGGGAGCGAGAAGACGTTCAGCACGTCCTGTAGGGACACCGGGACGGTCGTATGCGTCAGCGGCACCGTCGGGACGCCCGTGGCGTCGCCAGCCAGGTCGGCGGGCCCGGCTCCCGGATCGCACTCGACGTAGTTCTCGCTGATCAGGCCCTCGGGGAGGATCGTGCAGGTGGCGTTCGCGTGGAACGGCCCGAACCGCCGGTCGACGCTCATCACCACGCGGGCCTTCGGCCCGGGCGCGAGCTCGATCTCCTTCACGGTCCCGACGGAGGCACCGGCGACCTTCACCTGCTGCCCGGCCACCATGCCTTTCGCGGTGTCGAAGAGCGCCGCGACGCGGTAGGTCGACGGCGCGTCCGAGCCCGTCGTCAGGAGCACCACCGCGCCGGCGATCACGAGGGCGGCGAGGGCGGCGAGCGCGCGCCTCATGGCTCGTTCACCGACGCCGGAATGTCCTGCGAGGGGGTGCACAGCTCCGGGTCCGGCACCCAGGGGCTCGAGCCGTCGATCGCCGGCGGCACGTTGCCGCCGGGGCACCGCCGCAGCAGGCGCGTCTTGATGTCGAGGACGTCCGGGATGAGCGGGCCGTGCTGCAGCAGGTCGCTGCCGGGCCCGGTGATGCTGGTCTGCGGCGGCTGGATGAAGTCCAAGCGCTCGTAGTGGCCCCAGCGGCTGTAGTTGTAGGACCCCGCACCGACCAGGCCGCCGAGGATGCCGAGCACGAAGTCCGACCCGTAGAAGCGCGCGCCGCGCACGATCGGCCGGGCCTCCTTGAGCGCGGTCGCCGCCGAGCTCAGCGCGCGCAACGTCGGCGCTTGGAGCGGCTTCAGGCCGGCGAGCGAGCGACGCAGGTCAGGCAGCTGGCGTCGCAGGCGCGCGACCACGGGCGTGGCCACCGGGAGCACGGCCTTGATCCGCGTCAGGAAGCCGTCGAGCGGCACGGCCGTCGCCGGCACGTCGCGTAGCGCGGGGCGCAGCGTCGTGAGTGCGGTGCCCGCATGAGCCAGCGTCCCGCGGGCCTGGTTCAGAACGGCCGGTGCGCGGTCGAGCAGGCCGGCGAGCGCGGTCCGCTGGCCGGCGACGGCCTCGAGCGCCGTCGCCGAGCTCGCGATGGCCGCCTTCAGGTCCCCGCTGCGGGAGTCGACGGCCGTGGCGGCGGCGGCGCCTGACCGGATGACCTGCTTGATCGATGCGCGGTCCCGCGCGAGCTCACCGCTCATGCCCCCCAGCTCCGCGAGCGCCGGGTCGAGCTGCCCCAGCATCCGGTTGAAGACGTCGGCCCCCGAGCCGGCGAAGACCTGTGCGCTGCTGGCGATCAGCCGGCGCAGGTTGCGCCGCTGTGGTGCGCCGAACGAGTCCAGCAGGGCGTCGAGGTTGACCATGCTCGTGGTCTGCGCGGTCGGCAGGACGGCCCCGTCGTCCAGCTCGGGCGCGCTGCGCGACCCCGGCGCGAGGTCGACGAAGTGGTTGGCGATCCCGGCCTGCCCGAGCGCCCTGACCGTCGCCCGGGTGCCGCGGTGCAGCGGGACGACGTGCTTGTCGTCGAGCGTGAGCGTGACGTCGGCCTGGCCGTCCGGGGTGACCGTGATGTGGCTGACGGTGCCGACCTTGCGGCCGGCGACCTGGACGAGCCCGCCCTTGACGAGGCCGCTCGCGTTCGCGAGGTGCGCATGGATCCGGTAGCTGCCCCCGTGCAGGAGGATGACGGCCACCGCCACCGCGGCGATGGCCACGGCCGCCAGGCCGGCGTACCTGAAGGGGGAGCGCGCCGGGATCATCCGCCGATGGGCAGCCGCGGGGCGCCGCCCCAGAACAGCTGGCTGCCGAGGATCCCGATGATGTGGATGCCGAGCAGGTTGATGACCATTGCCCGCGCGGTCGCGGTGCCAACCTCGACCGGGCCGCCGCGGACCTTGTAGCCGTAGTAGCACCCGACGAGGACCACGAACGTCGCCATCGCCATCCCCTTGAGGCCCGAGAAGAGGAAGTCCGACGGGTTCTGGAACTTCCAGAACAGCTGCAGATAGCCGCCGCTGGACACCTGGCCGACCTGCAGGACGACCGAGATGAACGAGCCGAGGAAGGACGCGATCATCGCGATGCCGTAGACGAGCGGGAGGATGATCCAGGTCGCCAGCAACCGCGTCGAGCACAGGTACAGGACGGAGTCGAAGCCCATCACGTCGAGGGCGTCGATCTCGTCGCTGATGCGCATCGTGCCAATCTCGGCGACGTAGCCCGTGCTGACCTTCGCGGCCATCATGTAGCCGAACGCGTACGGGGCGATCTCGCGCATGTCACCGATCGACGTGAACGCCCCGGCCGCCGACGGCGCGCCCACGAGCCGCGCACCGTAGGACGCCTGGATGCCGATCGTCAGGCCGAACGCGAACACCAGCGCGAGGACGATGAACAGCGACCCGGTGGCCAGCAGCGTCGCCTGATTCATCACCTCGACGAAGTAACGCCGGACGCGGCCCGTCAGGACCCCCTTCGTCACCCGCCAGAAGAAGTCGCTGGTCTCGCCGAGCGCGAGCGCCCGCTTCCCGAAGACGCGGCTCAGCGCGCGCTCGCGGCGCGTCGCGACGGCCGCCGGCCCTTCCGCGCTCATCCGCGCACCTGCGACAGCCCGGGGTGCGTCGCCAGCAGCAGCTGGCTGAAGACGTAGTCGATGAACCCGATGGCCAGGAACGAGAGCACCACCGCCTGGTTGACGGCGCGGCCGACGCTCTGCGCGTTGCCCGCGACGTTGAGGCCCTTGTAGCAGCAGACGATCGCGATGACGGCGCCGTAGACGAGCGTCTTCAAGGTCGCCGCGCCGAGCTCGAGCGGGTTGGCGTTGCTCAGGAACGTCGAGAAGACGGGGCCGATCGCGCCGCCGTTCTGGAGCACGACGACGACCAGTCCGACGACCCCGGCGAGCAGCGCGAAGATGTTGAACAGCAGCGCGGCGACGACGAGCGCCAGCAGGCGCGGGACGACGAGGCTGCGCAGCGGGTCGACGCCGAGGACGCTGAGCGCCGCGATCTCGTCCCGGGACTTGCGCGCTCCCAGGTCGGCGCAGATCGCGGTCCCCGCGGCGCCCGCGAGCACGATCGCGCTGACCAGCGGCGCGAACATGCGCACGACGATGATCACGTAGGCCCCGCCCATGCGATCGGTCGCGCCGACGAGCCCGAAGAAGTTCGAGGCCTGGATACCGGCCGGCCCGAAGGACAGCGCGAACGAGGTCACGATCAGCGGGAAGAAGCAGACCTTGATCACGAACCGCAGCTGCGCGACGAACTCGGCCGCCCAGCTGAAGGGCGGCGACAGGCCGCAGCGCACGGCGCCGATGGCCATGTCGATCATTCCGCCGATCTCGCTCACGAACGACGGGAGGACGGGCTCGCGGGACGCGGGCCCCCGGTCCTCCTCGGGCGGCTGGGCAGGCCGAGGAGCGGCCTCGCTCACGGCGCTCATCGCATGCTCCACCCCGCGTCACGCATGACGCTCCCGAGTCCCAATTTCACGGTCCCCTCCTATCAAGCCGATAGTAAGTCGGGCTTGCGTCGCAGTCTAAGCAGATCCGAATCCGGTGCGCAACCTCGAACCGTCATCTGCGGCGGTTGAGGTGATTGCGAAGCGATGCCGCGCAAGTTCTGGACGAAAACCGGGTCCGCGGTCGCGCCGATCGTCCGCGACGCGGCGCACCTGCGACGCTTCACCGGGCCGACAATAGGCCCGGTCTTGTTGTCAGTCTGAGAGCAAGGCCCTAACCTGCGACACCGATGGCAAGCACCGAGAACGAGACGCGCACCCCAGAGACACGAGAGAGTCAGCCACCCCGGTGGAAGCGGCTGGCCGGCGATGAGCGCCGCCGCCAGATCATCGGCGTCGCACGCGGGCTCTTCGCCGAGCGCGCCTACTCCGACGTCTCCACCACGGACATCGCCCGCGCGGCGGGCGTGACGCACGGCCTGCTGACCTACCACTTTGGCTCCAAGCGCAACCTCTATCTCGCCGTCCTGCGCTCGACGCTGATCGTGCCCAAGGCGCCGGGCCCGGTCGACGTGACCGATCCCGACCTCGACAGCGCCCTGGACGAGATGACCGAGTGGTGGCTGACCCAGCTCGAGAGCAATCCGGAGCTGTGGCTGGCCGTGCTGGGCGCGCGTGGGATGGGCCGCGATCCCGACGTGGAGGCGCTCCTCGACGGTATCGAGGAGCGTGCCCGCGGCGACCTCGTCGCGTACCTGACGGCGCGCGATCCCGCCGAGGCGCCGCCCGAGCTCTGGGCACTGGTCGCCGGATGGCAGGGGCTCGCCGAGGCCACCGGCGTCGAGTGGCTGAAGGGCGGGCGGATCAACCGCGCGCAGGCGAAGGTGATCATCCTGGAGTCCTTGCGGCAGCTGCTGAAGCTGCAGACGATGGTCCGGCGCGCCGGCGAGGCGCCGCCCGCCCGCGGCGCCAAGCGCGGCAGGTCCTAGCTGCGGGCCCGCGCGGCCGCTCATGCGCGCCTTGCGACCGTCACGGGCACCCCGCCCTTGATGCCGGTCGCCATGTGGAACTGGTGCTCGGGCGCGAACCCGTCGGGGACGCGCAGCTCGTAGCGCTGGAGGATCGTGGTCAGCGTCACCATCGCCTCGAGATACGCGAGGCGCATGCCGATGCAGCGCCGCGGGCCGACGTTGAACGGGATGAAGGCGTACTTGTCGATCTCGTCGTGAAGGAAGCGACCGGGGTCGTAGCGCTCGGGCTCGCGCCAGAACCGCGGGTCGCGATGCAGCCCGTAGGGCGACACCACGACGGTGCAGTCCTTCGGGATCAGGTAACCGCCGATCTCGTCGTCCTCCAGGGGCGAGCGGTTGTAGAACGGCCCGCCCTGCAGCCGCTGCGCCTCGTCGAAGCAGGCGCGCAGGTAGCGCAGCGCGGACACCTGCTCGAAGTCCGGGCGGCACCCGCCGAGGGCATCGACCTCCGCGTACGCCCCGGCGCGCGCCTCTGGGCTGCACCCCAGCTGAGCGAACGTCCAGGTCAACGCGGACGCCGTGGTCTCGAACCCGGCGAAGAGGATCGTCGCGAGCTCCGAGCGGACCTCGTCGTGCGGCAGCGTGCTGCCGTCCTCGAAGCGTGCGTCGAGCAGGCTGCTGAGCAGGTCCGCGGAGGCGACCGGATGGGCGCGGCGCTCGGCGATCGTCCGGTCGAGATGGTCCATGAACCAGTTGGCGGCCGCGCGCCCGGCCCGCTGGCGCGGCCGGGGGATGACCCCCGGCATGCCGTGCATCGCCATCCGCCAGCCCATCGCGAACCCGTAGTCGGTGAGCGTGGCGACGTACCGCTCGACGTCGGCCCGCGGGAGCCGCGTGGTGAACATCGCGCGCAGCAGCACCGACATCACGAGCACGTTGAGCTCGGGCTGGATGTCGAGAGGCTCGCCGCTGACGGCGTGGGCCTCGAAGCGCTCGACGCCGAGCTCGATCTCGTCCGCGATGACGTCGTAGAGCGCGCTGAGCGCCCCGTCGTTGAACTTCGGGTTCAGCGCGCGGCGCACACGCTTCCAGTCCTCGCCCTCGCGGACCGGCATCGACAGCGGCTCGTCGTTCACGATCTCCGCGTTGCGCGCCCCCTTCCAGTACCGCGCCATGTTGCGGTTCATGATGTGGTTCACATGGTCGGGGTGGCTGACGAGGATCATCGTTACGCCCGGCAGCGGCACGTGCACGACGTCCCCGTACTCCCGGGCGAGCGACGGCAGGTAGCCGTAGAGGTCGCGGGCAAACCGCGGCGCGACGCCGATGCCGGGCAGCCCGCGGGGCCCGGGCGGGAGAGGTCGCCGGCGGGAGGTGGGTGGTGGGACGGTGGCGGTGGACATCGGGGCTTTCGTGGTTGCACGCGGATGAGACGGTGAGATAGATTCGTCTATACGTCTCACGAATGTCAACCCCTCGTCCACCCCACCCCCTCGCCGACGCCCTGCTCGGCACCCCGCCGCCGCACAGCGACGACCCCGAGCTCGAGCGGCTGCTCGACGTCGCGATGCAGGAGATGGCGCACTTCGGGTTCGCCCGCACGTCGCTGAACGACATCGCGCGCAAGGCCGGCGTCTCACGCCCCACTGCCTACCGCCGGCTCGGCAACAAGGACCTGCTCATCCGGCGCCTGCTGCTCCGCGAGGCGGAGTCCTTCTTCGCGGAGCTCGAGACCGCGGTCGACGGCATCGCCGGCATCGAGCTCCGCGCCGCCGAGGCGTTCGTCGTCGGGCTGCGCACCGCCCGTGCGCATCCGCTCGTCGCCCGGCTCCTCGTCAGCGAGCCCGAGGCCATCCTGCCCCCGCTCACCGGCGACGGCGCACCGGTGATCCTGATGATGCGCGGGGCGATCGCCCACTACCTCGATCCCGAGGGGAACGTCGACGCGGACGACCTGGCTCGCGCCAGCGAGATGCTCGTGCGGCTCGCGGCGTCCTTCCTGCTGACGCCGTCGGACCTGTTCGACGCCGTCGACGAGGACGCGATGCGCGAGCTCGCCCGTGGCTGCGTCACCGCCGCGATCAGCGCGGGGCGCGTGCGTCCGGCACAGCGGCGCCGGAAGCGGCCGGCGTGAGCCTCGAGCGGATCCGGGGCGTCGCCGGGACCGCGCCCACACTGGCCCGCGTCTGCCTCCTCGCCGCGCTGGATCGTGCACGGCCGCTGGACACCACGGACCCGGCCCAGGTCCCGTACGACCCGGCGGCGATCAGCACCGCTTGGCTGACCGCCGCCCTCTGCGCCGGCGTGCCCGGCGCGCGCGTCACGGCCGCCGCACCCACCGGTGGCTCCTCGGGGACGACGCGGCGGCTGGGCCTGGGCCTCAGCTACAACGGGACCGGGCGCGCGGCGGGGCTGCCGGCCCGCGTCTTCACGAAGTCCACGCCGGCGCTGCGCCAGCGCATCACGCAGGCCATCACCGGCCCGGTCGAGGCACGCTTCTACACCCGGCTGCGTCCGCTGCTGAGCATCGAGGCGCCGGTCTGCTTCCACGGCGCCGTCGACGCGCGGCGGATGACGGCGATCACCGTCCTCGAGGACCTCGTCGAGACCAAGCAGGCGGT
>JAOPZJ010000393.1 GCA_025964155.1 Solirubrobacterales bacterium
GCGGCGCGCCTGGCCATCGCGGCGATGCGTCAGGCGGCCCAGCCGGGCCGGGACGGCGACGGCGCCGGGCTGCAGCTTCGCCAGGACGCTGCGCACCCCGCGGCGCGCCAGGCGGTTGACGATGAACGCCACCAGCAGGATGGCGAGCAGCTTCAGCGGCGTGCCGATGAGCGCGTCGCCGAGGCCCGCCGCCGTGCGGTTGCCGGTGCCGTTCAGCAGCTCGCGGCACCAGAAGCCCGGATCGTCGCCGCACACCGATCGAAGCCGCGCGGGTGATGCGTCGGCGAGCAGGGGCAGGTAGGACGGTAAAGCCATCCTGTGGTCCTTGCCGCAGCGCCACTTCTGAAACGTCGCGTGACGGTCATCCTGTGCGGATGGCCCCGCGCATCCCCTGCCGCCGGTGACCGCCGCGGAGGCGATCGTCGTCGTGCTGGCCTGCGCCGGCGGCGCGGCGCTCCAGGCGACGGCCGGCTTCGGCTTCGCGCTGCTGGCCGCCCCGGCCCTCGTGCGCGTCCTGCACCCAGCGGAGGCGATCGGCGTGATCGGCGTGCTCTCAGTGCTCATCAACGCACTCACGCTCGCGACCGGACGCGGGCCGCGGGACGGGCGCACCACGGGGGCGGGGCCGATACTGACCATGGAGCTCATCCGCATGGCGCCGCCGGCCGCGGTCGGGCTCGTCGCCGGTGCGCTGCTGCTGGGCGTCGTGCCGGACGCGGTGCTGCAAGCCGCGTTGGCGGTGGCGGTGCTCGCTGCGCTGCTGACCCGCCGCCGGGACGCGGCCGACGCGCCACCCCCGCGTCAGGCGTGGCGCGTGCTCGCGGCGTTCAGCGCCGGGGTGATGACAACGACGATCGGGGTCAACGGCCCGCCGCTCGTGCTGTGGCTGCGGGCGCTGCGCCCGACGCCGGCGCAGCTGCGGGCCACGCTGGCGCTGGCGTTCCTCGTCGCAGGCGCCGCCACGGTCGTCGTCCTGGCGGCGCTCGGTGACCTGCACGCGGGCCCCGGCACGATCCTGCTGTGTGCGGCGGCCGTCCTCGCCGGTCACACCGCCGGCCGCTGGCAGGCCGCGAGCATGGCACTGCACCGGCACGAGCGCGTGGTGACCGGAGCCCTGGCGCTGTCGGCGGTTGCCGCCGCGGCGTCCGCGATCAGCGGCTGCGCGACGCCTCGTCGCGCCCACGCGGCGCCGCCGGCCGAGGGATGGCCTGGCGGCCGATCCCTCGGCGCCGTCACCACGTGGAACACGACGATTCGTGACGCAGACCCTCAGGACACCCCGGAGCAGGAGCGCACGGCGTTCACCCGTGCAGCCGGACGGGCAGCGTCGTCAGCTGGTTGATGAAGATCGCCTTGGCGAACCGCGGCTCGCCGTCGAGCGTCATCGCGGGGAAGCGCGCGAGGGTCTCCTCGATCATGACGCGCAGCTCCAGGCGGGCCAGGGCGGTGCCAAGGCAGAAGTGGCGGCCGCCGGCGCCGAACGCCTGGTGCTCGGGCTTGCGCGTGACGTCGAAGCGGTCTGGATCCTCGTACACCGACTCGTCACGGCCCGTCGAGGGGTACCACATGACGACCTTGTCGCCCCGCTTGATCTGCTGCCCGCCGAGCTCGGCGTCACGGCTGGCGGTGCGCCGGAAGTGGGCGAACGACGGGAACATCCGGAGCGCCTCCTCCACCGCGTCCGGGATGAGCGACGGGTCGTCGAGCAGCAGCCGACGCTGATCCGGATGGTCCATCAGCGCCCGCATCCCGCTGCAGTACGTCGCCTTCGTGGAGTCGTTGCCGGCGGTCATGAGGAGGATGAACCCCATGACGATCTCCCACTCCGTCAGCTTCTCCCCATCCACCTCGGCGTCGACGAGCACCGTCGTCAGGTCGGCCGTCGGGTTCGCGATCCGCGCGGCGATGAGCTTCTGGCAGCGCTCGATGATCTCGGGCATGTCGCGCTCCATCACCGTCGCGGGCCCCTCGGGGTTCTGGTCGGGGTCGTCCGCGCTGATGGTCGCGTTCATGAGCCGTGCCCAGACCGCGTCGTCCTCGGGATCGATGCCCATGAACGCACCGATCACGCGGGAGACGATCGGCTGCGCGACGTCGTGGACGAGGTCACAGGTCTCCCGCCCCTCCAGACGGTCGAGCACCTCGCGGGTGATCGCGCGGATCTCGTCCTCGTGCTCGGCGATCCGCCGCGGCGTGAAGCCGCGCTGGAAGAGCGCCTTGAGCCGGTCGTGCTTGGGCGGGTCCATCCCGATGAACATCCCGTTCTGCACGTCGACGGGGAAGAACCTGGCGGGCATCGCGAGCATCCCGCCGATCTCCGACGAATAGGTCTCCCAGTCGCGGCTGACGGTGTGCACGTCGGCCTGCGTCGTGATCGACCAGAAGCCGGGCTCCTCGGGGTACTCGGTCATCCCCGGGCTCCAGTGCACCGGGCACTGACTCCGCATTCGCTTGAACTGCTCGAGCGGGGGCCCCTCGGACCAGTGCTCACGATCGGCGACGCGAAGCTCGTCGAGGGGGACGTCAGGCGTTTGCATGGTGCGACTCAAACAGAAAACTTGACACCGTGTCAAGTCGCTCGTGCGCGTCGACGCTCTCCAGGCGGTGACCCATGCTTTGGTGACCTCGGATGTCACCGAACCATCGCTCGCGCCGGAAGTGGCGCGTCGGCGCTCTTCCAAGCGCCTGCGCCCTGAGCGCCGGTGCCCCGCGCTACCCGAGCACCGCAGCCAAACGCGCGTCGAGGGCGCCGGCCACGGCCTCGCGGACCGGGCCTTCCTCGAACCGCTCGACGAGGGCCTGCAGGAAGCCTTCGATCACCAGCCGCTGGGCGGTGCCCTCGGGAAGGCCGCGGGAACGCAGGTAGAACAGCTGCTCGGCGTCGATCTTCGCGATCGCGGCCGCGTGGGTGCAGCGCACGTCGTCGGCGAGGATCTCGAGGCCCGGGATCGCGTCCGCGTGGGCCTTGCCCCCGAGGAGCAGGTTGCGCGACTCCTGGAAGGCGTCGGTCTGCTGCGCGTCCTTGTCGACCTGGATCATGCCGCGCCAGACGCTGCGCGAGCGGCCGTCGAGGATGCCGCGGAAGGCGAGGTCGCTCGTCGTGTTCGCCGCGGCGTGCTCCTGCAGCGTGTCGAAGTCCAGGTGCTGGCGTGCGTGCGTGGCGTACGCGCCGGTGACGGACGCGTGCGCCCCCCGGCCGTCGAGCTTCGTCTCCAGGAAGACCTTGCCGAGCTTGGCGCCGAAGCCGAGCGTGATCCAGTCCAGGTGCCCGTCGGCCGCGACGATCGCGCGCTGGGTGCCGAGGATGGTCGTCTGCTCGTTGAGGTCCTGCGCGCCGACGTACCGCAGCCGGGCGTTCTGGCCGACCGACAGCTCGACGACCGTGTTGACGAGGCCCTCGATCTCGTCGTCGGCGGACAGCAGCTCGTCCCAGACCTCGGCCTGCGCGCCCTCCTCGAGCACGACGAGCGTGCGCGTGTGCAGCGCGGTGCCCGTCTGCTCGTGGACGGCGGCGAGGTAGATCGGCGCCTCGACGTGGACGTTGCGCGGGACGTACACGAAGGCGCCGTCCGTCCACTGGGCGTCGTTGCGGAGCACCAGCGGCGACGCCTTGACGATCGAACCCAGGTGGTTGGCGACGATGTCGGGATGGCGCTCGCGCGCCTCGGCAAGCGTGAGGATCACGGGCCCTTCGGACGACGGCTCACCCTCACCGTCGGCGATGCCGACAGCGTGGTCCATCGCGAACAGCTGCCGCGAGGCCACCGACGCGGCGTCGCCACCGGGGGCGGCGGGGTACGCATCGACGTCGAGCTTGCCGAGCGGGGTGAACTCCCAGCCCGGCGTGCCCTTGAACGACGGGAGCGGCGGAAACTCCAACGTGGAGTCGACAGTCGAGACGGACATCAACCGATCGACCCTTCCATCTGCAGCTCGATCAGGCGGTTCATCTCCACGGCGTACTCCATCGGCAGCTCCTTGACGATCGGCTCGATGAAGCCGTTGACGATGAGCTTGCCGGCCTCCTCCTCGGAGATCCCGTGGGACATGAGGTAGAAGAGCTGCTCGTCGCCGACCTTCGAGACCGTGGCCTCATGTCCGACGTCCACGTCGTCCTCGCCGATCCGGATGGTCGGGTAGGTGTCCGAGCGGCTCGTCTCGTCCAGCAGCAGGGCGTCGCAGACGACCTTGGACTTGGAGCCGTGGGCGCCCTTGGCGACCTCGAGCAGACCGCGGTAGCTCGAGCGCCCGCCATCCTTGGAGATCGACTTGGCGAAGATGTTCGACGTCGTGTTCGGCGCCGCGTGGATGATCTTTGCGCCCGCGTCCTGATGCTGGCCCGCGCCGGCGAAGGCGATCGACAGCACCTCGCCGTGCGCGCGCTCACCGGTGAGGTAGACGGAGGGGGACTTCATCGTGAGCTTGGAGCCCAGGTTGCAGTCGACCCATTCGACGGTGGCGTCGCGCTCCGCGACGGCCCGCTTGGTGACGAGGTTGTAGACGTTGTTCGACCAGTTCTGCACGGTCGTGTAGCGGATCCGGGCACCCGGCTTGGCGATCAGCTCGACCACCGCGGAGTGCA
>JAOPZJ010000395.1 GCA_025964155.1 Solirubrobacterales bacterium
CTCGCGCGCGTCGCTCGGACGCCGCAGGCGCCGCAGCAGGGCGCCCAGCGCCGCGAGTGACCGGGCGAGCTCCAGCCGCGCCGGCGAGCCCTCGAGCACCGCGACGGACGCCTCGAGCTCCGCCAGCCCCTCGTCGCGGCGCAGCGTGCCGAGCACCCGCAGCGTGCGGCCGACGGTGCCCGGCGCGCCCCAGTTGCGGGCGTGAACGAGCTCCTCCTCCGCCTGGGCGATGGCCTCCTCGGTCCGCCCGAGCCGGTCCAGGGCGATCGCCCGCAGCGAGCGCCACGGCACCCAGGCCGGGTTGACGACGCGCCCGACGACGTGCCCGTACTCCTCCGCGCGCGCCAGCGCCTCCTCGTCGCGGCCCTCGGCGAGGAGCACCTCCACCTCACTGCGCCGCCACAGATGGGCGGCGTCATAGGCGTCGTAGTGGGGGTCGGGCCCTGAGCTGAGCTCCCGCCGCGCGCCCTCGACATCCCCGCGCTCCAGCCGGACGAGCGCGAGCGTGGAGGTGAAGTACGCGCCGTCGACGGGCTCCACGCCCCACAGCTTCAGCTCGTTGCGTCCCGCGCGCAGCAGTTCCTCCGCCTCGGCCAGCTCGCCGCGGCGGATCATCGTCATCCCGTTCCACAGATGTACGCAGGAGATCGCGAACAGCGAGCCGCACGCGTGGGAGTCGGCGAGCAGCCGGGCCCAGCGGGCGGGCGCCTCGTCCAGGTCGGCCGTGAAGAGGACGCTGATCGCGGGGACGGTCAGGAAGCCGTTGTCGGCGTGGACGAGCGTGTCATCGGCGAGCGCCTCCCGCGCCAGTTCCGCGCAGCGGGTCGCCTCTCCCCCGGTCAGCGCCCACTCCCACGCCGTCAGCGCCGCGAGCATCTTCGCGCCCGGCCCCGGCCCGAAGGTGCGCTCGCGGTACTGCACCAGGCGGCGCAGCATGTCCGGCTCGGCGACGCCGAAGATCGTCGTCCCTAACTCGATGGCCTCGAGGATCTCGCGCAGGTCGACGAGGTCGTCGGGCAGGCCGGCCGCGACCTCGCGGGCGAACACGGTGGCCTCCACGGGCCGCCCGGTGAAGACCAGCGACTGCGCGAGCACCGGGGCGGCCGCGGCGTACACGCCGACGTCGTCGATCGACGCGAACGCCTCGCGCAGATGCTCGACGGCGTCCGGGCCGCTCGTGAGCGCCTCGGCCATCCCGAGCTCCAGCAGCAGCTGCGGGCGCTGGCTCTCGGGGGCGGGCTCCTCCAGCGCCCGGCGCAGGTAGGAGACCGCGCCATCCGGTGAGCCCTGCGCGACGGCCGCGCGTGCGACCTCCAGCAGCCGGTCGACGACCCACTGCTCGGAGCGGCGGGCCATCTCCAGCAGGTGGGCGGCGACCTGCTCCTCCCTGGCCCCGGCGGCGATCATCACCTGCGCGGCGTGGGCGTGCTCGAGCTCACGCTCGGTGGCCGACAGCTGCTCGTAGACGGTGTCGCGCACGAGTGGGTGCACGAACCGCAGCGGCACGCGCGGCGTGAGGATCTCGGCGCGGGCAAGGGCGCCCGCGGCCTCCGCGACGGCCGCCTCGTCGAGCCTCGCGAACGCGGAGATCGTCGCCAGGTCCGCGCCATCCCCCAGCACGGCGACCGCCCGCGCGACGGCGGTCGCGGCCTCGGGCAGCCGCGCGAGCCGCAGCAGCACCGTACGGGAGACCGCCTGCGGCCCGATGTCGCGCACGAGGCCGGCGTTCTCGGCGATCGGGCGCACGTCGTCGGCCCGCAGCGCGCTCAGCACCTGCCCGAGCAGCAGCGGGTTGCCGCCGGTCGCCACGTGGCAGGCCTCGCAGAACGCCGGCTCCGCGTTGGGCCCGAGCCGCTCCCGGACGAGCTCGCTGACCGCGTCCGGGCTGAACGGCCCCGGGCGAATGGCGTCGGTCCCCGGCGCGTGCGCGATCTCGCCCAGCAGCGCCACGTCCGCGCCGGGATCACCGGTGCGCAGCGTCGCCAGGACGAGGACGGGCTGCCCCTCCAGCCGGCCGGCGAGGTACCCGAGGAAGCGCAGCGACGCCCGGTCAGCCCACTGCAGGTCGTCGACGGCGAGGATGAGCGGCTGCTCCTCGGCGATGTTCAGCACAAGCCAGAAGAGGCCGTGCAGCGTCGTGAAGGACACGTCGGCCGCGGGGTCCTCGGCGGCGCCGTCACCCGGAGGCCCGAAGGCGGCCTGCGCGGGGGCGGCGGCCCCGGAGAGCGCTCGCTCGCGCACGGCGGGGTCCGCGAGGTGGCCCTCGAGCAACTGGCGGACGACCCCGAAGGAGAACAGGCGCTCCAGCTCGCTGCCGCGGGCGGTCAGGACCCGCAGGCCCTCATGCTCGGCGCGCTTGCGGGCCTCGCCCAGCAGGCAGGTCTTCCCCACCCCGGCCGCGCCCTCGATGAGCACCACGCGACCCTCGCCGGAACCGACGCCGGAGATGTGGGTGTAGAGCTCCTCAACCTCGCGCACGCGCTCGACCAAAGACCAGTCCATCGGCGCATTCTAAGGGCGGGTGCGACGAAATCCCAGGCAAACCCTAGGGGTGGTGTTTGGGGGGTCACCCGATGTGGGACGGGCGCTCGCGGCTGAGGATGACGGCATGGCACTCATCGACCCCCAGACCCAGGAGCAGCCGGCCATGGCCACCATCGACCAGTCCCCCTTCGACACCGCGGCACTCGCCGCGGGCTACCGCGGCGACGTCCTCACGCCCGGCCACCCGGACTACGACCGGGCGCGGCAGGCGTTCAACGTCACCGCCGACCAGCGCCCGGCCGCGGTGGCCTTCCCCACCGACGAGGACGACGTCGTCGCGCTCGTCGCCTTCGCCCGCCGGCAGGGGCTGCAGCTCGCCGCGCAGGCCACCGGCCACAACGCGCTGCCGCTCGGTGACCTCAGCGGGACGATGCTCGTGAAGACCACGCGCATGAAGGGCGTGGAGATCGACGCCGCGGCTCGCATCGCGCGCGTCCGCGCAGGGGCGATCTGGGAGGACGTCACCGGCCCCGCCTGCGCGCTCGGCCTCGCGTGCCTGCACGGCTCCTCCCCCGACGTGGGGATCGTCGGGTACTCGCTCGGTGGCGGCATGGGCTGGTACGCGCGCCGCTTCGGCATGGCGGCCAACCACGTGACGGCGATCGAGCTGGTGACCGCCGACGGCCGCCTCGTGCGCGCCACGCACGACCACGAGCCCGAGCTCTTCTGGGCGCTGCGGGGCGGCGGGGGCAACTTCGGGATCGTCACCGCGCTCGAGTTCCGCCTCTTCCCCGTCCCCGAGGTCTACGCCGGCGCGCTGTTCTTCGACTGGGAGCGCGCGGCTGAGGTGCTGCACGCCTGGCACGAGCTGCTGCCCGGCCTGCCCGACGAGATCACGTCCGTGGGGCGACTCCTGCAGGTGCCGCCGATGCCCGAGATCCCCGAGCCCATCGGCGGCCGCTCGTTCGTCGTCATCGAGGCGGCCTACCTCGGCACCCAGGTCGGTGGCGAGGCGCTGCTGGCCCCGCTGCGGGCGCTCGGGCCCGAGATCGACACGTTCGCGATGCTCCCGCCGGCCGGCCTGGCCGAGCTGCACATGGACCCGCGCGACCCGATGCCGGTCATCAGCGGGCACGAGCTGCTCGACGAGCTGCCGGGCGACGCGATCGACGCGCTGCTGGCGGTGACCGGGCCCGGGTCCGGCTCGCCGCTGGTGTCCGTCGAGCTGCGCCACACCGGCGGCTCCCTGGCCCGCCCGGCCGACCACCACGGCGCCCGTGACACGCTCGCCGGGTCGCTCTGCCTCTTCGCCCTCGGGGTGCCGTTCGACGAGGCGGGCGCCGTCGCCGTCCACGGTGCGCTGGCCGCGGTGGCCGACGCGGTGGCCCCGTACGCCGCCGGCTGCTACCTGAACTTCGTCGAGCACGAGTGCGACACCGCGCGCGCGTTCGACGAGGACAGCTGGCGCCGGCTGACGGCCGTGAAGGCCGCCTACGACCCCACGGACCTGTTCCGCGGCAACCACCCGGTCGGCGCGCGGCGCTGACCCCCTGACCGTCCGCGGGGCGCCGTCGTCATTCGGCGACGGGGCCCCGCGCTCTCCCCTTCTGTCCACGCACGATCCGACCTCCACGAGGAGCCCTCATGCCTTCCACCGCCATCCATCTGCGCGGCGCCGCGCTCGCCGCCGTCATCGCCGCCACGACCGCGATCGCCCCGGGCGTCGCCTCCGCCTCGACCGTCACCTATGAGGGCTCGCCCGGCGCCGAGGTGCTCGTCCTGCGCGGCGCGCCCGGCGAGGTCAACCAGACCAGCGTGCAGGACGACGAGGGCGCGATCAGGCTCTACGACTCGACCAACCCGGTGACGCAGCTCCCGGCGCAGTGCACCGACCACTCCGACTACGGCTACGTCACCTGCCCCGCGCCGAAGGGCGTGCGCCTGGAGCTCGGCGACGGCAACGACCGCGCGACGGTGTCGCTCGACGTCAAGCTCCCGGTCGCGATGCTCGGTGGTGCGGGCGACGACCAGCTGGAGGGCAACGCCGCCGTCAACGCGCTCAGCGGCGACGCCGGGAACGACATCCTGCGCGGCTCCGGCGGCGACGACACGCTGGACGGCGGCGACGGCAACGACACGCTCGACGGGTACGCCGGCCGCGACCATCTGCTCGGCGGGGCCGGCGACGACCTGCTGTATCCCGACCACTACGAGGACCCGTCGGCCGACGTCGTGGACGGCGGCCCCGGCGTGGACCGCATCGAGGAGGACTACAGCACCCGCACCACCGGGGACGTGGAGCCGCCGCTGTCCTTCACGCTCGCGGGCGGCGCCGACGACGGGCGCCCCGGCGAGGGCGACGACATCCAGGGCGTCGAGCGCTTCTTCCTCAGCAAGGGCGTCACGAGGTTCGCGGGCACCGACGCGGCCGAGTTCGTGAAGCTGCACCAGGTCAGCGAGCCCGGTGACCTGTCCGGGGCCGGTGGCGACGACGAGCTGCGCGGCGGCGACGGCAGCGACCGCATCGACGGCGGCACGGGCAACGACGTCCTCGACGGCGGCTTCGGGGACGACACGATCACCGGCGGCCCCGGCCGTGACCAGATCTCCGCCGACCTGGCCGGCGGCGACTGCGGCCCGCTGTGGTGCAAGTACCCCTACGGCAACGACGTGATCCAGGCGCGGGACGGCGAGGTCGACTCGATCACCTGCGGCGCCGGGACCGACCGGGTCGTGGCCGACGTCGCCGACGTCGTCGCCCCCGACTGCGAGACGGTCGAACGCGGGACGGCGACTGGCGGGGGCACGGGCTCGGGCTCCGGGTCCGGCGGGGCGGCCGGCGGGGGCGGCGGGGGCGGTACGGCCACCCGCATCACGCTCGCTGCCCCGGCCGGCCAGCGCCTGGCGACCGTCCTGCGGCGCGGACTACGCGTTCGCGTCTCCGGCGGGAAGGCCGGCGCCCGCATCGTCGTCCGCGCCCTCAGCGGCGGTCAGCCCGTGGCGACCGGGTCGGGCCGCGTCGGGGGGACCGTGGTCCTGCGCTTCACGGCGAAGGCCCGGCGCACCCTCGCCCGCCGCGCCAGCATCCGGCTGACGCTCGTGAGCGGCAGCGTGCGCGCCCCGACCACGGTCCGCCGCTGAGCATCGCCGCAAGGCCACCGGGTCCGCGCCGCCGGGAGACCGCGTGGCGCGGTCCGGCGG
>JAOPZJ010000396.1 GCA_025964155.1 Solirubrobacterales bacterium
CCGCCGGACCCGAGCGAGCGCCGCGCCGGCGCCTCGCGCGAGGCCGAGCTCCTGGCCGCAGCGCTGCTCGCGGGGACCGGCGTCGCGGGCGTCGCTTTCGCCGTGCTGTACGCGCTGCACGTCTCCACGCAACTGCTCGGCCTGGCGGCGGGCGTCGCGCTGGCGGCCCTCGGCGGCGCGCTTGCCGTCAGCGGCCTGCGGGTCGTTCCCCAGGAGACCGCGGTCCACGATCGGCCGCCGGTGACCGACCAGGCCACCGCCGCTGCCCTCGACTCGACGGTCGCCGACGGCGCGGAGGGGGTGTCCCGGCGCAAGCTGCTCGGCGGCGCGGCCGGCGCTGCGGGCGTGGGGTTGGCGGCGGTCGCTGCTACACCCATCGCCTCACTCGGGCCGCGGCCCGGCGGCCGTGTCGGTACTTCGCGCTGGCGCCGCGGCGCCGTGCTCGTCGACGAGCACGGCGCGCCGATCAGCGCCGACGCGCTGGAGGTCGGCGGGTCCCTGACCGCCTTTCCGGAGGGCGCGGACCCGCGTGAGCTCGGATCGCCGGTGACGCTCATCCGGCTGCGGCCGGACGAGCTGCGCCTACCTCTGTCGCGCTCCACCTGGGCGCCGGAGGGGTTGCTCGCGTTCTCCAAGATCTGCACGCACGCCGGCTGCGCGGTGTCGCTCTTCCGCTACCCGCTCAGCCCGGACACGTCCGAGGGCCCGGCGCTCGTGTGCCCGTGCCACTACTCGACCTTCGACCCGCGGCGCGCGGCGAAGGTCACCTTTGGGCCCGCTGGGCGGCCCCTTCCTCAGCTGCCGCTGCTGATCGCCCCCGACCGCACGCTGCGCGCCGCCGGCCCGCTCTCGGGCCCGGTCGGACCCGCCTGGTGGGGCGTCGGCTCATGAGCATCCCCGACCTGCGCGACGAGGGCCGCGACGTCGACGCTGTCCGCTTCGTCGACGAACGTCTCGGCGCGGGAGGCGTCGCCCGGGCCGCGCTGCGCTACGTCTTCCCCGATCACTGGTCCTTCCTGCTCGGCGAACTGGCGCTGTACGCGTTCGTGATCCTGATCGCGACAGGCGTCTTCCTGGCGTTGTTCTTCGAGCCGAACACGTCGACCACCGTCTACCACGGCTCCTACTCGCCGCTCCAGGGGGCCACGGTCTCACGCGCGTTCGCCTCCACGATGCGGCTGAGCTTCGACGTGCCGCTCGGGCTGCTCATGCGCCAGACGCACCATTGGGCCGCTCTGGTCTTCGTCGCCGGGATCGTCGTCCATGTGATGCGGATCATGTTCACGGCCGCCTTCCGCAAGCCGCGCGAGCTGACGCATGTCCTCGGAGTGCTGCTGCTCGGGCTCGCGCTCGTGGAGGGCTTTGCGGGGTACTCGCTACCGGACGACCTGCTGTCGGGCATGGGCCTCGCCATCGCCTACTCCGTGGTGGTTTCGCTCCCGCTGCTCGGCGGGCAGCTAGGCGAGCTCGTCTGGGGCGGCTCGTTCCCGACGGCCTCAGCGTTCGAGGGCCGGCTCTTCATCGCGCATGTCTTCCTCCTGCCCGCGCTGCTGGCCGCGCTGATGGGCGCGCACCTGGCACTCGTGGTCCGCCATCACCACACCCAGTTCCCGGGGCGCGGGCGGACGGAGCGCAACGTCGTCGGGACGCCGATGTGGCCGGCGTACGCCCTGCGGTCGCTCGCGTGGTTCTGCGCCACGGCCGCGGTGCTCGTGCTGCTCGGCGGCCTCGTGCAGATCAACCCGGTCTGGCAATGGGGGCCATACGAGCCGTGGCTCGGCACCAACGGCGCCCAGCCCGACTGGTACCTGGGCTGGCTGATCGGCGCGCTGCGGCTGATGCCGTCCTTTGAGCCGCGCTTCTGGGGCCACACGTGGGCGGGCAACCCGTTCTTCGGCGGCGTCCTGCTGCCGACATTCATCTTCGGGCTACTCGCCGCCTGGCCGTGGCTCGACCGCCGGCTGTGGACGCGCGACCGCCTGGACCACCACCTGCTCGCGCGCCCCCGGGATGAGCCGCGCCGGGCCGCCGCCACCGCGGCGTTCGCGGCCTTCGTGGCGACGATCTTCCTCGCGGGCTCCGCCGACCGGCTGTTCGTCGCCGCGGGCGTGCCCTACACCGGCCAGGTGTGGGCGCTGCGCGCGGGGGTGATCGTCATCCCGCTGGTCACCGCCTGGGTGGCCCGTCGCGTCGCTACCCGCCGCGTGGTGCTGCCGCCACCACCGGACAGCGGATGAGGATCCCCTTGGGCTACGTGCCCCGAAGGTTCTCGTCCGCCAGTTCGGCCACCGTCGCAGCGACGCGACGGGGACCGTGACCGCCTCCCATGAGGATGGTGTAGTGGTTGACGTCGGGGACCATCTCGACGGAGACGTGCGGGTGGTGTCGGAGGAACTCGTCGAGCTCCGGCAGGGGGATGACCGGGTCATCGTCGAACAGCCCGCGCTCGGCCCGCATGAGTCGGACCGGTGTGCGCAACCTCGTGACCGCCGTCCAGGTCACGCCGTCGATCAGCAGGTCCGCGATGTCGGTTTGCACGGCCGTCCGGTTCACGACGCAGCGCACGCCGTCCTCGTCCTCGACGAGGTCGTAGCGGACGAACGCGTCGATGTCCGCGTGCCAGGCGTTCTGGAGCGACGGGTGGCTTCGCCAGTACGCCAAGTTCTCCTCGACGGTGGCGAACGTCATGTCGAGCCGGTCCAGCAGCCCCGGCGAGTCGCCCTCCTCCGCGTCGTCGGGAAGGACCTGCTCGGAGAGCAGCGGCAGCCCGCCGTCGAGCAGCACGACCGCCGCCGCGCGTTCGGGATGGTCCGCGGCGAAGCGCGCCGCGATGTTGCAGCCCATCGAGTGGCCGACGACGACGGCACGATCGGCTCCGGCGCAGTCGAGCACGGCGATCAGGTCGGCAACGTGCGCGGCCATGCCGTAGGGCTCGGGCAGGTGCGCGCTGCGGCCCCGGCCGCGCAGGTCGGGCGCGAGCACGCACATCGGTCGTGCGGTGCTGCAAAGCTCACGTGCGACGGTGCGATAGCCCATGTGGCAGGACGTCATTCCGTGAACGACGAGCACCACTGTCCCATCGGCCTCGGGCGGCGTGCCGGCGCGCGCGACCCTCAGCGCGCCGCCGGCCACGGGAACGTCGAAGTACGTCTGGAACGGGTCGCTCAGCGGGAGAGTCCCTGGTGAATCGCGGCCGCGGTCGCCTGTGGTCGTCTTTGGCACGTCGAGCTGTCTCCGTCGGGTCGGTGGTCTCCGACAGTGTGGAGTGGCGGAATAGCGGCGCAACCTGCCGCTCGTGCCAGCTGCCGCTGTCCCCCGGAGCGAGGCACGGATTCAACGGCGGCGCTTCGGCCAGCGACCACCGTGCCGTTGGACAGATCATCCGAACCGCCGCATGAACGAGCATTCCACGTGAGTCAGACCTGTCCCGCGATCTCTCGAGAGGCATGATGTTCGTTCACCCGCATGAGACAGACCCGGATGCGGGCGCCGAGGACCTCGAGCGCCTGCGGGCGGAGCTCGACGCGCTCGACCAGGCTCTGCTCGACACCGTCCGCGATCGTATTCGCTGCTGCGTGCGCATCGCCGACGTCAAGCGCCGTGACGGCGTCCCGATGATGCAGCCGCACCGCATCGCGATCGTCCAGCAGCGCGCCGCGTCCTACGCCGCCGAGCACGGCATCGACGGCACGTTCCTGCACGGCCTCTACGACCTGATCATCGACGAGACCTGCCGCGTCGAGGACCTCGTCATCGCCGACGCCGACGCCGCCGGGTGACCTCTCATGCGCACGCTGCTCATCGACAACTACGACTCGTTCACCTACAACCTCTACCAGCTTCTCGGGGAGGTGAACGGTCGGCCCCCCGTCGTCGTCCGCAACGACGTCGACTGGTCGGAGATCGAGCTCGACCGGTTCGACGGCGTGGTGGTCTCGCCCGGACCCGGCAGGCCCGAGCGGCCGGTGGACTTCGGGATCAGCGCCAGCGCCATCCGCGAGCTGGCGCTGCCGACGCTCGGCGTCTGCCTCGGTCATCAGGGCATCTGCCACCTGCTCGGCGGCGTCGTAGACCACGCACCCAAACCCATGCACGGGCGCGTCTCGCCGGTGCACCACACCGGCGCTGACGTGTTCGCGGGGCTGCCGTCGCCGTTCATGGCGGTCCGCTACCACTCGCTCGCGGTCACCGACGTGCCCGAAGAGCTCGAGATCGTCGCGTGGACCGACGATGGCGTCGTCATGGGCGTCCGGCACAGGGACCAGCCGCTCTGGGGCGTCCAGTTCCACCCGGAGTCGATCTGCACCGAATACGGGCGCGAGATGCTCGCGAACTTCCGCGACCTCGCGCTCGCGCGGAGCCGCGCGGGCGCGAGGTCGCGGAAGCCCGTCGAGGACGTGCACCCGTACCGCGTGCACGTCCGCCGCGTCCCGGTGCTGCCGGACGCCGAGGCAGCGTTCCAGGAGCTGTTCTCCGACGACGCGCATCGCTTCTGGCTGGACAGCAGCGCGGTGATCCCGGGACTCTCGCGCTTCTCGTTCATGGGCGACGGCTCGGGTCCGCTCGCCGAGTACGTGACGTTCGACGTGGCCGAGGGCGTCGTGGACGTCCACCGCGCCGGAGGGCACTTCCGTGTCCACCGGCCGTTCTTCGAGTACCTCGACGAGGAGCTGCGCCGGCGCGCCACGCCGACGCCGGCCGGGCTGCCGTTCGACTTCAACCTCGGCTACGTCGGCTGCCTCGGGTACGAGCTGAAGGCCGAGACCGGCGGACACGTCGCCCACCGCGCTGACACGCCCGACGCGGCGCTGATCTTCGCCGACCGGATGCTCGCCGTCGACCACGTGGAGGGGACGTCCTACCTCCTCGCGCTGAGCGCCGACGACGACGACGCCGGCACCCGCGCGTGGGTCGAGGACGCGAGCCGCCGGCTGCTCGAGCTCCCGACCCAGGACGGGGCCTCGCGATCCACAGCGGCCGGTGGCCCCGCGCTCGTCGGGATGACTCACCCGACAGCGCGCGGGATCGTCCATCCCCGACACGACCGCGGCGCGTATCTCGACCGCATCGGCGACTGCCTCCAGGAAATCCACGACGGCGAGTCTTACGAGGTCTGCCTGACCAACGACGTCACCGCGCCGATCACGATCGACCCACGGCGGACATTCTCGTGGCTGCGCCGGCGGAGCCCCGTGCCCTACGGAGCGCTGCTGGAATTCCCGGACGTGGCCATCCTGAGCGCGTCCCCCGAGCGCTTCCTGACCGTCGGCCGCGAACGCGTCGTCGAGTCCAAGCCGATCAAGGGCACCCGGCCGCGCGGCGCCACACCGCCCGACGACGACGCGCTGCACGACGACCTCGCCACGAACGCGAAGGACCGGGCCGAGAACCTGATGATCGTCGACCTGATCCGCAACGACCTCAACAGGGTCTGCGAGATCGGCTCGGTGCACGTCCCCAAGCTCTTCGACGTGGAGACCTATGCGCCGGTGCATCAGCTCGTGTCGACGATCCGGGGAACGGTGCGCCCCCACGCCTCGACCGTCGACTGTGTGCGGGCGACATTCCCCGGGGGCTCGATGACCGGCGCGCCGAAGCTCCGGACGATGCAGATCATCGACCGGCTCGAGGACGGCCCGCGAGGGTTCTACTCCGGTGCGCTCGGTTGGTTCAGCCTGAGCGGCGCGGCGGACCTGAGCATCGTCATCCGAACCCTCACCGCAACGAAGGACCGCGTGAGCTTCGGAGTCGGCGGCGCCATCATCGCGCTCTCTGACGCCGAGGAGGAGTTCGAGGAGACGGTTGTCAAGTCGCGTGCGATGGTCACCGCGCTGCTCGACACGACCGAAGAGCCGGCCGTCGCGGCGCAGGTCGGGGATCCGC
>JAOPZJ010000406.1 GCA_025964155.1 Solirubrobacterales bacterium
GCGGCGCGCCAGCGGGCGTCGCCGCGGACGCGGGCGGCGGCCAGGGCCGCCGCGGGGACGACCGTCACGGCGCCGGCGGCCTTCAGGGGCTCGACCGCCCACCCGGCCACGAGCAGCAGGACGAGCAGGAAGAGCACCGCGCTCAGCGCGGCGGAGACGAGGCCGAGGGCCAGCGCCGCGCGCCAGTCGATGCGGCCCGCCGCCTCGTCACCGGTCGTGGCGAGACCTGCGCGCCGTTCTACCTGACCCGCCGGTGCGGGTGTCCGGACGCAGATGACCGCCGCCAGCGCCGCGACCGGGACCTGAGCGATGAAGATCGCAGGCCACGAGAACGCCTGCGTCAGCGCGCCGCCGAGGGCCGGGCCCACCGCCGCCGACAGGACCGCCGCCCCGAGCCAGAGGTTGCGGGCACTCGGTCCGGTGCCGGTGGTCGTCAGGTCGTCCGGATCGTGCTCGGCGAGGAGCGTGAACGTCGCGATCAGCGCGGCCGCCCCGCCGGCGGCCTGTAGGGCCCGCGCGACGAGCAGCACGGCGAGCGAGTCCGCGCCGGCGCAGGCGATCGACGCGATCGCAAAGACCGCGAAGCCCGCGGCTCCCACGCGCGGCGCACCGTGCCGGCTGGACAGCCGCTGGACCGGGATGAGCGTGGCGGCCAGGACGACCGTGTACACGCCGATGACGGCGGCCACGCCCTCGACGGTCGTGTTCAGGTCGACGAGCAGCTCGGGCAGCGCGAGCGTGACGATGGAGGCGTCGGCCAGGGCCAGGCCGGCGGCGACGGCGAGCAGTACGGAACGGGGGCGCACGTGGGTCACAGTGTGACCGCCTTCGCCCTCCGGCCGGGCCGGTCCCTAGCGGGACGCTGTCAATGGGCGGATCGCGTGGTTCAGGTGAAAGACGTTCTCCGGGTCGTAGTGGCTCTTGACGGCGGCCAGCCGGTCGTAGTTCTCGCGTCCGTAGCCGGAGACGATGCGGTCCTCGCCCTCTTCCCCGGTGAAGTTGAGGTAGGTCGCCCCGGTGGCGTAGGGCTTGACGTCGGCGCAGACCGCGCGCGTCCACGCGATCGCACGATCGTCGTCGGCCGGGTCCTCCCACATCGTCAAGGGGTGGACGACCCAGGGCGATTCGCGGGTCGCCAGCGGCGAGTCGTCGGCCTCACGGGCAACCGCGCCTCCCCACGGGAAGACGAGCTGCTGGGTCGGCGAGGGGACGATGATCCCCTCGGCGTGCGCGCAAAAGGCGTCGATCGCCTCGTCAGGCAGCCCGGTCAGGTACTCGGCTGACCAGTAGTTGCGGTAGCCCGGCGGGTCGTCGAGCATCGACTGCAGAAGTGCGTAGGGCAGCTCGGCGATCATCCGGCCTGCCGGATGGTTGTCCAGCAGCGGCTCGATGACCTCACGCGCCTCTGTCTCGGGCCCGGTGTAGGTGACGAGGATCGCGCAGGCGAGCTTGCCCTGCAGGCTCTCGGGGACGAACTCCTCGGGCGGGCCGGTCAGGTAGACCAAGGCGCCGCCGACCTCGTCGGGAGCGGACTCCATGAAGTCGCGATAGGCGCGGGCCAGCTCGGGTCCGTCGGCGGGAGGCCAGATCATCAGCGCCGCGGTGAAGGCGGGCAGCGGGTGCAGGCGGAAGGTCAGCTCGGTGGCGACGCCGAAGTTGCCGCCGCCACCGTGAAGCGCCCAGAAGAGCTCGGGGTTCTCGTCCTCGGCGGCGCGCACGATGCGACGGTCGGCGAGCACCAGCTCGGCCGAGAGCAGGTTGTCGCAGGCGAGGCCGAACGCGCGCTCGAGCCAGCCCGAGCCGCCGCCGAGGGTCAGACCGGCAACACCGGTCGTCGAGACGCGCCCGCCGGTGGTGGCCAGGCCGTGCGGCTGGCACGCCTGGTCGACGTGGCCCCAGGTGGCGCCGCCGGCAACCGTGGCGGTGCGGGCGTCCGGGTCGACGGCGACGGCGTTCATGCGGCGCAGGTCGATGGTCAGCCCGCCATCGGTGAGGCAGGCTCCGGCGACGCTGTGGCCGCCACCTCGAACGGCGACCTCGAGGCCGTTGTTGTCAGCGAAGACGAGCGCGGCGCGAATGTCGTCGGCGCTCCCGCACTGCGCGATCACCGCGGGGCGCCTGGTGATCATCGAGTTGAAGATCGCGCGCGCCTCGTCGTAGTCGGGGTCACCGTCAGCGAGAACCCTGCCGCCGAAGCCAACCCGAAGCGCGCCGAGCGCAGCGGGACCGAAAGTGGGGAATGACATCGTGCTCCTTTCGGGAAGGTCCAGGGGTCCATGGTCCTCCAGGCGCACCGCGAAGGTGGGTGCAGACGTTCTCGACCCCTGGGCAACGGTGTCCACGGCTTCGTGCTCGGCAGCTGGTCGGCGCGCCGGGCGCCGGGCTGTCACGCAGGCCCGTGCGCGACCGCCTCGACGTTGTTGCCGTCGGGGTCCAGCGCGAAGGCCCCGTAGTAGGACGGGTGGTACGCGGGCCGTAGGCCGGGCGCGCCGTTGTCGCGCCCACCGGCAGCCAGCGCCTCGCGGTGGAATGCGTCGACGGTCGCGCGGTCCGGGCTGGCGAACGCCACGTGGAGCGGACCCGATGTCGGGCGGTCCGAGATCCAGAAGTCCGGCTTGCCGTCCCTCCCGAAGCCGACCCCGTACGGCCGGTCCATCAGCACGACGTATCCCAACGGGGACAGTGCGCGCTCGTAGAACGCCCGGCTCGCGGCGACGTCCGACACGCCGATGTTCAGGTGATCGATCATGAGCCGCGACGCTACCGCGGCTCCGCCACGGCGTCTTGCACGAATGTGACGGTCGGGGGGCGGCGGTCAGCCCGCAGCCGCCAGCAGGCGCGCGGCGACCTCGCGCAGCCCGGCGCGCAGCGCCTCGGGCGCGACGACCGTCAGCGGCGCACCGAGGCCGGCGAGCACCTCGGCCGCCCAGGTCAGCGAGTCGGTTCCCATTCGCAGCCGGGTCCCACCGTCGCTCGTCGGCGTAAGCTCCGCGAGCGTCGGCGGGATCCGTTCGGCGAGCGCCGCGACCGGTGCGTCGACCAGCACCTCGACCTGCCACGCGTAGGGGATGCGGACGAGCGACCGGGTCACGTGGGCCACGGCATCGAACCCCGGCGGCGGCGGCGCCGCCGGCTCGCCGAGTCGCGCCTCGGTCAGGCGGTCGACGCGGAAGGTCCGCAGCTTCCCGCTGGCGGCGTCGCGAGCGGCGGTGTACCAGCGACCGCCGTGGACGACGACGCCGTAGGGGTGTAGCTCACGATCGCGGGCCGCGCCGGCCGGCGGCGTGTAGCGGACGTGGGCGCACCGGTGCCGGCGGGCGGCCTCGGCGAGGACGAGCAGCGTGTCGACGTCCGGCGCGACGGCAGCGGCCGCCGGCGTGGTGAACGCGACCGCGCTCTCCAGCGCCTCCACTCGGCTGCGGACGGTGGCCGGCAGCACGCGGCGGACCTTGGCCAGCGCGTCGTCGGCCGAGGTCAGGCCCAGGCGCTGCGCGGTCACGAGACCGAAGACGACGGCGGTTGCCTCGTCCTCGCCGAGCATCAGGGGCGGCAGGCGATGGCCGGGCCGCAGCCGGTAGCCGCCGTCGGTCCCGCGCTGACCCTCGACCGGGACGCCGAGCTCCTCCAGTGCCACGGCGTAGCGGCGGATCGTGCGGACGTCGACCCCGAGCTCGAGCGCCGCTTGGCGGCCGCTCACGACGGGGGAGGACTCGAGCAGCTCGAGAAATGCCAGCAGGCGGGTGGCCGGACGCGACACGCCATACAGTCAAGCGCGCATAGAGGACGGAAAGTGTCCTTTGTGCGCCGTAGGGTTCCGATCCATGAGCACCACACACGACTTCGACTTCCTCGTCGGCCACTGGGCCGTCGCCAACCGCCGCCGCGGCGCCGACGGCGTCTGGGAGGAGTTCCCCGGCACCACGACCGTCGAGAACCACATCGACAACCGGGTCCAGATCGACCACTACGACGCGCCGCAGTTCCCGGGCCGCGGCCACGTCAAGGCGGTGACCATCCGCTCGTTCGACGAGATCGCCCGGCAATGGTCGCTCGTCTGGCTGGCCAACTACTCCACGCCGGACACGCGCCCGGTGGTCGGCGCCTGGGACGGCGACGCCGGCGAGTTCTTCCTGACGCTCGGCGCCGACGATCCGGGCGGCCCGCTCGAGCTCCGCTTCGACTGGAAGCGTTACACCGACGACCACGCGCTCTGGTCGCAGTCGTTCCGCGAGGCCGGCGAGGCCGGCGGGGCGTGGGAGCTCGACTGGACGATGGAGCTCACGCGGATCGCCTGACGGGGCGCTACTGCCGTACGCCGGCGCTGCCGACGATCCGCCACGGCGCGGTCTCATCCCCGGTCAGCGCCAGGACCCAGTACTCGACGAACTCCCGCTCGTCGTCCTTGTCGCCCGAGATGAGCTGGACCGTGTCGCGGTCCTCGATGTAGCGCCGCCCGCGCGCGGTGATCGCGACGGTGATGCGCGCCGGTTCCGGGGACGGCTCCAGGGCCTGGACGTCGATCCGCTCCACCCGGACGCCACGCACGACGAGGCGGGTGTGGGGGTCCGGCGCCTCGTCGCCGGGGTGCAGCAGCGCGCGGATCGCCTCGGGCGTCGCGAGTGCGGCGAGCGCCGCGTCCGGGCCGTCGACGGCCTCCACCCACGCCTCCACGGCGCGGCTGACGCTGGCGAGGATGACGTCGGGGCCGAAGCGCGCGTCCGCCAGCGACAGGTCCAGTGCCGCCGCCCGGACGTCCTCGGCGAAGTCGGGGTCCACGAGGTCCGCGGTGGTGAAGCCCTCGGTCGGCGTATCCGCTGCGGCGACCTCGAGCGTGGCGGCCGCGCCGATGCGCTTGTCGTCGCCCCACGGTGAGGCGACGATGTCGCTGTCGAGGTGATGGTCGCCCTCGGCCTGCTGCTCGATCGACATCAGGATCCAATGGGCGTCCTCCTCGACGCTGCTGCGCGCGAGGGTCCAGTACTCGCGCAGCGACGTCTGGGCTGAGGTGGCGCCGTCGTGGAAGATGTCCTCGCCACGCTTCGTCGTGCACCAGTCGTTCATCTCGGCATGGATCCGGATGACGACGCGATCCTCGAGGTCGTCCTCGCGGTTGACCATCCCGACGTATTGCACCTGGGGCCCCGTCCGGATGCGGACCTGGTTGTGCCAGCCCTTCATGTCGAAGTCGTGCAGGCGGCGGCGCCACTCGACGAGCAGGTCGGGCCCTGCCAGCTGTGACAGCGCCTGGCTGTCGCGGGCGTCCCACGCCGTCTGGACGGCCTTGAACAGGTCGGCGGCCTCGGCCTCGACGGCCTCGTACGCGAAGTACGCGTCGTCCTCGGCGGCCTCGGCACTGGCCGTGCGCACCCGCTTGACGCGCTCGGCGACCTTGCGGTTGTACCGCTGCGTCGAGATGAGACCCAGCAGGGTCGCTCCGGCGAAGAAGACGAGGAAGAGGACGATGATGACGAGGATCGCACCGCCCGACAGCGAGCCGCCCCCGCCGGCGTAGCCGCCACCGCCACCGCCGAAGCCGCCGCCTCCGCCACCGCCTCCGCCGCCCCCGAACCCGGACGATCCTCCGCCCGCGGCGGCGAGGAACAGCGAGGACATCTGCGCGATCACACGGCGTATGGAAGCAGGTCAGGCGCCGAGCGCGGCGAGCGCGGCGGCGCGCTGGGCCGTCAGCCAGCGCTGGAGCCACGTCCGGTCCTGCGGGCGCATCCGCACCAGCTGCACGCCATGACCGTCGTGGCCCGTGCGGCGGCGGACCTCGCCGACGGCGTGCAGCACCCGCTGGTCGTCGAGCAGGATGCGCAGGCGGACGAGGTCGCCGCGGGCCAGCTCGGCGGCCCCGCGCAGGCCGACGCCCTGCAGCGAGACATCCTCCGTCCGGGCGCGGATGCCGGTGGCCTCCCCGGGGTGGTGGATGCTCACGGCGCGCAGGACGGTCACGCGGGCGTCGGTCCGGCGGTCGCGTCGGGCCGGTGAGACGAGCTCGATGTCCGGCTGCTCCAGCAGCGCGTGGATGACGTCCGGGCGCAGTGCGCCGCGGGCGTCCGGGACCGCGAGGAGCGTGGCGACCAGCTCGGCGGGCGGGGACGGTGGCAGGGAGCTCATGCGCGCCGAGCGGCGGTGCAGGACGCGAGCCGGGGCGGGCGGCTCGCCCTCGAAGACCAGCTCCGCCGCGCCCGGGACGGCGCGGGCGACGAGGGCGTTGACCCCGCCGAGGCCGGGCACGGTGAGCCGCACGCGCTCGGTGTCTGGGGCGAGGGCCACGCCCGGGTGATCGGTCGCCGGGCTCCCGCCCTGAGGACGGCGTGGGAACATGGCCCGAAATGGCGTCCCTGACCCCGCAGCAGCTACGCGAGAGCGTCGGCACGACCCTCGGACCGACCGCCTGGCGGACGGTCACGCAGGAGATGATCGACAGCTTCGCCCTGCTCAGCGGCGATGCGCAGTGGATCCACACCGACGTGGCGCGGGCGGCAGCGGAGTCCCCGTACGGCACGACCGTCGCGCACGGCAACCTGACGCTCAGCATGGTCGACGGGTTCCGTGACGAGCTCGTGCCGCTGAGCGGCTTCCAGCTCGGGGTCAACCTCGGCTACGACCGCGTGCGCTTCCCCGCCCCGGTCCCGGCGGGATCGCGGCTGCGCGCCACCGCGCAGGTGCTGTCGGTCGACGTGCGCGAGGACGGCTGGTGGCAGATCGTCCAGCGCTTCCAGGTCGACGTCGAGCCGGTCGCCGGGGCGCAGGACGGCGGCCGGCCGGCCTGCGTGGCCGACAGCGTCATTCGCGCACGGCCCGCGTAGCGCGCTACCGCACGGTGAACGCCGCGGCGTTCGGCCGCCAGACGAGCAACTTCCGGAAGTCGGGGTCGAAGAGGCCGACCTTCACCTTCCAGCCCCCGGTCCGCGCCGACGCCGGGACGCGGTAGTTCACCCGGTAGCGCCGTGGCACGCCGGCGCGCAGGCGCTGGCCGCGGAAGGCCATCTGGTAGGTCGGTGTGCTGCCGGCACCGGGCTGGTAGAGCTGCACGGCGACCACGACGTGCGCGGCCTCGCGGCTGGTCAGGCGCACGACGAGGCGCGCGGTGGACCCTCGGGCGACCCGGCGCGTCACCGCGGTCGCCTTGACGAGGACGCTCGGGGCCGTGGTGCGCGGCGGCGGGCTCTGGGGTGGCGGCGTGGTCGCGCCGCCGGGGAGGGCCCCGCCGCCGGCGGCGATCACCGCGTCGGCCAGGCGCTTGAACAGTCCGCCGTCGTCGTCGGTTCCGTCACCGTCGTCGTCGCAGGCGCAGGTCGCCTCCGGCAGCGCCTTGCCGAAGAGCATCGCGATGACGCCGGCCCGCACGTACGCCCCGCGGACCGCGACGCCGTCGGCACCCAGCAGCGTCTGCACGCGGTTGTCGCGGTAATGGTGGGCCGTGTTGTCCTGCGACGCGTTGCCGAGCGGCAGCTGCCACAGCACGATGCTGCGGTTGGTGGCGGAGGACACGTCACGGAGGAAGCGGGCCTGCCGCGCAAAGTCGCCCGCGTCCCAGCGCGACCGCCCACCGTCGCCGTCGTGGACCTCGCTGTAGCCGCTGTCGCGGTTGTCCTGCTCGGCGAAGACGAGGTCGAATTTCGCGCCCAGCGAGCGGTAGAAGCCGGACGCGGACGCAGCGAGCTCGTCGATGCGGGCGTCCGACGGGTCGCTGTCGGCGATGTCCTCGCCGGTGCCCCATTCGCTGAGGTGGTAGCCGAGCAGGACCTTGGGTGCGTACCGGTCGCGCAGTCGCACGAAGGCCTGCGCCAGGCCGGCAGCCGTGTTCGGCAGGCCCTTGACCTCGTCCAGGCCGGTCGTCGCAACCTGCACCGGCACGCCCGCGCCGCGGCCGCCGCGACGCTGCACGAAGCCCCACAGGTCCGGTTCGACGTGCAGGACGGCGACGCGCCCGGTCTGGCCGGCCTTCTGGAAGAACAGCCGCGCGTCCTTGAGGTACGCGGTCATCGTGGCGCGGTCGCCGAGGTTCGCGAAGACGCCCGCGACCTCGTCCATGCCGTTGCCGGGCGTGCTCTCGCGCAGCTGGTAGAGGCTGAAGACGGGCACGAAGCCGTGGGCAACGCTGTCGTCGACGAAGCCCGGCACGAACGACCCGCCGCCCTGGGCCCACGTCGACCAGCCCGTGCCGGTGTTCGCGCCGCCGGAGAGGTAGTGGTAGCGCAGGCCTAGCCGGGTCTGAAGGCGGAGCGCCGCTGCTCCACCTTCGTCGTCCCGCATGCCCAGCTGCAAACGGTCGAAGGGCCAGCCGGCGGGGGTTGCCGCTTGTGCTCCGACCGGCGCAACCGTAAGGATGGCGCAAGACAGCAGGAGTAGACGGTGTGTCCGGTGGGGTCGACGCATGGTGGTCAGGAAACCGATCGCAGGGTCCTATCGCATATCGGGCAGGAACCTATCGGCGCTCGCGGCTCGGACCGTAGCGTCGATGGGGCCGCGTCCACCGACGCCGGTAGATTGCACGAAAATCGCTCTAAAGTTATCCGACCCGATGTGCCGACGAACGAGACAGGATGCTCCACACCGCCCTTCGCGCCGCTGAAATCCGTGACCTGGTGATCTCCTCCGGGCGGCGTGTCCGGGTGCGCTGTTGGACGGGGACCGGCCGCCCGCTGGTCCTCCTGCACGGGCTCTTCGACGACTCCGAGGGCTGGGCAGAGGTCGCACGCGATACCCACCGTCCCTGTTACGCCCTGGATCTGCCGGGCTTCGGGGCCTCAAGCCTGCCCTCGCGCCCGCGGGTCAGCGCGTACGCCGAGGCGATTGTCGAGGCGCTGGACCAGCTCGACGTGGATGGCTGCACGCTCGTCGGGCACTCGCTCGGTGGCGCGGTGGCGACCGCGGTCGCCGAGCGCACCGACAAGGTCTGGGCGCTCGCCCTGCTCGCGCCGGCGGGCTTCGGCAATATCCGCATCGCCGAGGCCGTGAGCCTGCCGATCGTCAAGAACATCACGGAGGCCGCGCTGCCGCTGGCGCTCGTGAACCCGCTGACGGTCACCGCCGCGTACGCCACCTTCGTCGCCCATCGCCGCCTGCCGTCCAAGGACCTCATGGACCGGGTGCGCCGGCGCGCCTTCAGCTCCGGCCCCGGCGTCCGCATGGCCGTCGAGGCGATCGCCGCCGCCGGCCGGTCCTCGCGCGGGTTCACCGGTCGCCAGGTCGCCTTCCACGGTCCCGTCGCCGCACTGTGGGGTGAGCACGACGGGCTCGTCAACCCCGATCACCTGCCGGCCCTGCTCAAGGCACTCCCTCAGGCGCACGCCGAGGTCTGGCCCGGCATGGGCCACCACCCGCAGCGCGAGCGGCCCGCCGACCTCGCGGAGTTCATCGAGGCGCACGCCGTCACCGGCCGTACCCGTAAGCGCCCGACGCTCCGGGTGCAGCGCGCCGCCTGAACCCCGCGGTATAACTACGGCTCACACTGCGGAGCCAGGGGAGGCGCCATGAACGCAGCACGGAAGGTCCTGACCACCACGGTGGCCGCCACGGCGTGCGCCGCCTGTCTCGCCTCGCAGTCCGCTAGCGCCGCGACACTGAACGGGACGGTCGTCGGGCGCCCGACGACGGCGGCCAAGAACGTCGTCGTCCCGGTGCTGCTGTCGTCGTCCGGGGAGCGCACTGCCGGGGCCGCGGTCGCGCGTGTCGTGGTCCCGAGCGCGGGCGGCATCCGCACCGTGAACGCCCGCATCAAGCCCGCCGACCTGCGCGTGGGCGACCGCGTCAGCGCCACCGTCGCCCGCATCACCACGCGTCCGCGCAGCACGATCCTGCGCGTCACGCGCCGCGCGGCCACCCCGTCGTTCGCCCGGATGGACAGCCAGCGCTCGACCGTCACCGCCGGCGTGACGCGCGCGCTGGACGCGACGAAGCGGCTGACGACCGACCCCATGAGCGTCCTGGACCCGGCGAACCCCGCGGCCGACAACCAGGCGCTCCGCGACCAGCTGCGTGCCGTACGGACCGACCTGAATTTCCTCATTGCCGACCTGCGGGCGACGGCGGACTCGCTCGACGCCACCGTCGCGCTCATCACCGCCGCACGGCCGGCGGACCCGGCCCGCCTGGCCGTCGTCACGCGCCGACAGGCAGCGACGCTGGACACCCTGACCGCCGACGCCACCGCAGGCCGGGACGCGGCGAAGGCCCTGGACGACGCCGTCGCCAACCTCGACGAGACGATCAACGCCGTCGGCGAACCGAGCGCGCACCCGCTGCCGATCGAAACGGTCACCGCTGCCAGCAACATCCTCTACGCCGTGCTGGACCTCCTCCGCGGGCCGGGCGCGTAACCAGCCACGCCGGATTCCCATGGGACAGGTCGTGATCCCGCACTGGCCCGCCGGCACCGTCGCGCTGCTGGCCACCGCGGGCGCTGACGGTGCGCCGGGCTCGATCCCGATCTCCACGGCGCTGCGCACGTCCGACACGCGGCTGCTGTTCGCGCTCGGGCGGCAACGGGCCACGCTTCAGGCGCTGCGTGACGAGCCGCGCTGTGCCCTCGCCCTCCTGGCTGCCGGGAACGTCGCGGTCACGTTGCACGGGCGCGCGAGCGTCGTGGCCGACGCGCCCGCCGGCGCCGAAGGCATCACCGCGGTGGCGATCGACGTGCACCGCGTGCAGGACCACACGACCCCGCGCTTCGTCATCGCCGACGGGGTGCAGTGGTCGTGGCTCGACGAGGAGGCGCGGGAGCGCGACGCCGCGGTCCGCGCCGTCCTGCAGGGCCTGGCCGGCGGGGACTGAGCGCGAGCGGCCGCCCCGCGCCCTGGTCGACCTATGCGATGCGTACTGCGGCGGCCTCGTCGAGCCTGAAGGTGAACGCCTTGGCGGCGTAACGGGCCAGCGTCAGGTGCGGCTGCGGGCGGGTGAGGTGGGCTGCAGGTGCAATTCGTGGCGCGCAGATCCAGACCCTGGACGGTCGAACCCGCGGCGCCGTCCATGAGCTCCAGCACCCTGCCGTCGGAGTTGGTCGCGGTCAGGATCGGCTTCGCCGCCGGGTCGGCCGCGGCGATCGTCACCGCCGCGGCCGGACCACTAGCCTGCGTCCTCATGAAGCTCGCCACCTTCCTGGCGCCCGGTGCGCAGATCCCGACCGGCGGTGAGGTCGTCGGGGACGCCGTCGTCGCCTTCGCCGACGGCACGTCCGTGCTCGACCGCCTGACGAGCGGCGATCGCACGCCGGCGACCGGCGCGTCGCACCCGCTCGCCGACGTCACGCTGCTGGCGCCGGTCCCTCAGCCCCGGGCGATCTTCGGCATCGGCCTGAACTACGCCGCGCACGCCGCGGAGCAGGGCGCCAAGACCCCGGAGGTGCCGATCGTCTTCCTCATGCTGCCGTCCAGTGCGGCGCCGCCTGGCGGCCCCGTCGTGTGCCCGCCGGTGGTCCGGCGCCTGGACTACGAGGGCGAGCTCGGGGTGGTCATGGGCGCCGGCGGTGAGGTCGCCGGATACGTCGTCTGCGATGACGTCTCGGCCCGCGACCTGCAGGCACGCGAGCCGCAGTGGACGCGCGCCAAGGGCTTTGACACGAGCTGTCCCTACGGGCCGTGGATCACGACCGCCGACGAGGTCGGAGACCCCGAGGATCTCCGGCTGCAGACCTGGGTCAACGGCGAGCTGCGCCAGGACGCGCGGACGAACGACCTCATCTTCTCGATCCCCGAGCTCGTCACCTTCATCTCCGAGACCTGCACGCTCATGCCCGGGGATCTCATCGCGACCGGCACCCCGAGCGGTGTCGGCATGGCGATGGACCCGCGCGTCTTCCTGCAGTCCGGCGACGTCATCCGGATCGAGATCGAATCCCTGGGGAGCATCGAACATGCCGTCGCCTAAGAAGCCATCTAAGCCCACCGCCTCCCTCACCACGCTGCGCGAGCGCCTCGGCGAGCTCGACGACCTGACGCAGGCCGCCTCGCTGGCCGGCTGGGACGAGCAGACGTACATGCCGCCCGGCGGCGCGGCCGGGCGCGGGGAGGTCCTCGCGACGCTCGGGCGCCTGGCGCACGCGCGCCTGACGGATCCGGGGCTCGCGACGCTGCTGGACGGCCTGCAGCAGACCCCGGACCTCCAGGAGACCGATGCGCGCATCGTCGCCGCGGTGGACCGCGACGCGGACCGCGCCCGGCGCGTGCCCGACCGCCTCGTCGGCGACATCGCCCGCCATACGGCCGCCGCGCAGGTCGCCTGGCACGAGGCGCGGGCGGCCGACGACTTCGGGCCCTTCCAGGCGGCGCTGGCGCACCACGTGGAGCTGCGCCAGGAACTGGCCGGGTGCTTCCCCGAGGCCGCGCACCCCTACGACGCGCTGCTGCACGCCTTCGAGCCGGACCTCACGACCGAACGCGTCCAGACCGTCTTCGCCCAGCTGCGCGACGGCCTGGTCCCGCTGATCCAGGAGATCGCCGCCCGGCCCGCCCCGCCGACGCTGCCCGGTCCGTTCCCGGTCGACCGGCAGCGCGACCTGGCGCTTGAGATCGCAAGGGCCCAGGGGTTCGAGGACGAGCACTGGCGCCTGGACCTGGCGGTCCATCCCTTCGCCCAGTCCCTCGGTCTCGCCGACATCCGCGTGACCGCACGCTACGACGAGCGGACGCTCACGGGCCTCTTCGCCGTCATGCATGAGGTCGGACACGGCCTCTACGAGCGCCAGACCGACCCCGCGCTGGCCCGCACGACCGTGGGGACGGGTGTCTCGCTGGGCATCCACGAGTCCCAGTCCCGGCTGTGGGAGAACCTCGTGGGGCGGTCGGAGGCGTTCTGGACGCACTGGCACCCGCGGCTGCTGGAGGCGTTCGGCGCGCGGGCGCTGGGCGGGGACGACCTGCCCGCGTTCCTGCGCGCGATCAACACGGTGCGCCCGTCGCCGATCCGCGTGGAGGCCGACGAGGCGACGTACTCGCTCCACGTCATCTTGCGTTTCGAGCTTGAGGTCGCGCTCATGGAGGGGACGCTCGCGGTCGCCGACCTCCCCGCCGCCTGGAACGCGAAGACGAAGGAGCTGCTGGGGCTCGACGTGGCCTCCGACAAGGTCGGCGTGCTGCAGGACATCCACTGGGCCTACGGGGAGCTCGGCTACTTCCCGACCTACGCGATCGGCAACATCGTCGCCGCGCAGCTGTGGACCGTCATCCGCCGGGAGCTGCCGACGCTCGACGAGGACCTTGCCCGCGGTGACACCACCGCGCTGCGCGAGTGGCTGCGCGAGCACGTCCACCGCCATGGGCGCCTTTTCACCCCGAGCGAGCTGCTCATGAACATCACGGGCTCGGAGCTGGACGCCCAGCCGTTCCTGGACCAGCTGCGCGCCAAGTACGGCGCCCTCTACGGCCTGGGGTAGCGGCGCGGGTTGATCCGAGGGCGTCTCGCGGCGCCTGACGCCACGCCCGATCGCTTGAAGTGCTGGCGCACTCCTGCGCGATGGGCGCGGCGTCAGGCATCCACGATCCGCGCCCGGATCAGCCCGCGCGGACGCCTAGTGCGTCTCGAGGACTCGATCGATCAGCCCGTACTGGACGGCCTGAGCGGAGGAGAAGAAGCGGTCGCGCTCCATGTCCACGTGGACTTCCTCGACCGGCTTGTTGCAATGGCGGGCGTAGATCTCGTCGATCCGCGCGCGCGTCTTGAGGATCTCCTGGGCGTGGATCTCGATGTCCGTCGCCTGGCCCTCGAAGCCGGGGGACGACGGTTGGTGGATGAGGATCCGTGAGTTCGGCAGTGCCATCCGCTTGCCGGGTGCGCCGCCGGCCAGCAGCAGCGAGCCCATCGACATGGCGATACCGCAGCAGATCGTCGAGACGTCCGGCTTGATGAACTGCATCGTGTCGTAGACGGCCAGGCCCGCGTAGATCGAGCCGCCCGGCGAGTTAATGTAGATCGCGATGTCCTTCTCGGGGTCGGCGGACTCCAGGTGCAGGAGCTGCGCCACCACGAGGTTGGCGACCTGATCGTCCACCGCCGAGCCGAGGAAGATGATGCGGTTGTTCAGCAGCCGCGAGTACAGGTCGTACTCGCGGTCACCGCGCGCGGTGCGCTCGACGACGGTGGGGACGAGAGGCATGGAGAGGAGCCTAGTGCCTCGGTGCGGTGCACCCGCTCGTGGTGGCGGCACCGGGCGGCCGCCACCACGACGGGCGTCCTAGAGGTTGACGCCGGCCATGCCGCCCGCGTCGTAGCGGTCGCCGGCGACCGTCGGCATCGCCGCGGCGATGCGCTCCAGGTCGGACGCGTCGAGCGTCAGCTCCACGGCCGCCGCGTTCTCCTCCACGCGCTCGGCACGGGTCGTGCCGGGAATGGGGACGACATCGTCGCCCTGGCCCAGCACCCAGGCGAGCGCCAGCTGGGATGGCGTGGCGCCCTTCTCCTCGGCGATCTCCCTGATGACGTCGACCACCGCAAGGTTCTTCGCGAAGTTCTCGCCGGCGAAGCGCGGGTTCACGCGCCGGTAGTCGCCCGGATCCAGATCCTCTATCGACCTGATCGCGCCCGACAGGAAGCCGCGGCCGAGCGGCGAGTACGGGACCAGGCCGATGCCGAGCTCGCGGAGCGTCGGCAGGATCTCGTCCTCGACGTCCCGCGACCAGAGCGAGTACTCGGTCTGCAGCGCCGTGATCGGGTGGGTGGCGTGCGCGCGGCGGATGGTGTCCGGGGCGGCCTCCGACAGGCCGAGGTGGCGGACCTTGCCGGCGGACACGAGCTCGGCCATCGCGCCGACGGTCTCCTCGATCGGGACGTTCGGGTCCACGCGGTGCTGGTAGTAGAGGTCGATGTAGTCGACGCCGAGGCGCTTCAGCGATGCCTCGCACGCCGCGTGGACGTACTCGGGGCGGCCGTTGACGGAGCGCTTCGTCGGGTCGCTGGGGTCACGGCTGACGCCGAACTTCGTCGCGAGGACAATCTCGTCGCGACGGTCGGCGATCGCCTCGCCGACGAGGATCTCGTTCTTGTGCGGGCCGTACATGTCCGACGTGTCCAGGAAGAACACGCCGAGGTCCAGCGCCCGGTGGATCGTCGCGATCGAGCGCGCGTCGTCCCGGTCGCCGTAGAAGTCGGACATGCCCATGCAGCCGAGTCCGAGGGCGGAGACGTCGAGGCCACCGTCGTGGCGGCCGAGGGTGCGGGTGGGAATGGTGGTCATGGATTCACCGTAGAGCTTCCGCGCCCAGCCCTCAGCTGCCCCGGATCTCCCGCCAGGTGTTCTGGATCACTCCGGCCGAGCCGTAGCTCTTGACAGCGCGGAATGCGTTGAGGTCCAGCTGGATGTTGAGCTTGGACGAGCCGACGACGGTGGTGCCGGCGCCGTCGACGAGGACCCCGCCGGCGACCTGCGCGTTGCCCTGGGTCTGGACGAGGTCGGCCGAGGAGTTGGTCGTGTTGGCGTGATAGATCACCCCGTTGAACTCGACGGTGCCGCCGAGGTACAGCGTTCCGGTGGCCATGAGCACCATGCCGGGTGCGGCGGGGGTGTTGAACACGGAATTGCTGGTGTAGCTGCAGTTGCCCGCTTCGATGTAGACCATCGCGCCGGTGAGCGTCGCCGGACAGCTGGTGTAGTACGTCCCGTTCGCGATCGCTGTCGCCTTCAACCGTGCCCGGGCCTCGGCGGTCATCGCCGGGCCGCCGGGATACCCGTACGTCACCAGGTTGGGTGACAGCTGACGTCCGAGGGAGCTCAGGAAGCTGGTGATCGAGCCCACGAGGCCATGCCCGAGGCACGGCGAGAGCTCCAGGAGCGCCGGCGTGCAGCGGACGACGGCCGTCGGCAGGCCACCGCCCGCTGACCCGTCGATCATGATTTTGTTGCCGTTGTTGGAGATTTCTAGGCGGCCGCTGATGAGGGCGCCGTGGGGGATGTCCTCTTCTTGTTGCTCGGCGCGGACGAGCGCCACAACGGTGCGTGTCTTGCCTTGGGCGGTTGCGGTGGCGCGTACCCAGAGCTGTCCGTCGCGGTTGGCGTCGTAGGCGGGTTGGGCGAGGACGAGGGAGTCGGAGTAGAAGCTCGCCGTTCCGGCGGTGCCGTTGTCGCGGACCACGGT